>CACXIM010000031.1 GCA_902767725.1 uncultured Bacteroidia bacterium | reverse complement strand
AAAGTAGTTCGCCGCCCACCCTAAACGGAGAGCCCGTCAGCGGATGCTGGCGGGCTTTGCTGTTTACGGGCCCCACACGGCCCCGTGTGGGGACAATGGGATGCCGTGTCTTCGACACGGGCGCTGATGCACTATAGAGTCTCCACCCTACCCTTTCCCCACCTTTCCTCTTATTTACATCGCATCATTCCCAAATTTTTATTACTTTTACAGCCAAATTTGAAAGTATGGCCAAAAGATTGGCATTTGTTTTTATTTTACTAACTATCAATATATTAGGATTTTCACAAAATCCTTCACAAGATAGTATTGCTCCCAAAAAACCTTCCCCCACCCCTTCCCTTCCCATCGATTCCACCTTCGTCACCTACAACGCCTATGCATTCGACAGTATCTTCCTGAATGCCTCCAAAGTCGTCGACACAACGACTTTCCACGCAGCTCAATACGATTATCTGCAACAAGCCCCTACTATCTATAACACACTGAGCAACACAGGAATGGCTCATAAATCGATGCGATTCAATTATCTGCATCGGACAGGATTCGACATGACCCTCCCTGCCTTCTCTGCCCTCATGCAGAACGAAAACAATATGCTTTCCTACCTGTCGGTCCTACCCTACTCTGAAATCCGCTATCTGATGACCGTCGGTGATCTGGAACAGCATTTTCACGTGAGGTTCGGCAGACAAGTCACCCCTCGCCTACTCATCTCTTTTGCCTTCGATACAGACTATGCTCCCGCCACATTCAATAACAACAAGAGCATCAACAACGCATTCTGGGTGAATGCGAAATACATTACTAAAAACGAACGCTACGGCGTGGGGGCTTATTGGTATCGCAACAAACTCGAAATGGGCGAAAACGGCGGTATCGTCAACGACGAGAATTACATCTCGCACACCGAAACCGATAACTCCGTCATCCCAGTCAACCTCAGCAATGCCACTAACTTTGTGGTGTCCAGCGGAATAGGATTCGAGCACTATTTCAACTTGTTATCCAAAAAGAAGGTCCAAACAAAGAAAGAGAGTTCCCCAGTAACCAACGATTCCATTCAATCCATTCTTGCAGACAACATCGCCACGGATTCCATCGCTACAGACACTGTTGTTACGGACACTATTGCTACAGATAGTATTCAATCCTCTGTTCAGGAGGTTGTTCAAGAAACAAAGGAAAGAAAATTCACTTTGGGAAGAATTTGTCACAGTTTCAGCTACCTGAACAACAAACTGTACTACAACGAAACCTCCCCTTCTGTCGCCTTTTACCACCCCTACGACACTTTGCTCAACGACAGAAAAACGACAGATACCACCTTAGTCAGAGCCATCAAAAACACGCTGAAATGGAGTAGCTTAGGGTATCAGAAATACAGCGACGACATTCCCTTTTATCTGTATGCCGGTGTCACACACGGCTTTTATCAGGTAAAACACTTCGACTATCTGGAAGAAGAAACCACTCTCACTCGCAATTATAACCAACTTAGCGTGAATGGAGGCATCATCGTCAACTTGTTCAAGTCGACACGCATCACGGGACAAGGCGAACTCATTACCTTGGGTTATCAAATTGGTGACTTCGACCTCAAGGGACAATGGAAACAATTCATCGGAACCGCCAACAAAAACTACGGAGTAGCCACCTTTGATGCCGAACTCAAAAGACAGTCAGCCAACTGGTTTGAAGAAAACTACAACTCAAACCACTTCCGTTGGGAAAACGACTTCAAAGCCGCCACTTACCTGTCTTTCAACCTGAAATATAACTACAAGAACTATTGCATCGGCGTCAAGCAAACCACTATTTCCAACCTAATCTATTTTGGCACTGATGCCCGCCCGACCCAATTCAACGACATGTTCAGTGTCCGCGAAGCCTATCTTAGCTTCTATCAAAGCTTAGGACGCTTTGATATTGAAGGTTTTGCCAGTCTGCAAAAGTCGAGCAATGAAGAGGTTATGCACCTCCCATTGCTATTGGGACAACTAAAGATTGGCTATTCGCAACCCATCTTCCACAAGGCGGCCACCTTACATCCCAGCCTCACGGTTCGTTATTTCACCAAGTATTACGCCGATGCCTATATGCCAGCCACACGCACTTTTTATCTGCAAAACGAGGTGCAAATCGGCAATTTCCCCTTCATCGACCTGGCTGTAACGCTCAAAGTCAAGAAAGCCCATATCTTCGTGGCATACAACAATATGTTCCTACTTACGGGCAACTACGATGCTTTCATCGCCCCACACTACCCTATGCGCAGCAGCAAGATATTCATCGGAATCAACTGGAGACTCTTCAACTAAACCAACGACATGCTTCAATCAGGACTCATACCCACCACCAACACACTGTCGAGAATCACCGACACCATCGCTCCGTTGTCCGACACGCTTAAACAACATAATGCCGTGGAGAATGTCCTTGAACAGGTGTCAACCAGCAGCTCATCGCGCGAAATAGGCCTGACTATTGCCATCATTGGTCTATTGATATTCACGGCTCACCTGTTCAGCGAAATCTTCAGCCGCAAACGCATCCCCGATGTGTTGTTCCTCATCATCATCGGTCTGCTCATCGGCCCAGTATTCCATTGGATTTCACCAGAGAGCTTGGGCAATGCAGGCAGTTTGTTTTCGGGCATCACCTTGGTTACCATCCTGTTTGAAAGTGGCACTCAATTGAGATTCAGCGCTTTGAAAAACTCGTTTAAGGGAGCATTGAAGCTCACCGCATTGAACTTCGTGCTTTCTGCTATCGCAGTTTGGCTTGTTGGATGGTTCGTTTTAGACTTGGGTCCAGTCATCAGCATGATTCTAGGCTGCATGTTGGGCGGGACAGCCTCAGCTGTTGTCATCCCGATTGTCAGACAGATGCACATGTCGGAGAAACCCGCCATCATGCTCATTTTGGAGGCCGCCATCGGTAATGTGTTCAGCATCGTGCTTGCTTTGGCCCTCATGCAAGCCATCAAGAGCAAGCACCTGGAATTTGGTGCCATTCTCGGTAACATCTTCTCTTCATTTATCCTTGCCACCGTGATGGGCCTCATCGGTGCCATCTTCTGGGCCTTGATCCTCGACCGCATCCGCAACATCAAATACTCTATCCTAACGACACCCGCCTTCGTGTTCATTATCTATGGTATCAACGAATGGATGGGCTTCAGCGGTGCCATTGCAGCCTTAGCATTCGGTATTGGACTTGCCAACATCGATGCCATTTATAATGCTTGGCTCAAGAAATTCATCAAGAAAATACCCGTCAACCTGAATGAGACCGAACGCTCATTGTTTTCGGAACTAGTCCTTCTTCTTAAGACCTTCTTCTTTATCTACGTGGGTATTTCTATCCAATTGAAGCAATGGCAACCTATAGTCATTGGATTGGGAATCAGCATATTATTATTCATTATCCGTATCCCAGCCGTACGCTTTGCAGTCTCAAAGAAAGAGGGCATTCCAGACAAGGAACTGGCCTTCATGTCGGCACTCAATCCGAAAGGACTGACAGCAGCCGTGTTGGCCACCCAAGCCCTAATCTACATCCCCGACTTCGAAACGGCCATGTTTGCCAGAAACATCGTCTTCTCCGTCATCCTATTTAGCATCGTCATCAATTCCATACTCATCCCCTTGATTGACAGAGAAAAACTCATTTATCGTGTCTATCGAAGCCTGTTGAGTTTCAACCAAAAAATGAAAAACATCGTCTCCAAGACCAAGCAAGACGGTAAAGATTGGCACAAAAAACACTCAAGGACCCGTGAATTTGTCGACGAGATGTTCCATTCCGAAGTCATCACTGACATTATTGAACAGCAGGACAAACCCGGTGCCGTCAGCAACAAGGCTGAATCAAGCAATATGGATGTGGCCGACTAAACTATTTAAATTGTGTAAAAATTACACTAAATAAATAGTTAAATATCAGTATTTTACAAAATACCTGCAAATCGAAAGTGTAAATTTTACACATTTTCCATTGCCAGTTTCAATAATAGTTGTAATTTTGCGTCAAATTTACACAAGATGGGAATGCAAAAGTACACCTACGACTATCCGCATCCAGCAGTGGCTACCGACTGCGTGGTGTTTGGCTTCGATGGCCATGAGTTGAAGATCCTACTCATCGAAAGGGGTATCGAGCCCTTCAAAGGAGCATGGGCCTTGCCAGGAGGCTTTCTTCGCATGGATGAGACCGCTGAACAATGCGCCCTGCGCGAGTTAGTGGAGGAAACCGGGCTCAACTTGAACTACCTCAAGCAATTAGGGACCTTCTCCGATGTCAACCGCGACCCACGAGAAAGAGTGATATCCATTGCCTTTTATGCCTTGGCCAGGAAATCGGACGTGCAAGGCGGCGACGATGCAGCTCAAGCCAAGTGGTTTGGCATCAACGAAGTGCCAAGACTCGCCTTCGACCACGACTCCATCCTACACAAAGCTATGGAGAAAATCCGTGAAGACATCCATTTCGAACCTGTAGGCTTCGGCCTTTTGGACAAAGAGTTTACGATGTCGGAGCTGCAACGGCTCTACGAGGCTATCCTCGGTGTACAGTTTGACAGACGCAATTTTCACAAGAAAATGCTTCAGACTGGCATTATTGAAGAGGTGGACGACAACGCGCCAACTTTTTTTGGCAGTCACAATGAGATGCGCAGCATGAGCATCGACGCTCTTTTTGGCGACACGACACCTGCGCCTCGTCCCTCCTACTCTTCATCTCGTGACGACGACAGCCGCTCAACGCGCCGCTGGGGAACAAAATTCCGCTTCAATAAACAGCGCTATGATAAATACAAAGAAGGAGATAACTCACGCCAAGAATTCTAATCAGTTTTTCAGTTGTTCAGTTAGGAGTTAATAGTTAGTAGTTAGGAATCAATAATAATTATATAATCTTAAAATCACAATAAAACAATAAGTTATGGAAACAAGAAACACAAACTCAAAGACGCAGGTCTATAATCTGATTATCCTCGACAAAAGCGGCTCGATGAGTAGCATTGCAAAAGCGGCCATAGCAGGATTTAACGAAACCGTGGGTGGCATCCGTTCAGCTCAGGAACGTTTCAAGGACACGCAAGAACACTTCTTGTCGCTGATGGTCTTCTGCAGCTGCGAAAAAACCATGGTATACGACATGGTGCCGGTCGCCGAAGTCAAGGAGCTGACTTCCAAAGAGTATCAACCCTGTTGCTGCACACCCTTATATGATGCCATGGGCATTAGTATCAATGCCTTGCACAAGGCCATTAAGGACAAGGAAGACGCCACAGCAGTGGTGACCGTCATTACCGATGGTCTGGAGAACGCCTCCAAGGAATACAGCGGCAAAGCCATCAAAGCCTTGGTGGAACGCATGAAAGACGAGGAAGGCTGGAACTTTGCTTACATCGGAACTAACCAAGACGTGCAAGCCACCTCTGCCTCGCTCTCCATCGACAACCACATGGCTTTTGTCGACGATAACGCTGGCATGCGTGAGGCATGGGTAAAGGAACGCAAAGCCAAAATGTCAATGTTCTCGCGATTCTCAATGGGCTTCGCCGCCACTTCGGCTATGTCGAGAGAAGAACGCAAGGCCTACCGTAGCATGGAGCACCGCTCCTCCAAAAATTACCATGAGATAGGCGAATTCAGCGACCGCATCACGCCTGAGAATATCAAAAACCTTAAGGACGGCGAGATTTTCGTCTTTGGCAGCAACCTTGCCGGAGCACATGCAGGTGGCGCAGCACGCATCGCTGCGGAGAAATTTGGAGCCATAATGGGTCAAGGCGTGGGGTTGCAAGGCCAAAGCTACGCCATCCCCACGATGCAAGGCGGCCCCGACACTATCCTGCCCTATGTGGAGGAGTTTATCCGTTTTGCCGACATGCATCCTGAGCTGACCTTCCTCGTCACTAAGATAGGTTGCGGCATTGCTGGCTTCACTCCCAGTGAGATCGCGCCATTGTTTGCTGGAGCCATCAACGTGCCCAACATTCATCTTCCGATGGACTTCTGGACTGAGCTGGTGTAACTATGACTGATGGCATCAAACAACAATTCAACAATTGACTACGTTGAAATCGAAGATTTAACATAGTTAATTATCATTTCAACAATCAAACATCAAACACCATGTTAGGAGCAATTATAGGAGATACCGTTGGATCGGTATATGAATTTAACAACATTAAGACCACAGAATTTCCGCTGTTCGACGCGAAAAGCAACTACACCGACGACAGCGTCATGACCATGGCCGTAGCAAATTGGCTACTTAACGACCCGCAGCACGGCATGGACACCTTGGAAGCCTCATTTCTGAGCTTCGCCAAGAAGTACCCCTGCCCTATGGGCGGCTATGGACATGGTTTTTACCGTTGGCTATTTGAGCCTGAATCTTTTAGAGATGGGATACGTCATCCTTACAACTCATTCGGTAACGGTGCCGCCATGCGTTGCAGCGCAAACGGATGGATGTTCAACACCTTGGAAGAAACGGAACGTGTGGCAGGTCTTTCGGCAGCCATCACCCACAACCATCCCGAAGGCATCAAAGGGGCGCAATCGACAGCAGCAGCCATTTTCATGGCTCGCAACGGGAAAAGCAAAGAAGAGATAAGAAATTATATATCAACAAAATACGGCTATAATCTCAACCGCACATGTGATGAGATTCGTCCTGTCTACGACTGGGACGCTTCCTGCCAAGGCACAGTACCCGAAGCCATGGTGGCCTTCTTGGACAGCACCGACTTCGAGTCAGCCATCAGGTTGGCGGTTTCCTTGGGCGGCGACAGCGACACCCTCGCCTGCATCACAGGCGGCATCGCTGAAGCCTTCTACAAAACGATTCCAGATGGCATAGCTTTGAAAATATGGGAACTTCTCCCTGAAGACTTCAAAACCATCCTCAGAGCCATGGAAAACCAAACGAGCTATCGTCTGCCAAACATCCTAAAATGAAATAAGGCCATATAAAGATTATGTGTAAGGCAGGAGCGGAAGGGAAACCGCTCCTGCCTTTTTTATAGCTTATTATTCCAACAAAAGCATTACTTTTGCGTCATAAAAACGCACAGCAATGAACATCCTCATCCTCAACGGCCCCAACCTCAACCTATTAGGCAAACGCGAGCCTGAAATCTACGGAAATATTTCCTTCGACGCCTATTTGCCCCAACTCTGCAAACGCTATCCACAACATGAGATCACCTATTTCCAGTCCAATCACGAAGGCATACTAATTGACAAGTTACAAGAAGCCGACGGCCGATTTGATGCCGTGGTGATGAATCCAGGAGCCTACGCCCACACCTCAATCGCCATCGCAGACTGCATTCGCGCTATCAGTATTCCTGTCATTGAGGTGCATATTTCCGACATTTCGAAAAGGGAGCCTTATCGCAGGCATTCCTTCACGGCAGAGGCTTGCGTGAATTGTATTACAGGTTTGGGATTGGAAGGATATGCGAAGGCAATTGAGGCCTTGGAATAATACGAATACGTTTCTGAGACGCAATGCGTTGCGTCTCTACATGGTGAAATCGCTTTCTTTCAATTCGCTGTATTTCTTTTTCTTACGAAGCACATTATCGAAGACAATGTTGCGTTGATAGATACAGCTTACACTCTTGTGCTCACTGTTTTTCCTATATGCTTTCAAGGATTTCAACCTTTTGTAGAAATCCCAATGTGCCTTGAAAACCATTCCAAAGTCTTTTGGGCAGCCCTCGAAGAGGAACTTCAGTGCCGCCACCCAATCGAGGAAGATGCGATAGAAGATGGTACGATGCACACGCTGTTCAGGCAAGTTTTTCACCAACAACGAGAGGTTATTGCGGAAGTTCAAGTAGGTCTTGCGCGGTGAATTCTTCGGCAGGGTGCCTCCTCCAATGTGGTAGACCCACGACTGGGGACAACAAAACACCTTATAACCAGCATTCTTAAGTCTCCAGCAAAGGTCGATTTCCTCCATGTGGGCAAAGAAGCTATCATCAAGTCCTCCAATCTGGTGGTACAAGTCGGCACGGACGAACATGCAGGCACCCGTGGCCCAAAAGACCTCTTTCGGTTCGTCGTATTGGTGCTCATCAACCTCCAAGTTTTGGAACACGCGGCCACGGCAGAAGGGATAGCCATACTTGTCGATGAAGCCACCACTCGCACCAGCATATTCAAACCGTTCCTTGTGGTAGTATGACAAGATTTTGGGCTGACAGGCGGCAATCTGCGGGTCGGCATCCATGAGCTCGATGATGGGCTCTATCCAATGCGGGGCCACCTCGATATCTGAGTTGAGCAACACATAATACTGGGCTTCCACCTGTCGCAAGGCAAGGTTGTATCCTGTTGCAAAGCCGCCATTGCTACCATTCTCAATCAAGCGAATGCCAGGGAAGTGCTCACGCATGAAAGCCACCGAATCGTCAGTAGAGGCATTGTCGGCCACGACAATCTCAGCCAAAGTCGGGTCGCAGTTGGCGATGACATTGGGCAGGAACTTTTCGAGAAACTTCCGTCCGTTGTAGTTCAATATGACTACGGCCACCTTCATGCTTTCTTCGTTTGAGGTCTTTGGTGTTTCCAGCGGCGGTGGGACCACAGCCAATTGTCTGGGTTGGCCTCGATGAAACGCTCCACGCAACGCACATAACGTTCCATGATCTCTCCGTCAGCCGTTTCTTTGGGATTGTCAGTAACCAATTCAAAACTCACCACATAACGTCCCCTGCCCTGCCTTCTCATGTCGACAAACACGACGGCATAATCCAACTTTTTGGCGATGCGCTCGATACCCGTGAACCAGCATGTGTCTTGATGCAAAAACTCTGTCCAGTAGTCCGTGGCCAGGCCGTGCGAAGTTTGGTCTGCCATCATTAGCACAGCATTTGTCGTGCCGCGAAGTTGTGCCAAGCGCCTCAGCACCGAGTTCGACTCCACCATCTCCAAGTTGCTGCCGTATGTACGAATATACAGCATCAGCCGTTCGAAAACAGGGTTCTCCACCCTCTTGTACACCGCCAAGCCCTTATGTTGGGTAAACGCGGGGATCATCTTGCCGAACCACTCCCAATTGCCCGAATGCGGGATGGCATAAAACACATTTTCGCCTTGCTCATAAAGGCCTTGCACCACATCGGTATTGGTATAGGTGATACGACCCTGATAGCCGTTTTTATTGATGCGCAGCATCTTGGGAGCCTCCACAAACAAGTCGCAGAGGTTTTGATAGAAACGCCGTTCTATGTGTTTGATTTCTCTCTCATCCTTGTCCGGGAAAGAATTCAACAGGTTCTGTCTGACCACTTTACGACGATAGCGCAACAGATGATACACCAAAAAGAAATAGCAATCGGACTTCAGATAAAGAAGCCAATAGGGATGGATGGACAGGAAAGCCACCCACAACTTCACAATATGAAATCCGATTGCTGACATCGTTTATCTCGGGTTGTTATAAAGGTCGCCGGCATGGGAGCCCCAGCCTCTCTCGTACTCGGTCTGGTCAACACCTTGGTCGTATCCCTGACCGTAAACATTACCATAGATTTCCATCTGCCAACGCGGGTTGTTGATTTCACCGACCATGTTAGAATGGATCAGCTGATAGTCGTTGGAAGAGCGGTCGGGAGCCACGAAGACGAACTTCTTGTTATGCTGATTGGCCACCTCATAATAATGCCAAATCTCGTATGGAAGAGCTGCGGGTTCGTCGGGCACCTCCATGATCTTGTCGGGTTGACCGTATTTCAGGAACACATAGCCGCGGTCGCTGCGATAGCCAGGGAATGCCGTGGTACTGAAGGACATATTGACGCGGCGCACGGCAGCCAGATAATCATCAAAGCCTTGCTTTGGATTCATCGGAAAGCGTTTACTCCAGAAGTTGAAAAGGAACTGCTGCATGGTCTTCATGTCGTCGGTACGAACCAAATTGGAGGAATAGTCGCGTTCCATCTCGCTGCAAATCGGGTCGAGGTAACGGATGTACTTGCGCAGCGTGTCGATTTCAGTGATGTTGCCGACAAAGGTATTGGCCACATTGACGCCAGCAAGGTCCTCCATCTCGAAGGCCACATTGGGGTTGCTGCGTTGGAAGAACCAGCTCTTGGAGCAAATCAACTCGTTGCTGCGGTCATGCATCTCAACAACAAGGTAATAGTTGCCCGAAGGCAGCTCCGAGATATCAATGGTGTTGAGCAACACATCCACCTTCTTCACATCGAAGCGTTTGTTGAAGAAATAGTTCTGCATGCGATTCGAAGACTCGACGGTCTCGATGTAGTAATTGACCAAGAACTTGCCTTCGTCATACAGCTTGTCGCTGTTGTAAATCTCGGCGTAGAAATTCAGTTTGTTCTCATTGGCACCATAAAAAGGATACACGCGAGGCAAGAAGTCGAAGCCACTCTTGGTGCAATCGTTTGGCTTTACGGCTTTCGAGTAGGAATCGAACAAAAGGATGTCGGAAATGGCCGGAGTGTTGTCGGGATAGTTGACTTCCACAGTGACCGTTGTAGGCGGCAGCACATCGCCGCTGTTCAAATCGGTGATGCAGATTTCCATCTGATACTCACCATTTGCCAAAGAAAAGCGCTGCTGATCGATATAAGCGCCATCGAGTTTGGTGGTATCGGTCACCACAGGGCTGTCAACAGCCACCTTGGAGAACACCGATTCTTCACCTTTTCTGAAAACGGTAACGACTTCCACCGTAGCCTTGAATTTGCCAGGTTCAAATTGCTTGTAGACTGCTGTCCGGCAATCGAAAGCGATGGCGTTTTCCACATATGGCGTCATGCCAGGGACACAATAGGTTGTCGTGGAAAGATAGGATTTCAGTCTTTTCGTTTGGGCATTGCCGGTAAATGCAACCAGCAACAACATTAAAGTCACAAGGACCTTTTTCGAAATAGTAATTGATGTATTCATGGCGTTTGTTTTTTGACGAAACAAAAATATACATGTTTTTTCCAAATGCTTCATTTTTTCTTATCCAATTTCTCAACAAATCTCAACAAAATCAAAATAATCAACTGTATTTTAACTATTTACATTACTCTTTTTCAAATAAGTTATCATAGCTTGCTCAAGGTTATCACCCAGCCCCACTGCCGTCAAAATCTTATTGGTACGACGATTTGCACCACTATAGGAGATGCCTTCCATCACAGCAATTTCAGCGTCATTCATACCCAGCAGGCCCAAACAACTGTGACGCAAATCGGCCACATTCAGTTCAGGGAAGTCTTTCAGGAATCGTGACGAAAAATCCGGGAAACATCGGTTGGCTTCCTGCACTAGTGCGATATAGTCCATTTCTTTCAGCTTCAGTTTGGGAAACACGCCCACATTTTTGATCATAATGTCCTTACCCTCAACGGAATACTTGATCTTGTTTACAACAGCAGCAGACATAAAGGATTGCCAAGCCTCGTCAAAATCGACTCGTTGGGCATTCAATTGCTCTCGGGTATCATTCAAGGCCTGTGAAATCTGTTCAATCTCATGGTCTTTATCTGCGTTTTCTTGTTCGTGCTTCTGTTCAATGGTCGTGATCTTGTTCTCTATATGACTGATACGCTTGCGGTTGCGGACGATGATGTAAGCCAAGAAAGCAATGACGAGCATCAGAAACAGCGAGAGCATCAAGGAGGAGAAGCCGTTGCCTTCAGGTGATGATGGGTCAGCGGGTTTTGGCCGCCTGAACACATCGTACAGGTATTCGATTTCCATCTTTCGTGACGCCATACGGTTTTCCATCATCGAGCTTTCCACATAAAAACGGTTGTATGACATCTCTTCGTCAAGTAGTCCCTTCCATCGACAGATTTCCGCCAACTTGGCTGCTGCATCCATGCGTGCGAAACGGTCACCTTTCAAAAAAGCATGTTCCAAATGAGGAAACGCCGAGTCATATTGATGAATCTCCAAAAACTTTGCACCTATCGACAACTGAATGGGGTCGTCCCCTACCGAAACCTTTTCGTCAGCCTCCTGAAAAAGTGCCAAAGCCTTGTCATATTGTTTTTGAGACTGGTAAATGGTAGCCTCGAAGCGTAGCATAGCCGCGAGGTCAGCCTCCGACTCATAATATGAAGCCGCTTTGTGGCAGGTTTCGATAGCTGCTTCACGGATACCATAACGATATAGAATCTCCGACAGACGCGTGTAAGCCAAGGCCACAAATCGTTTTGCATACGGGTTTTTCCATTCCTCGCGTTGGTGCATCACTTCCAAAGCCTTCACATAGTGCTTGAAGGCATTCACATCCTCATTGGCGAATGTCCACTGCACACCTTTATAATAATAGGCATTGGCTCGTAGATACTGCAAATCGGCATCCTCGGGATAGACCTCCGCCAGGCTGTCGTAAAAAGCAACGATGGGCGACAAGTCGAGACTTTGTTCGGTAAGGCAACGGTTTTTGTATTGGGCTTGCACCATCCGCAATTGCATCTCGATGTCATCCAAAGGCGTAACAGACGACTCCGACAGGGTTGCCGCCAATCCGTTTATACTGTCCATTGCCTTGACAGGGTCAGTTTCCATCAAGGCCTCCACTGCTCGCAACTCGTTGAAATGGAGGGGCGCATTTTTCTCGGTAAATGCTGATTTCTTTGAGCAGGCAAAAAACAGAGCTGCACAAAGCAAAAACAGGACGGGAGAAATGCGTAAGGCTCTCATTAAAACGCGGTCTTTTCAGTTTTGCAAAGATAGGGGTTTTCGTCGGAAAAAAGTTTTTTTTCGCGAAAAATCTCAACCTAACGAAAAATGTTGTACTTTTGCAGCGGAGATATGGCTGAGTGGTCGATAGCGGCGGTCTTGGATGCCGGAGTGGTCGATCGGGGCGGTCTCGAAAACCGTTGAACGCTTTGCGTTCCAAGGGTTCGAATCCCTTTCTCTCCGCAAAAGCCGATATAACAACGAGTTATATCGGCTTTTTCAGCTAAAGTCCACCTCCTTTTTTATACTTCTAAAGCCATCATTGCGCGCTCCAGCCTAGGTAATATCGGCGAAAAATGCGTCCCTTCGACAATTTCAAACGAAACGGCAGCTTGGCTTTTTGCCTTCAGTATGTCGGCAGCGGCAAGGGTCCTCTCCTCCACTGTCGCCATTCTTTTTTCCTTACTGTTTTTCTCCTTTTCGCCCAACAACATGCAGACCTTTTTCAACTGAGACGATGGCGTTTGCTCTTTCATCCACTCGACGAAGCCATCATACCACAGCGACCCGGATATGCTGATGATGTTGGCGAACGCATCGGTATTGAAAGCCGCCCATACGGCAAACAGGCCCGACAATGAAACGCCCAAAAGGGTCCTTTCGGCATCCTCTAAACCCAAGTCCATTTCCGTTTCAGGGATAATCTCATGGGTCAGTTTGTCGAGGAATGCTGCCGCCTTCCCTCCAAAAGGTTTCGCTTTCTTGAATACACCTTCTGCCGGCCACGGTGTCAAGTCATCGTTCCAGTTGACATCTTCTATCACGGCGATGGAAATGCCGTGTTTTCCCGACAATCCTTTCAACCCATCATACAAATCGCCCTTGATCCCTTCGGGCAGGATCATGTAGTAGATTTTGTTGGTGGATTGCTTGATGATAGGCAACGGCATCAGAGCGAAATCTCTTCAGGCTGTGTGGTGAATGAACTGATGGTAGCCTTTCCGTCTTTAATGTAATAAACTGCGGTATTGCCATCGTTCTCGTCGTACATGGCCCTCAGATTCGGATAAGCGTCGAGCATGGATTTCTTTGCCTCGACTCTTGGGTCTTCCACCAAAACGCCGCTCACCCTAATCCATTCCTTGCCGTTGAAGGCACAAATCTCCACCTTGGGATTGGCTTCGATCTGGTGGGCAATTGGTTTGACATGGCCAGTTTGGATGTAGAGCTTGTTTTCAAAGAGGTTGATAGTGCCAAAGGGTCTGACCCTGGGTTGGTCGCCTTCGACCGTGGCAAGATAGTATGTGCCACAAGCTTTCAAAAAGTCAAATACGCGTTGCATAGTGGTTTTGTTTTAATTTTTTGCTTGATTATTGTTGTTTTATGAAGTGACAAAAATACGAAATAATCGACAAATCACCAACTTCTTTTTTTGACTATTTGGATATTCATTGATAATTATCCCTGACTTTCCTTTTTTTGAGTATTTTTGCCGTTGTATAATCAAGCATTGACGCGGAAACTTATGACGAAAAATGACCATGACGGGATAAAGGTCGTCATCCAAACCTTTGATGAGCTGACCACCCTCGAGCTCTATGAGATTCTGAAAGCGCGGTCGGCGGTCTTTGTCTTGGAACAGAATTGCCCTTATCAGGATTTGGATGGCATTGATTTTTACGCCAGCCATATCACGCTATGGCGCGAAGGTAAAATAGCGGCTTATTCCAGGGTCTTCAAAGATCCAGACTCTGACACATGGCATATTGGCCGCGTCCTGTCCACCCAACGTAACAAGAACTATGGGCTTCAGGTGATGAAAGAGTCCATCAAGTTGGCGGGAGATCAAGGTGCTCACTGCATTGAGATAGAAGCGCAGTGCTATGCCATCGGTTTTTATGAAAAAGTGGGGTTCCAAGTATGTTCCGAGCCCTTCCTGTTGGATGGAATTATGCATCAAAAAATGAGATTTCATGAATAACACAACCCCAAAACGCGTAATAGGCATCGGCGAGACCGTACTGGATATCCTGTTCAAGAACGACCAACCACAGAAAGCCGTTCCTGGCGGCTCGACTTTCAACAGCATTGTGTCGCTCGGACGGGCTGGCGTGCCCTGCGCCATGCTGACCGAAGTGGGTGGCGACCATGTGGGCGACATCATCTGCCGTTTCCTGACCGACAATGGCGTGTCAGCAGAATATGTCTGCCGCCACGAGAAAGCCAAGTCGCATATCACGCTGGCCTTCTTGGACGAAAACAACGACGCGCAATATCTGTTTTATAAGGATCATGCCTCAGTTTGGCTGGACGGAAACGTGCCCCAAATAGGTAAGGATGACGTGGTGCTTTTTGGCTCTTTCTTCGCCATCAACCCTGCCATAAGGCCTGTCGTGGGCAGTTTGTTGAGGACAGCACACGAGGCAGGTGCATGGCTCTACTATGACGTGAACTTCCGCAAAAACCATATCGCCGACTTGCCGGAAGTGATGTCCAATATCGTGGAAAACATGAGCCTGGCGAACATTGTGCGTGGGTCGATGGAGGATTTCGACTACATGTATGGCCTGCATGACGGCGATGCCATCTATGAACGGGTGAGCCGCCATTGCCGCACTTTGATACTGACCGATGGACCTCGCACGATACACGTCTACACACCCGACGGCTGCAAGACCTATCCCGTACAGGCCGTTGAGACCATCAGCACAGTTGGAGCGGGCGACAATTTCAACGCCGGTTACATTTACGCCATGCTGCAAGGCATGGAGGACCAAGCCTCACGCATCGAGATGGCGCAACGCTGGAGCCAAGATGTCTGTCGCCAGATGGGGAACAACATCAGCGATGAGTTGGTCGCAGCGATTAAAAAAGAAGGGAATATTGGACTATGACCTATGACTATGACAATGACTGCTTCAGCCAAGGGTTGAAACATCAAACAACCCGCGAAAGCAGTCATGGTCATGGTCAATGGTCATGGTCAAGGAGTCCCGTAAGCCCGAGTTTGCTCACGTACATCATTCGTAATGCCTAATCCTCACCTCTACCCCATCGTTTTCAAGCTGTGACGGGATGCCGCTCACATCCGTCTGCCCGTAATGGTAGGGGAACAGCACCTTCGGCTTGACCACCCGTGCCGCATTAACGAGTTGCTCCACCGTCATGGTGTAAGGCTGGTTGCAAGGCATGAAGGCCACATCGATGTCTTTGACCTCGGCCATCTCGGGAATGTCTTCGGTGTCGCCGGCGATGTAGATTCTCAGTCCATCAAGGGTGAGGATGAAGCCGTTGTCCCTTCCCTTGGGGTGGAACTGCTGATGTCCTTCGGTAGTGTTGTAGGCAGGAACGGCTTCAAGGGTGATGTCGTTGGCCAGTCGCAGCATGTCGCCGTTGGCCATCACCGTACCATAGCCCAGCATCTCGGCGCAGCGTTGATTGGTCACCAGTTGGGTGTTGTCGCCCGACAACAGTTGGATGGCGGTCGTGTCGAAATGGTCGAAATGCTCATGGGTGATGAAGAGGTAATCTGCCTTGGGCATTGCGGCCAAGTCGATGGTCTTCTCGCCAAGTTTCGTCACGGGGTCAATCTGAATCTCCTTGCCGTCGTATTCAATGCGGATGCTAGCATGTACCAAGGCGTGGAACTTGACCGTCTTGCCACTTGGGGTGGTGAAGCTATCAACCTCGTAGGTATCATCCTCACTTGGGCTTTCGGCCACGACAGGCTTCCCTGCTTCTTTCCATGCGATGATGCCGCCTTTGAGATTGACGACCTTGTAGCCCTCCTTGGTAAGCCCACCTGCGGCAAGGGCCGAGCGTTTACCACTGCGGCAATACACGGCTATCGTTTTGTCAATGGGCAGCATCGACTTCGCTTTCTCGACAAAACCATCTTGCGTGACATCAATGTTGACGGCATTCTGGAGATGGCCTTCATCGAATTCCTTGGCGGTTCTCACATCGAGTAAAACGACATCGGGGTCGGCAATCTGCGCCGCGAAGCCGTTGACATCGGCGTTTTCATAACCTTGTTGGCCACAGGCAGCCAATCCTAACAGAGCAAGTAAACTGGTGAAAAACTTTTTCATGGTGTTTGTTTTGAGGCGGTAAAGATAGGAAAAAAAATTGATCTACAAAAAAGTCCTCGACATCACGATGCCGAGGACTCTTTGCGTTTATTATTTTGAAATTAGTGCTTCGCCTTCAGGAAACTATATTCCTTGCCATATTTCAAGTGCTGTGCCACGAAATCGGAAGGATACTCGACTTTGTAATCGACCACCTGGCCGTTTTCAACGACAGGCACAATCTCGGGATTGATGAAACCACCGTAGGGCTTCAAGCCCAAGGCGTTGTAACGCTCCTTGACTTCCTTGTGCAGTTCGGGGTCAACCTTGACAGCGTACTTCTCCACGATGGCCTTGCCTGCGGCATAGTCGCCTTCGCTCTTGATGCGCTGGATCTCGGCCAACAGCTCGCCAAACAAACCACGCAAAGCTTCGAAGTCGTTGATGACGAAGTAGGTCTTGCCGTTCTCCACCTTCTTCTCGATGACATTGGCGTCCTTGCCATGCTCGTAGCACCACTCCGAGACGAGCTTGCGGTTCTGCATGTGCGCCTCGGTGACGTCCTTGCCCAACTCCACGCGAGCCAGCTGCGACATCATGCCGTTGCGGATATAGGAGCAGTACTCGGCCTTATAGGCCTCGGCATCGGGCATCACACCCAACTCCACCATCCTCGGCTCTGCCAGATAGTACAGACCGAAGAGGTCGGCACGGGCTTCCTCCAGCGTCGAGCTGAACTCCTTCAAGGCGCCAGGCTGCGTACCAGGCAGCAGCTTGCCTGAGCCGTGACCCAAGCACTCATGCAGGTTGGTGTGCACCACATCGGCATCGGAGCCGTATTTCTTGCAGAGGTCGACCTCTTCCTGCGTGTAGGCAAACTCTTTGAGGGCACTTCTCGGGCATTCGTCGGCCGCCTTGTCGTAAGCTTCCATAAGGTTGGTGATGGTCACCGACTTGGAGCCATATTCCTTGCGGATCCAGTCGGCGTTGGGCAGGTTGATGCCAATCGGGGGCGAGGGGAAGCAATCGCCACCCAGCGTGGTGACAATGATGCTTTTGGCCGACACACCTTTGCACTCCTCTTTCTTGAAGCGTGGGTCGACAGGAGAATGGTCCTCAAACCACTGCGCGTTCTCGCTGATGGTATTGGATCGCACGGTAGCCTCAAGGTCCTTATAGTCGACGATGGCCTCCCAAGTGGCCTTCATGCCCATCGGGTCGCCATAGTCTTCGATGAAGCCATTCACGAAGTCGATGTGCGAGACGGAGTCCTGCACCCAAGCGATGTTGTACTCGTCCCATTTCTTCAGGTCGCCTGTAGTGTAATACTCGATGAGCTTTTGCGTGTAGTTGCGTTGGCTGTCGTTCTCCGCCACTTCGTTGGCCTTCTGCAGCCAGCCGATGATGGCTTGGATGGCCTCGCCATACAGGCCGTCGGCCTTGTAAACGTCTTCATAGATCTTGCCGTTTTCCTTCACCAGCTTGGAGTTCAGTCCATAGCTAATAGGCGTGTCGTCGTTGGGCTTGCGCATCTTGTTGTAGAAGGCTTCCACATCGGCCTTCTTGATGTCGCCTTCATAGAAGTTCACCGCCGAGTTGACAATGATGTCGTCCTCGCTGCTGCGGCGCATCTTGTAGAGCTCCTTGTCGAAGACCACGGGCGTCAGGAAGGCGATAAAGTCGTCGACGGTCTCGCCCTCGTTGAGCGGGAGCAGGCTGGCGTCGCTGCCTTTAATCAAGTCGGCGAAATAGGCTTCGCTGACCTCAGGGAAAAACTTGTCCTCGGCATAATGGTGATGGATGCCGTTGCTGAAGAACACACGCTTGGCATAGATCACGAAGTTCTGGAAATCGGCACTTTCGCGGTCGCCTTGATACGAATTCAGCATGGCCTCGATGGTCTTACGGACCACTAGGTTGTACTTGAAGTTCTGGTCGGCAAGGATGTCGCGACCACATTTGGCGGCTTCACCCAAATAATAGATGTAGCTTTTCTGTTGCAGCGTCAGTTGGTCCCATTCGGGAATTTGGTAACGCATGATCCTCAAATCGGCGAACTCGTCCACCAGATACTTGAATTCTTCTTTGGGCTGGGGCTGTTCAGCGGGTTTCTCCTCTTTCGGGGCACAACCCACCAGAGCGGCAGCCATTCCAATGCAAATCATCAGTTTTTTCATTTTTTTGGTTATTAGAAAATGTTTTGTATGCAACTACATTTGACACTAGACGCGGGACTTAGGGACACGAGACGGGCTATTGTCCCGCGTCTTAAAGTCTCGAGTCTATTGTATAGTCAAAAACTCTCATTCATTCAATATTTAAACCTAACCGAGACCTCCGAAAGGAAGTCGTGTTTCTTATAGTTTTCGGCAGGGACTCGGCTGCGATACTCGTAGGAGAACGCGATGTCGATGAAAACCTTCCGCGTGATTTGGGTTTGCAGCTTGGTGGAGCTCATGATGATGTAATCACCGAAATCGAGCACCGAAGGCTGGTAGAATGTGGCATGCAATAACGTTAGGTTTTCAGCCAGTCTTTGCTTGATTTTTGGGCGAATCGAGATACGGTAGTTGTTGTTGAGAAGATGCGTCTCGTCGGTGAAGTCGGTCCAATCGTAAACAAAGGCCACACTGATGGAATAGTCGCAGAACCCAGGAACGGTGTAGATGCGGTATTTCATTCCGATGAGTCCGCTCAGCCTGAGGTCGTAGCCCTTGTATTTGTTGGTCAGCATCTCACAGGCCAAAAACGGAGAGTACTTATCAAACTGGAACAAATCCATTTTTACGCCGCCGTTGATTTCGAAGTTGGTCTCTTTCCATTGCTGTTCGGCGGCATTCCTGTCGATGAGGGAGCTGTAGAACAGTTTGTAGTGGGCATCGAAGGCAATCAGGCTATCGTTGCGTTCAACGGCGCCATCGTTGCTGAGGTTGCAGTTATTGACGTTGCCCGTGTTGAGCGAGGCTCCAAGCCCAAAATTATAATGCCATTTGTTTTGCGCCTTGGCACAGAACACGCTGAAGACCAACAACACAAAAACAGAAAGCCGTAGTTTGTTCATTTCTAGTTGTTAAAAACGAAAACCAATCACTTATACAAATCACCTGGTGTGTATAAGTCGAATGCCGGCATGGTTTGAGGGTCAAGGTTCTGATAAGTACCATCCACCTGGATGCGCTCCTTTTTAAGCACATAATGGCGGCAGAACCACAGGAGGTCGTCGACCGTCAACGGGCCTGCAGCAGCGACGCTGTGACCATAGCCCTCAAAACGGCGGGCATAATAAGGATAGCCAAACTCCACAAAGCGTTTCACCAAGGCATCGGTCCCGAAGAAACCGGTATTGAAGAACTTGAGTTGCTTGTAAGGCACCAGTTTGTCAGAAGTGCCGTGATAGAACATGGTCGGAGCAGGCGCATGGTTGCGGTATTTCACCTTGCCTTCCTTGGAGAAGATGGCGCCAGCATACGACACCACGCCAGCCAGACGGAAGTCTTTGGGCAGGATGTCATAGTTCAGGAAGCCGTTGCAGAGGGCATAGTCCACCTGCAAAGAGGTGATGGCACCCGCGCTGGAACCGACCATCACAATATAGTCCTTGTTCACCTTCAGTTCCTTGGCATGTTCAAGCAAATAGGATATGGCTGAAATGGCATCTTCCGCCGCCATGTTGACGGCATCCTTCAAAGGATCGGAGTTGAAAACACTGAGGTTTTTGGCGCCCTTCAAGCCCAAGCGGTAGTCGATGGCGGCCACTTGGAAGCCTTCGTCCACCAATTGCTTGAAATAGGCTTTCTCAAACTCGCCGTCGCGATGACCACCGATAAAGCCGCCGCCGAACACATAGACCACGCAAATGGTGCTGTCATGCACTTGAGCAGGCGTATAGAAATCCATATTAAGCTTCAAGGTGTCGCGCTCAGCATATTGGTAGGTCTTCATGTTTTGAGCGAAGGCCGTCATGCCTACAAGGAGAATCGAGAAGAGTAGTGCTAGTCTTTTCATCTTTGTTTCTTTTGACTATGGCCCATGGCTTATGACTATGGCCTGCTATAACCGAGAGGCAGGCCATTAGCCATCTGCCATAGGCCATCGTTATGATTGATGTGTTTTATAGTATTCCTTCAGGAATTCAGGCAATTGACGTAGTGCGGCCTGTTCGCGCCACTGCTTCCTCACCTCTTGTGCTGGCACACCGAAGACAGCCTTGCCCGGCTCGATGTTCTTGTCGACGGCAGAGGTTGCCAGAACGACCGCGCCAGTGCCGATGACCAGGTCCTTGTTGATGCACACACGGCCCCAAAGGATGACGTCGTCCTCGATGCGGGTGACGCCTGCGATGGCGGCATGGGCTCCGATGAGGCAGTTATGGCCGATGTAGCTGTCGTGGCCAATCTGGCAATGGTTGTCGAGTTTGGTGCCGCTCTCAATGATGGTGTCGGAGGTGACACCACGGTCGATACTACACAGGGCGCCAATCTCCACGTCGTCGGCGATGACCACGCGACCAAACGACTCAAACTTCTTGAAGCCTTCGTTACGGCGCTGGAAGTAATAGCCATCCGCCCCGATGACGCTGCCCGAGTGGATGATGACGTTGTCACCAATCACGCAGTGGTCGTAGATGGTCACATTGGGATGGATGAGGCAGTTCTTGCCGATGACGGTGTGATGTCCGACGAACGAGCCCGGCATGATGAGCGTGCCCTCCCCTATCTCGGCCGATTCGCTGATGGGCTGTGTCTGCGGCTCAAAGGGGCGGAAATGCCGCATGATACGCATGAAAGCGTCAAACGGGTCGTCGTGAAGCAGCAAGGCCTTGCCTTCAGGGCAAACTACCTCCTTGTTGATAAGAACCACCGTCGCCGCAGAGTTGAGTGCCTTGGCGTAGTATTTCGGATGGTCGACGAAGGTGATGTCGCCCGCCTCCACCTTGTGGATTTCGTTCAGGCCCGTGATGGGAAAGTTGGCAGGGCCAATGTATTTAGCGTCAACGAGTTCCGCGATAGTTTTCAGAGTAGTTTTCTTGATTTTCATCGAAACGAAATTATAAAATGAAACGCAAAAATACAAAAAAAGTGCAAAGTCACAAAACTCTGCACTTTTCAGTTTTATTTATCTCAAACCGAACAAATCCGAAACCATCAGAAATCCTCCTTCGGATTCTTCGGATTCATTCGGTTAGATAATGTTTAGGCTTTCACACGCTCGCAGTATTCGCCCGTGCGGGTGTCGACGCGGATCATGTCGTCGGTATTGATGAACAGCGGCACGCGGACCATGGCGCCGGTTTCGACGGTGGCTTCCTTCAGAGCGTTGGTGGCGGTATTGCCCTTCTCACCAGGCTCGGTGTAGGTCACTTGCAGCACGGTCTTCACCGGCATTTCAGCGAAGAGGATGGTCTCGGTGCTAGCGTCGACGACGACGTCAACCACATCGTTTTCCTTCATGAACTTCACGCCCGTGATGTTGTCGCCAGCGATCGGGATCTGTTCGTAGGTCTCGGTGTGCATGAAGATATAGTCCTCACCTTCCTTGTAGAGGTACTGATAGGGACGGTGCTCAACGCGGACATCTTCAAGCTTCACGCCGATGTCGAAACGCTTCTCCAAAACATTGCCGCTCAGCACATCCTTCAGTTTGATACGCATGATAGTGTTGCCCTTGCCAGGCTTAACATGTTGGAAGTCAATGCAGAAATAAATCTTTCCATCCAGACGGACGGCGCTTCCAATCTTAACATCTTGACTTAACATAGTATTTTCAGATTTAATGATTTAAAATTCAAAGATTTAAAACTAAAAACTCAATTCCATAGTTAGGAAATGAAGGTGCAAAAGTAGTGTATTTCAGGGAAATGGCAAAGGATTTATGAAAAAAATCTTGGCACATGCCATTATTTTGTAATTTTACGGCCAAATTCAAAACCTTATCAATATGAGAAAAACCAAACTATTCCTGTTAGCCATGATCACCTGTTCAATCGTGTCATGTAACACACAGTCACCCAAAGAAAATGGGACTCAAAATAATCTTAAAGCTCCCGTTGCCAATGATGCAAATGCGTCAAAAGCCCAAGACAAAATCGGCCCGACGGAGCTCACCCTGCAGTCGGACATCATGACGCCCGAAGTGCTGTGGGCCATGGGTCGCATCGGCGAATACAGCATCTCGCCCGACCATCAACAGATCGTCTACGCCGTGACCTACTATAGCGTACCAGAAAACCGTAGCGGCTCCACCTTATATATTATGAACGCCGACGGCAGCGACAACAAGGTGCTGGTCGTGAGCAACGACAGCCAATATAGTCCGCAATGGCGCCCCGATGGTAAGAAAATCGGCTTCCTTGCCCCGAAAGACGACATCATGCAACTCTGGGAGGTAAATCCCGACGGCACTGGCCTGCAATGCGTCTCCAGCGAGCCCGACGACATCAACGGTTTCCTCTATTCACCCGACTGCGCCCAGGTGCTCTTCACCAAAGAAGTGAAACTGAAAGAGACCGTGGCCGACATCTATCCCGACCTCGACAAGTCGTCTGGCCGCATCATGAACGACTTGATGTACCGTCACTGGGACCACTGGGTTGACACCTACGGCCATATCTTCGTGGGCAACTTCAGCAGCGGCAAAATCGAGGCTTCGTTTGACGCCATGGCCGGCGAACAATGGGAAGCCCCCGTACGTCCCTTCGGCGGCATGGAGCAGGTGCAATGGCTACCCGACGGCAAGAGCTTCGTCTATTGCTGCCGCAAGAAGGTGGGCAAGGACTACGCCCTCTCCACCAACACCGACATCTACCAATACATCATCCAAAGCGGTGAGTGCAAGAACCTCACCGAAGGCATGATGGGCTACGACCTCAACCCCGTCATCTCGCCCGACGGCAAATACATGGCCTGGGAGAGCATGGAACGCGATGGCTACGAAAGTGACAAGCAACGCCTCTTCGTGATGGACCTCGAGACCGGCGAAAAGACCGACTACTCCGCCCGCTTCGACCAGTGCTGCACGGGCTTCAGCTGGGCCGATGACAGCAAGACCTTATACTTCATCAGCGATGCCTACGCCACCGACCAACTCTACGCCCTCAATATCGAAAACGGCGAAATCAAGAAGCTGACCGAAGGCCAACACAACTACGTCTCGGTGCACTTCAACGGCGACAAACTGATTGCAGGCCGCCAGTCGATGAGCCACCCGACGGAGCTCTTCAGTGTCGACCCCGCCACGGGCGAAGCCACGCAGATCACCACCGTAAGGAACGCTGGGTGAAGACCACCGACGGCAAGGACATGCTGACCTGGGTCATCTATCCCCCGCATTTCGACAGCACCAAGCAATACCCTGCCCTGCTCTATTGCGAAGGTGGACCGCAAAGCACCGTGAGCCAGTTCTGGAGCTACCGTTGGAACTTCCAGATGATGGCTGCCAACGACTACATCATCGTCGCCCCCAACCGTCGCGGCTTGCCCGGCTTCGGTCAGGAATGGCTTGAGGAAATCAGCGGCGACTACGGCGGACAATGCATGAAGGACTACCTCAGCGCCATCGACGAGCTGAAGAAAGAGCCTTACATCGACGAGAACCGCCTCGGCGCCGTGGGTGCCAGCTTCGGCGGCTTCAGCGTGTATTGGCTGGCGGGTCACCACGACGGCCGCTTCAAGGCCCTCATCGCCCACGACGGTATGTTCAACCTTGAGGCACAATACCTTGAGACCGAGGAGATGTGGTTCGTCAACTGGGACCTCGGCGGCCCCTTCTGGGACTGGAACAACCCCACCGTCCGCAAGACCTACGCCAACTCGCCCCACCTCTTCGTCGACAAATGGACCGCACCCATCCTCGTCATCCACGGCGGCTTGGACTACCGCATCTGCTTCACGCAAGGAATGCAGGCCTACAACGCTGCCATCCTTCGCGGCCTTGACGCGGAATTCCTCTATTTCCCCGACGAGAACCACTGGGTGCTGAAACCGCAGAACGGAATTTTGTGGCAGAGACGGTTCTACAATTGGTTAGATAAGTATCTGAAATAATCACAGATCCCACCTGTAGAGACGGTGTGCACACCGTCTCTACCACCAACCCGCAACAATAAACAACAATGTCAGACGACAGATGGCAAAACAAATACCGAATAGGATCCGCCCGCGCGGAATGGCACGATTATGACGGCGGCATCTATTTCATTACCATCTGTACAAAACATCGTGAACATTTTTTCGGCGAAATTGAGGATGGAAATATGGTTTTGTCTGACATTGGGAATTATACCGCTGAACAATTTCAAAACGTTTCAACACATTATCCTGACGCCGAAATACCATTATATACAATAATGCCAAATCATGTTCACGCCGTGGTTGTTGTTTCCACATGTAGAGACGGTGTGCACACCGTCTCTACAACAAAGGCGAATGCAAATCGCTGGTTATCCGATACCGTAAACGAAACCATGCAAGAAATCTCTCATAAAAAGGGTCGTCTCTCTGTCATAATTGGAGGTTTGAAACGCGCTGTCACGCATTTTTCAAATGAAAACGATTTCCCCTTCGCCTGGCAACCCCGTTTCCACGACCACATCATCCGCGACAACAGCGAATTGAACCGCGTTGCCACCTATATCGAAAACAATGTGGCGAATTGGAAGGATGATGAATTTTATACGCCATGAATGTGTTCTGACGCTTTCTGAAAATTTTTTGCTTTAATGGCTCTCTCGATTTTATCAAGAACCATATCATAATCCTAGTTCATCAAACAACTCGCTCGCCAATTCGCCAATGACAGCAGCTAGGAGTATGATTATCAAAATACTAATCATCGAAATAACCAATCCTGCAATAGCGAATCCTTTGGGTTTTCTAAACACGCCGACCGCCGAAAACACCAAACCAAGAATCCACATGACTATGTTGAGCCCAGGTGCCCATGATGTAAACAAACAAACCAAAGACAGAATAAAACCTGTTAAACCTATACCGTTTTTTTGTTTGGTCTCTCTTACTTGAGCAGCTGTCGTATATACATTGACTATCGGTTGCTGTTGATTTGTTACAACAGGCTTTGGGTCTTGGACTGGAAGGCTTGCAAGCCTAACCTTTTCGTTTTGGGTCAGTTCTGGTTTTGTATTTTCGCTTTTTGCTGAAGGTTGGTCTGTAAGCCATTCCCTGCAATGCTTGCATTTCTTGGCTTCGGCCAGGATTTCCTCGCCGCAATAAGGGCACTTTCTGTATTCACTCATATGTTATTATAGTTAGTTGGATTATTTACGATGAGCATCTAACCACCAATCTAAATGCAATGATGATTAACAAAACAATTCCGCCAGCGATATAAAACGCCTTTTGTATTGCCCCGTAAGATGACAAGCCATAGTTTGGAAAGGATTCCACTATTTCTTCAATAGCAGCCCATTCCTCATCCGACAGCATTTCCGGCATTTCTGCAAATGTGAGTTTCTTGCCATTGTATTTGAAAGTGTATGCCTTGCCAACATTGGTTTCACTATACCCAACTTCTACCTTATTTATTGGTGCAGAGAGGCTTGTGCCTTTTTTTGTTGTTACCGTTAATATGCCATCCTTGATGATAAACTCGTCAAGAAGCACTTTTCTTGGGTTAATCTTTTCCAATGGACCTGGCTCCTGTGCTTTGAAATGCACATCTTTCACCTTGTTTTGTTGTGGGGCCTCTGCATCTACGACAACATTTATTTCAGGCTGAATAAAGGTTTGTTCATTATGCGGGGTTGCCGTTTCTGCTTCGCTTGCTACTTTTTGCGGCTGTTCAGTCAGCCATTCTTTACAATACTTGCATTTCTTAGCTTCTGCTAAAATCTGCTCACCACAACAAGGGCATTTTTTGTATTCACTCATGATTCTTATTGTATTTTGAAATTAATAGGTAACATATAAGACACACGCACGGTCTTTCCACGCTGTTTGCCGGGCTTCCACTTCGGCATGTTCTCGACAATGCGCACTGCTTCTTCGTCGCAGCCACCGCCGATGCCACGAAGCACCTTCACATTGGAGATACTACCATCGGGTTCAACAACGAGACCTACAAACACACGCCCCTGGATTCCAGTTTCACGGGCAATCTGGGGATACTTGATGTTATTGGCCACATACTCCATCAGTTTGCCTTCGCCGCCAGGATAGCTGGGCATCTCTTCCACAATCTGGAAAATCTCCTGATCATCAACGTTCTCTTCGGCCTCATATCCATTTTCTTGTTCACTTTCAATCTCCAATTGATCATTCGTGACAACTTGACTCCCTGATTCAAGGTGCGTGTATTGTTTTGACACCCACATCTCTTTGCTGTCAAAAGCAATCTTATAAAAATCTCCAGATTCGCCAAGATATCTGAACTTATCGCCAACATTAGGATGGCGGTTTGTGCCATCTGGCCATTTATATGTTTCAGAACTTGTCGATGGAGCCAAACGCAGGCGCAGTTCTGATCCATCAATAACAACAAATCTATTTGCTACATTGGCAGGTTGTCCTATGTCTGCATTTTGAGGAACATCCGTATCATCATAATCGTCATCAACCTCATCACAATAATAGTTCCCATATTCATCATAATCACATTCGGTCTCATAGGGATGAAAGAATTTTACTCCTCCAGCATTTATCCAATACATATTATTATCAGAATCTTCATAATACCCTATTCCATCTTCCCTATAACCCGCATAATCTCCTTCTACAAAAAAATGACTTACTCCATTGATATCAATAAACTCAATTTGTCCTTCCCGCCATCCATTTGAGCGCAAAAATGATTCGGATTCTAACCAATCATTCATGCATTGCTCCAGACTTTGGCCCTCATCATAATATACACTATTGATTGTCAATTTATTAATCCTATGCTTCGAGAAGAAAGATGATTCTCTTTCATAGGCCAGTCCTAATAAAGCCTCACAATCGGGTGCATTAGAAAAGACTAAATTCACTAGCGCCCCTGCTAATCCTTCATAAACGCCAGTTATTTCTACTGGCTCAATTTTAACATGACCATTTTCCATCTGACGAACCAAATCCAGGCACTCGCATTCTACTCCATATTCTTGTTCTTTTTCCACTACCGATTCGTATACGCTCTTTAGTTCTATGTCCATGAAACTGCTTAATGACTTTTGATTCGCATTCAGGCCAAACTGAATCTGGCTGATTTCATACTTGATATCTGTTTCATCCAGTAGACTTAATTCCGAATCTGTTTCATATTCAGAATCATCTTCAAAATCGAAAGATGATGTTGGCACAAAAAACAGCCCACAACCCACAACCACCATAGCAATAGTGATAACAGTGTCTTTCAAGTTCCATTTGTTTGGATTTTGCGTTAACCCTTTCTTAGCAAGAAGTACAAGAAGCCAAATAGCACCCACTATAGGAACAAGGGAAATAAAAATCCACACACCTTTCTTGCCAATGTCATGCAATCTACGCACCATCAATCCCAAAAATGGCAAAAGTAGTCCCAAAGAGACTACAGTCATCAAAATGATGCCTAGCAGCGGAACAATCGCAGAAACGCCTGCAATCACAAGCATTATTAGGGAATAATAAAGATAACAAACCCAAAAGGTTTTTCTATCAACATTGCCCTTGAAATCACAGTAATGCTTGGTTATCTGCTCCCAAAAACATGACTTGAACAAAGATTCATTTGGCTTGTTTGGCACTGAATCTATCAAAGAACCTTCCTCATGTGACGTTGTTACCAAAACTTCATTTTTCAGTTGGTTTTCAAACTCTTTTATAGCCATTTCTTGAGCAGGTTCTTGCTTTGGCTCGGCCTCGTCATTCAGCCATTCGCCGCAATGTCTGCATTTTTTGGCATCTGCCATGATTTCTTCGCCGCAATATGGGCATTTTCTGGTCTTTTCCATTTTTCAATTATTTATCAATTATTCAATTTGTTAGATTTGCAATTCTTATCACCTTATTGTTTTCCGCCGCAAATCTATTGTCCGATTGTGCCAAATCGAAGCACAGGCAATAAAAAAAGCGTGGAATCAATTCCTTGCTTGAACACCAGGGGTTCCACGCCCTACCTATCTAACAAGTATTCCACGCCGTACCAAGTACGACATTTGTCAACTTGTCCTTGATAGGTTGCCCCGCCAAAACGGGGACTAAATGGAACTTTGGTGTTCAAGGAAAGCAACAAGTGCTGTCTGATTATAATATGTCTTTTATGGTTATCTTTTTCTTTGGTTTCTATTTGTTCAACTAATGATTTGAATTTCTGTTTGCAAATATATAATTTTTCTTGAAAACGTCTGATATTGTTTAAAAAATGGTTTCAAGATGTAGAGACGGTGTGCACACCGTCTCTACAATAATATTATCCCATCCGCTGCCGCACCACCTCGAAACAAACCACTCCTGTGGCAACGGATACATTCAATGAATCGATGTCGCCAGGCATGGGAATCATCAGATGGTCGTCGAGGCGTTTGAGGTAGGCAGGGCTGATGCCGTCCTCCTCCGAGCCCATCATCACACAAAGGGGACCTGAGAGATCAGATTTCCAAAGGCTTTCCTTGGCCTTTTCGGTGAAGCCTACCACACGCAGACCACTGGCCTTCAAAAAATCTATGGCATCCTTCAGGTTCTCCACACGGCACACGTTGATCAACGACAAAGCCCCGGCCGAGGTCTTCATTGCGTCGCCATTGATGGAGGCCGAGCCGTGGTTGGGGATGACGATGGCATCCACACCGGCGGCGTAGGCCGTGCGGGCGATGGCGCCGAAGTTGCGCACGTCGGTCACGCGGTCGAGCATCAGCACAAAGGGATCACGGCCGTCCTCGAAGACCATCTGCACCACTTTCTCCAAGGGTTGGTATTCTATCGGGCAGATGAAAGCCACCACGCCTTGATGGTTCTTGCGCGTCAGGCGGTTCATCTTCTCGATGGGCACGAATTGCACGGGGACACCGTTGGCACGGCAGGTGTTGGCAATCTCCGCAATCTCTGGCGAGCGTGTGCCACCTTGAATGTAGACCTTCTCTATCTCCTTCTGCGAGCGGATCAGCTCCAACACGGGATGGATGCCGAAAACCATATTGTTCTTGTAGTTGTCTTCCATAAGGTCAAAATTTGCGCAAAAATAAGAATAATGTTGAATCGTTGAGTGTTGAACTGTTTAATTGTTGTAAAGTTACCACTAATTTAACAATTAAACGAATAAACAATTCAACAATTCAACAAAATAGTTACTTTTGCATCATCAAAAACACTAATGCCATGAAAGCAAGACTCCTTTTCGCCATGCTCGTCCTCTTCTCGGGGATGCGCTTGACTGCACAAATCACAGCACCCGAGCCCGTAGCGGGCCACGAGGTGACCGCGGACTACATCACCCACACGCTCGTCTATCCCGAGGCTGACCTTGAACAGGGCAACAGCGGCAAAGTCGTCGTCGGCATGCACATCGACCCGCAAGGCGTGGCCAGCAACTACACCATCAAGTCGAGCTTCAGCGAGGCGGCCTCCCCTATCGCGCTGCATCTGGTGAAGACCATCCTGTGGAAGCCCGCCACCAACATCGGCATCCCAATGGATTACGACTACGAGTACGAGGTCGACTTCAGCGCAAGGAGTTACAAACGCTATTGGAAACGTCACGAGCGCCCCGTGGTGCCGCTGGGTTTGGAAGCCGACACCTCTTATAAGATATACGAATACAAACAGCTCGAAGAAGTCGCCCGTCCCTATTTTGCCAATGGTGGTAACATGGGCCAATACATCGTCAACAACATGCAGTTCCCCGCCGAGGCCAAGGAACGTGAGATCCAAGGCACGGTGCGCCTGAGCTTCGTGGTGGAAACTGACGGTAGTGTGTCGAATATCGTCGTCGTCAACTCGGTGGGCGGTGGCTGCGACAACGAAGCAGTCCGCCTTCTTGAAGAAACCGTCTGGCTTCCTGCAGAAAAGAACGGAAAATATGTGCGCAGTAGCAATATGCAGGATATCACGTTTAGCATTGGAGCGCATAATTTCCAGGATGGGAATAGTTATTAGTTGAGAGTTTAGGGTTTAGAGTTTAGAGTAGTGGTAAGTTGAGAGTTTAGAGTTGAAAATAAAGGTTCGAATAATAAGTTTTAAAAATCAAAAAAATGAAGAAATTAGTACTTTTGACTATTGTGGCGGTTGTTTTGAGTTACACCGCCAAGGCACAGGATGCCGAGGAGTTCAGGGAGCATTGGCAGAAGACCATCACCGTGTCTGCATCACAGACCACCACCATCGAGAAACTCTTCACGGCATGGGGCAAGCAGTTCCCGGGCCAGTACGTGGACGCCTTCAACAAGTTCAAGAAAACCGGCAAAGCCAACAAAATCGAGGTGTATGAGAACTTTTTTAGGGATTTCAAAATCGACCTCGCCCCCAGGAACGGCTATATTGAAATTTCTACCGCCGACACAATGATTGCTCAAGTGGACGCCAACTTTAGAAAAGGCGACACCATAGTGCGAAAACACATCCTCAACGCTGCCTATTGGAACCTCCCTAGCGGCAACAAACTCTTTGGCATCAGCATCGAGGATGATGGCGAGATATTTGCCGAGTGCGCCTTGGCATTCTACGAATACGACGTCAATAAAGGCACCCTCTCTCCACGTCCCAAGATGGTCCAAAAGGTGATGGCAATCGTCAACGACGACCCCGAAACCTTCATCATCCTTCCCAAGGAAGGCCGCGACCTCAAGTATCTCGACTTTAACCCACATGGCGATATAACCTATAAGACCATCAAGTGGAAAGGCAAAGGATTCTAATGTTTTTAAACCATATCAAAATGAAAAAAGTTTTACTTACCGCGTTGGCATTAGCATTTGCCATCGTTTCTTTCGCACAAGAAAAACAAGAAGATCAACCTGACGGTTGGACCCACAAAGGCAACATCGGCCTCAACTTCGGCCAGAGTTCCTACACCAACTGGGCCGCAGGCGGACAGAACACCATCAACGGCCAAGGCTTGTTCAACTACGAAATCCGTTACAAAAAAAACAACTTCAAGTGGGACAACACGCTGACCACCGCTTTGGGTTACAGTTTCTACGACTTCGAGCGCAAGCCCATCAAAACCGACGACAAGATCGAGTTCACCTCTTTGGCCGGATACAAGGCCACCGAGCACCTCAACTATGCCGCTGAGCTGGCCTTCCGCTCGCAGTTTGCCTACGGCTTCGACTACACCAAGGACTCTACCAACTATATCTCCCATTTCCTCGCCCCAGCATATATCAGCTTGGGTCTCGGTGTGGAATGGGTGCCCAACAAGTATTTCTCACTCTACTTCTCGCCCCTCACTGGCCGCATCACCATCGTCAACGACGACCGCTTGGCTGAAGAGGGTGCATTTGGCGTGAACAACCTAGACAAAAACGACACCATCGTCCACACCAACTTCGCCAAGGTGCGCTACGAGTTTGGCGCCCGTGCCGTGGCCAAGTTCCAGTATCCGCTGGCCAAGAACATAGACTTCAACTCGAAGCTCGAGCTCTTCTCCAACTACCTCAACCACCCCGAGCGCATCGACGTGGACTGGCAGAACATGCTCGTGCTGAAAGTCAACTCATGGCTCAATGCCAACCTTGCCACGCATCTCATCTACGACTACGACATCCCGTTCTATGACGAAGCCAACGTGAAGATTGAAGGCTCGAAGGTGCAGTTCAAGGAGGTCTTGGCGATTGGATTTATGATCAATCTCAAGTGAAAAAAATAGGCATTCTTTCGGATACGCACTGCACTTTGATTCCGCAGCTTTTCGACTTCTTCAAGGATGTTGATGAGTTGTGGCATGCGGGTGACATCGGCAACATCGAGACGGCCGAGGCCTTGGCCGCGTTCAAGCCCTTGCGCGCCGTCCACGGCAACGTCGATAACCATATCGTTAGGATGCAATACCCAGCAGACCTCTTCTTCCACGTGGAGGATGTAGACGTTTACATGACCCACATCGGTGGCTATCCTGGCCATTACATGCCCGAGGTGAAATATATCTTGCAGGAAAAGAAGCCCGATCTTTACATCTGTGGCCATTCGCATATCCTAAAGGTCATTTACGACAAGAAGCTCAACCTGCTCCACGTCAACCCAGGCGCGGCGGGCAATTCGGGATTCCACAAGCAGATCACCTTCATCCGGATGGTGATTGACGGCAAGACATTCAAGGACATGGAAATATTTCAACTCGACCGCAACAGGATTTACTGAAACTACGAAAGCCGACCCCGAAATGAGGTCGGCTTTCGTATTTAATGGTAATAAACCCCATCAACGGATACGGTCTGTGGAACGCACCTTCTTGATATCCTTCTTCAGGCCTGATGCAGCAATGACACTCAGCAGCAGAGCGGCCAAGGGGAAGGCCACTCCCACCCTAAACGAAGGTTCCAGGATGGTCGGATCGACAGTCTGGGCCATCTTGGGAATGATGAAATAGGAATAGCCGAGGTAGGCTGCGATGCAAACCACAATGACAATGATGTTGATGCGAGCAATCTTCAGTAGCTTTTGGAACTGGGCCAACTTCACTGCACGGAACAGACCCATGGCAAGATAACCGCTCAGAATCATCGCTGTGACGGTCAGGATCAGTATGGGCAGCGAGAACGTCATTTTAAATGGCGACACGCCTTCCTCCCAAACGTCGGGAGAAGTGATGCCATGACCAAACAAGTCGAAAGACCAATGCCGAAAGGAAAAAGAAGATGGGTTGCAATCTTTGTGACATAATTATTTCGTTTTAAAAGCGGTGCAAAAATACGATTTTTTTGGAAAAAACTTGCCATTCCAAAAAAAAGCATTACCTTTGCCCCACTTTTACGAGCCAATCCGAGGATTGACCGCAACAAAGTGTTCCCCGAATTTAATGTATCACCAATTTATATTCCTCGCTGGAATTATTTCAACTAATTCTTTATGTACAACATTTTTGAACTCAATGAGAAGTCGTTGGACGACCTCAAAATCATTGCTACCGAGATGGGTATCGACGATGAAAACCGTGACCGCACCCAACTCATTTACGACATCATTGACCATCAGGTAGACCACCCTGACATTAAGAAAAACACAAAACCAAAAAAACAGAAACAAAAGGCCACTAAAGCTGAGAAACCCGAGAATCCTGAGCCTAAGGAAGTCCCCGCTGCCGAAAAGCCCGTTGAAGCCAAGAAAGAACCTGTGAAAGAATCTACAGACTCAGAGACCTCGCAAGCCAAACGCGGCCGTCGTCCTCGCATCAGCAAGGATGCCGAAGCCGCCGTCAACGAATGGCAGAGAAACAACGGTATACAACTCACCATCAATCCCGAACCACAAAAAGCTGAGGAGCCCAAACCTGAAGAGCCCATTGCGGCACCTCAACCTGTGGCCAACGAGGCTCCCGCTGAGCCACGTCCTGCCCGTGAGAAGAAGGAAAACGCAAAGCAGAAGCGCAAACGCACCCATGAAAATGGCGTGGAAAATGCCCCCGCACAAGAAGCATACACCCCGAAGGAAGAAAAAACCGTGGAAAAGCCGGTCGCACAAGAAGAGGTTACGCAACCCAAGCAGGAACGTCAAGAGAGAGACCGTTTCGACCAACGGCAGCACCGCGACGACCTGTTGAGCAATTTTGACAGTACTGTGCGTGCCGAAGGCGTACTCGAAATCATGCCCGAGGGCTTTGGCTACCTGCGCTCCTCCGACTACAACTACCTGCCCTCGCCCGACGACATCTACGTGTCGCAGTCGCAAATCAAGCTGATGGGCCTGAAGACCGGTGATACTATCATGGGTGTCATCCGTCCGCCCAAGGCTGGCGAGAAATACTTCCCACTCATCAAGACCGACCTCATCAACGGACGTAGGCCCGAAGAGGTACGAGACCGTATCCCCTTCGACTACCTCACCCCATTGTTCCCGAACGAGAAGTTCAAGATCACAGGTCACCAAGGTTGCACCATCTCAACGCGCATCATGGACCTCTTCGCTCCCATCGGCAAGGGCCAGCGCGGATTGATTGTGGCACAGCCCAAGACCGGTAAGACTGTCCTTTTGAAGGAAGTGGCCAATGCCATCGCCGCCAATCACCCCGAGGTGTATCTCATCATCCTGCTCATCGACGAGCGTCCCGAAGAGGTCACCGACATGCAACGTAGCGTCAACGCGGAGGTCATCGCCTCCACCTTCGACGAACCGGCCTCGAAACACGTGCAGATTGCCAACATCGTCTTAGAAAAGGCCAAACGCCTCACCGAATGCGGCCACGACGTGGTCATCCTGCTCGACTCCATCACGCGTCTTGCCCGCGCCTACAACACCGTTTCGCCCGCCTCGGGCAAGGTGCTCACCGGTGGCGTGGAAGCCAACGCCTTGCAGAAGCCGAAGCGCTTCTTCGGTGCCGCGCGTAAGATCGAAAACGGTGGCTCGCTGACCATCCTGGCTACTGCCCTCATCGACACGGGCTCCAAGATGGACGAAGTCATCTTCGAAGAGTTCAAGGGCACAGGCAACATGGAGCTGCAACTCGACCGTCGTTTGTCGAACAAGCGCATCTTCCCCGCCATTGACATCGTGGCTTCGGGTACGCGACGCGACGACCTCTTGGTCGACGAACGCACTCTTGCCCGCGTGTGGGCGTTGCGCAACCACTTCGCTGACATGACGCCGCTTGAGGCCATGGAGTTCCTCAAGGACCGCGTGGCCAAGACGGTGAATAACGAAGAATTCCTAATGAGTTTGGATAAGTAATCCAAATAAGTAAAAGTGGTGCAGTTTTTGCTGTACCACTTTTTGTTTTATCAAATAACAATGAAAAAAGTCCTTATTCTCCTCACATCCATTCTTTTTGCCATGCAGATGCAGGCTCAGGATGTCACTCTATTGAATCGCATCAGAGAAGTCAACGGCAAGGTCAAGTCGTTTGAGTCAGACCTGGCCAATACCATGGTGAAGCCTAAAAAGACTACCACGCAAAATGGCAAGCTGTATTTCGTGATGCCATACGAGTTTTCCGCACAGTTCAACACGGGCAACTACATGATAGTCAACGCACAAAGAATCAAAATGGACATCGGGAGGTTTCACGGCACTTTCAAACTGAAGGATGGCGGCATGATGCAAGGACTGAGCCGCATCTTCCTCTATGGTTTCCAAGGACGCATCCAAGACCTGGCCAACGAAAACGGATACACCGTCTCGACGAATACCGAAGACGGATATCACATTATCACAGGAACGGCAAAAAAGAAACCTCTTTTTGGCGTGGGCTACAAGACGGTGGTATTCAAGTATCTCACTGACAGTCTGTTACTCAAAGAGATTGTGTTATACGACTACAACGGCAACAAGGATTCTTACGTGATTTCGAATGTGAAATACGATATTCCTATCGACAAAAAGACGTTCCAGTTTTAGGATTCAGCCTCCCATGTCATTCCAGCAGAGGAATGTGGGGAGGAAGGAATCTATGGGAGGCGGTAAAAAAAGCAAAAACCTTATTAGACGGCCTTAACAGGCATAGATCACATGCCAGCGCACAATCCAGCGTAGGGATGACATACCTGTTGAGGCCTGCATCCAGCGTAGGGATGACATATCTGTTGAAGCCTTAACTTTTATAAATACAGTGCCTTCAGGTCGTCGGTCGTGAGACCATTGAAGTCACCGGAACTCATGAAAGCGCCAATGACATTGTGTCGTTGGCCTTTTTGCAATAGTTCAACCAATTCCGCCTTGTTGTGCACCACTTTCAAATCTTTCCTTCTGAAACCCTCAATGATGCGCCCATCAGTCATGAGATCCAACTTTTTGATGGACACAGCATGCGGGTCGTAGAAAACGATGGCAGTGTCAGCAAGCTTCAAGGCATCACGGTAATGGTCGATGAAGACCTCGCTGAGACTACTATAGGTATGTAGCTCAAACACCGCAAGCAAATGCTTCTCAGGGAACTGCTCGCGCAAGGCTTTTACACTGGCATTGACCTTGGAAGGCGCATGGGCAAAGTCGCGGAAGACGTAGTTGTCGCCATTGTCAAACAAGAGTTCCAAACGACGTGCTGCACCTTTGAAGGTGGCAATGGCATCATAAAACTGCGCATCGCTCACGCCCAACTGCTGACACACAAGCCTTGCTGCATTGATGTTTTTCATATTGTGGCTACCAAACACGCTCACTTCTCTCCTGCCGCCATCGGACAAAAGTAAGGTAGTTTTCAACCCGTCACTCTCGAAAGGATGCACGCCATAGCCAAAGGTGCGACATTGTGCGCCTTGAGCGATCTTGTCAGCTTCAACATCAGTTTGGTCGTAAATTAGACAACCGCCCGGCTCAATGGTGCGGACAAAGATACGGAACTGCTCCAGATAGTTGTCAAAGGTCGGGAACACATTGACATGGTCCCAGCCGATGCCGCTGATGACGGCGATATGGGGATGATAATGGTGGAACTTCGGCACGCGATCAATGGGCGAAGTGAGGTATTCGTCGCCTTCCATGACCATATATTTGGCCGTCTCGCTGAGGTGTACCATCACGTCGAAGCCTTCCAGTTGGGCACCAACCATGAAGTCAGTCTCGACGCCTACCTTTTGCAACACATGCAAAATCATGGAGGTGATGGTGGTCTTGCCGTGGCTGCCGCCAATGACAATACGGGTCTTGTCCTTGCTCTGCTCGTAGAGGTACTCGGGATAGGAATACACCTTCAATCCGAGCTCCTGGGCGCGCACCAGCTCGGGATTGTCGATGCGGGCGTGCATGCCGAGGATGATGGCGTCGTAGCTTTTGTCGAGTTTCTCGGGATACCAGCCCCATTGCGGAGGAAGGATGCCTTCTTTGGCAAGACGTGACTTGGACGGCTCGAAGATCTCGTCGTCCGATCCAGTGACTTCATAACCCTTACGGTGTAAGGCAATGGCGAGGTTGTGCATGGCGCTGCCGCCTATAGCAATAAAGTGAACCTTTTTCATAGCAATACAAATAAAGAAGGGTAAGCTACTCATATCGCACCTACCCTTGCTACATTCCTGTCCTGGGGGATTTCAGAGGGAGCTGGTCGTATAAGACTTACCCGATGCAAAAGTACGGACTTTTCTTGGATTGGCAAGCGAAATCCGCAAAATTTTTATTCGTGGCCGTAACTCGAGCCATCGAAGCAGTGGGTGCAGAGGTCGCATTTGGGCAGGCCTATTGCCTTCACCACGCTGTCCAAGGTATTGAATTTCAGCGTATCGACACCGACGTGCTTGCGGAGCATCTCGATGAGGTTGGCATATTCAGGTGTCGTCGGGTCACAGTAATTGTCAATGTTGCAGTTGTCATTACCTTCCAATTCCTCAATGCAGCGGCGCGTGATGAGTTCCAAGATATTCTTGGAGGCCGAGAAGTTGAGGAAGGGACAGCCGAAGATCAGCGGCGGGCAGCTGATGCGCACATGCACTTCCTTTGCTCCATAGTCGTAAAGCATCTTCACGTTGTCGCGCAACTGCGTGCCACGCACGATACTGTCGTCGCAGAAGGCCACCTTCTTGCCTTCAAGCAAGGCACGGTTGGGGATAAGCTTCATTTTAGCCACATGCTCGCGCTGGCTCTGGTTGACAGGCATGAAGCTACGCGACCAAGTAGGCGTGTACTTCACCACACCACGCAGATATGGGATCTTACGCACGTTGGAATAGCCCAAGGCCATGCCGATGCCTGAATCGGGAATGGCGGAGACATAGTCGAGGTCGAGATAATCCTGCTTGCCCATCTCACGACCTTCGTTATAACGGGCCTCCTCAACGTTGACACCTTCATAGTCGGTGGCGGGGAAGCCATAATAAATCCACAAGAAGGAACACACCTGTTTCTTCGGACTAGGAGCCAACAATTGTTGTACACCGTCTTGCGTCACCTTGACAATTTCGCCCGGACCCATACTGTAGCACGTGGAATAGTCGAGGTTGATGTAGCTGTGGCTCTCAGAAGCCAGCACGTAACCGTTGTCATTTTTGCCAATAACGATAGGTGTGCGGCCATAAAAGTCGCGGGCAGCGATGATGCCATCCTCGGTGAGGATGAGCATGGAACACGAGCCCTTCACCTTATTATATACGTTGCGGATGCCATCGACGAAGTCCTCGCCCTGGGTGATGAGCAATGCCATCAACTCGGTAGGATTGGTGTTTCCTTGACTCAGTTCCGCAAAATGCTGCTTGTTGGAGAGGCAGTGGTCGACAAGTTCATCCATATTATTGATCTTGGCCACCGTAGCGATGGCAAACTTGCCAAGGTGCGAGTTCACGATGATAGGCTGTGCATCCGTGTCGCTGATGACACCAATGCCACAATTACCAATGAACTTGTTCGCAGCCATCTCATCGCTGAACTTGGTACGGAAATAAGTGTTCTCGATGTCGTGGATCGAGCGGTGGAACACGGCGCCATCGTGGGTTACCATACCAGCGCGTTTGGTGCCGAGATGTGAGTGATAGTCAATGCCGTAGAACAGATCTTGAGCGCAGGGGCTCTTTAATACAGTGCCGAAGAAGCCTCCCATAGTAGTGTAGTATTTAGGTTATAAAACAAAAAACATCTGCGGGAACTAACCCGTAGATGGACTGCAAAAATAGGGGTTTTTCATTTCCATTCACAACAATTTGTGTATTTTTGCCGAAATTTTTTGCAAGTCTATGATACTCAAACTCTACCCAACGAATCCGAACCCGCGCTATGTCAAGATGATCTTGGAATGCTTGGCCGACGGCGGCACCATCATCTTCCCCACTGATACCTTATACGGCTTGGGCGGATGCATTAACAACCCTCGCACCTTCGAGCGCATCTGCCAAATCAAGGGCATCAAGAAGGAGAAGGCCAACTTCTCATTCATCTTCCACGACCTCAGTATGTTGAGTGAGTTCACAAAGCCCATCAACAACGATGTCTTCAAGATGATGAAGCGCAACCTTCCAGGAGCATTCACCTTCATTCTGGAAGCCAACAACAACATCCCGCGCATCTTCCAAAGCAAGAAGAAGACCATCGGCATCCGTATCCCCGACCAACCTATCATTACCAACATCGTCAGGGAGTTCGGTGCGCCCATCATGACCACTTCGCTGGCCGACGAGGAAGATGAAATCAACCCTTACCTCACCGACCCCGAAGATATCCATGACCGATATAAGGACTTGGTGGACATTGTCATCGACGGTGGTGCAGGCGAAAATGAGGAGAGCACCGTGGTGGACTGTACTGATAATGAAATTGTTATCGTTCGTCAAGGCAAGGGTTTGCTGGATGAATGAAAAAAATTTGGCCGAAAAAGTCAGCGATAACAAAAAAAACTGTACTTTTGCAGCCGCTTAACAGTGACTCGGTAGCTCAGCAGGTAGAGCACAACACTTTTAATGTTGGGGTCCTGGGTTCGAGCCCCAGCCGGGTCACCAAGAAACAAAAAATCTCCGACCAAGTCGGAGATTTTTTGTTATTTTTGCCAACCCAATGAAACTACAATGATCGACTTACTGAATGAACTCAACGAGCCTCAAAGAGAGGCCGTTACTACTATAGAAGGCCCTGTGATGGTGATTGCTGGTGCAGGGTCGGGCAAGACCCGCGCCCTCACCTACCGTGTCGCCTACATGATACAAGAGGGTGTAGACCCTTTCAGCATCATGGCCCTCACCTTCACCAACAAGGCCGCCCGTGAGATGAAGGAACGTATCATGCAACTCGTCAACGCCAGCGACGCACGCAACGTATGGATGGGCACCTTCCACTCCATCTTCGCGCGCATCCTGCGCATCGAGGCGGAGAAAATTGGGTTCACGAGTAATTTCTCAATTTACGACACGGATGACTCGAAAGCTCTCATCACACAGATTCTCAAAGATTTGAGCCTCGACACCAAGGTCTACCCTGCCAAGCAGGTGTTGTCGCGCATCTCGGCGGCCAAGTCGAGCCTTTATTCGCCTGAAGACTATGCTAACGATCCTGAAATCCAAGAGACTGACCGCAAGTCGAACAAGCCGCTGATTGCCCAGCTGTTCAAACTCTACAACGAACGCCTGCATCGCGCCAACGCCATGGATTTTGATGACATTCTGTATTTCACCAACATCCTTCTCCGCGACAATCCTGACGTGCTCTACAAATACCAGAACCACTTCAAGTTCATCCTCGTCGACGAGTATCAGGATACCAATTACGCACAGTACCTCATCGTGAAACGCATCGCTGCCCTGTTCGAGAACATCTGTGTGGTCGGCGACGACGCCCAAAGCATCTATGCCTTCCGTGGCGCCAACATCCAGAACATCCTTAACTTCAAGAATGACTATCCTGATTATAAGCTGATTAGGCTGGAGCAGAACTACCGTTCCACCCAGAACATCGTCAACGCGTCGAATGCCGTCATCGCCCACAACAAGGACCAAATCAAGAAAAAGGTGTGGAGCGACAAGGAGAAAGGCGAGCTAATAGGCCTCATCCATGCCAACAGCGACACCGAGGAAGGCACCATGGTGGCCAACAGCATCTTCCAATACAAGATGACGCGCCACCTGCCTAACAAAAGCTTCGCCATCCTTTACCGCACCAATGCCCAATCGCGTTCCATGGAAGAGGCGCTGCGCAAACAAAACATACCTTATAAGATATATGGCGGCCTCTCATTCTACGACCGTAAGGAAATCAAGGACTTGCTGGCCTATTTCCGCGTTGTCATCAACCCCGAGGACGAGCAAGCTTTGCTTCGCATCATCAACTACCCTGCACGAGGCATAGGCAAGACCTCAATTGAACGTATGATGGTCACCGCCAACGAGCAACGCACTAGTATCTGGAAGTGCATGGAAAACAACGTGTTTCCACAGGACTTCAACATGGGCACCGTCAATAAGTTCCGCGACTTCATGGTGATGATCAAGAGCTTCCAGACCCTGCAAGCCAAGATGAATGCCTTTGAATTAGCCAAACACATCACCAACACCATCGGGCTCATTAAGGTTCTGAAGGAAGACGACAGCCCAGAAGGCGTCTCTAGGGTCGAGAATGTAGAGGAATTGCTCAACGCCATCATGGAGTTCAGCGACCGACAGGTGGACGAGACTACAGGCGAGACTGCCCGCGTCGACCTGGTGCAGTTCATGGAAGACGTGGCCCTACTCACCGACAGCGAGATGAAAAAGGACGACCCTGAGGAAGACTTCGTCAGCCTGATGACCGTACACAGTGCCAAGGGATTGGAGTTTCCTTATGTCTACGTCGTCGGCATGGAAGAAAATCTCTTTCCTGGCATCCTAAGCCTCAGCACACGAGAAGAGCTAGAAGAGGAACGTCGTCTGTTCTACGTGGCCATCACCCGCGCCATGACCAAGCTCACGCTCAGCTATGCTGAACAACGCTACCGGTACGGTAACCTAACCCTTAGCGAACGTTCGCGTTTCGTTGACGAAATAGACGCCAGCCTCATCGAACAAACGCAAAAGGCCTCGTTCAGAGGCACCTCGCCTGTGGGAGGTAGACCATTCGGCCGATTCAGCGAGCATGGCTTCCGCAACCTACCGAACACGCCTACGATGAGACCCAGCACCAGTCAACCTGCCGTCTCTCATCCTTCTGCGCCCCAAAACCTCGAGCCTTCCAACCCCGACCTCCTACAGGAAGGCATGCGCGTGATGCACGCCAAGTTCGGCGCGGGCACCATCCTCAGCATCGAAGGTGCAGGAGCCAATAAAAAGGCATCGGTGCACTTCGACACGGCCGGTGTCAAGATGCTCATGCTGAAGTTTGCGCGATTGGCAATAATCAAATAAAAATCACTATCTTTGCATCCAAATTGAATCACAATGAACAAAGCTGGTTTGACCTATAATACAGAGAAAGAGCAGATTGTCATCTCGGAATACGGACGATGCGTCCAAGAGATGATCAAGAAACTGCCTGAGATTGAAGACCGCGAGCAACGTACCGAAGCAGCCAAATACATCATCAGCGTGATGGTACAGATGAACCCAGGCATCAAGCAGTCAAGCGACTACGAACACAAACTTTGGGACCATCTTTATATGATCTCGGGCTATAAACTCGATGTGGACAGTCCATTTGCACCTCCCATCCCTGTGGAACAGCAAAAGAAACCACAACATATTGGATATCAGAATAATGATATCAAATATGGTCACTATGGCCAATACCTCATCAAGATGATTGAGGCCGCTTCCCAAGAAGAGAACGACGAGATTCGTGAGGCCCTCGCCTACTCTTTGGCTGGGCAGATGAAGCGCAACTATTTGGAATGGAACAAGAGCGTCGTCAACGACCAAGTGATTATTGACGACCTGAAGAACCTCTCAAATGGACGCCTAGTCATTGCAGAAGAATCGAGGCTGAACAGCAACAGCGACACCCCTGGAAAAGTCCAACCTCAAGCCAAGCAGCAGCAACAAGGCAAGAAGAAAAAGAAAAAAGTGCCGAATCTGAAGGCCAACATGAACAACCCGAATAACCCGGCATACAAGAAACGCATGCAAGAACTGGGGAAACTTTAAATTAGCCGTCAGCTATCAGCAATCAGCTATCAGCTCTGTCAAAACACGCTGATAGCTGACGGCTGATAGCTTAAAGCCAAAAAAAAGAACACTATGGCATCACTAAAGATAAAAGGCGGCGGCAAGCTGCAAGGCGAAATCATCCCACAAGGTGCAAAGAACGAAGCCATGCAGATTCTCTGTGCCTGCCTACTCACCGAAGAAAAAGTCATCATCCACAACCTGCCTGACATCCTGGACATCAACAACCTGATAGCCCTCTTGGAAGGCATGGGCGTGAGCATCGAGCGTCCCACGCGCCACGACATCATCCTTCAAGCCAAGTCGCTCAACTTCGACTACTTCAATGGCTCGGACTACCAAAGCACAGCCTCCAAACTGCGCGGTAGCGTGATGATGACCGGCCCCATGCTGGCCCGCTTTGGCAAAGCCTACATGCCCAAACCCGGTGGCGACAAAATCGGTCGCCGCAGGCTTGACACCCACGTCATCGGTCTGCAAAAACTCGGTGCCATCTTTGATTTCAACGACTATAAAGTAGGAGTGCAGCAAGGTGGCCTGAAAGGCTGCTACATGCTTCTCGACGAGGCTTCCGTCACCGGCACGGCCAACATCGTCATGGCCGCCGTGATGGCCCAAGGCACCACCACCATCTTCAACGCCGCTTGTGAGCCATATCTCGTGCAACTCTGCACCATGCTTAACCACATGGGCGCCGACATCAAAGGCGTCGGTTCCAACCTACTGACCATCAACGGTGTCAGTCGTTTGCATGGCACAGAACACACCCTGCTGGCCGATATGATTGAGGTGGGCAGCTTTATCGGCATGGCCGCCATGACCGGCAGTGAGATCACCATCAAAAATGCGGGCATCGCACAACTCGGCATCATCCCTGATGTATTCCGCAAGCTCGGCATCCAGATGGAATACCGTGGCGACGACATTTTCATCCCTGCACAAGACCATTACGAGGTCCAGACCTTCATGGACGGCAGCATCCTCACCGTGGCCGATGCACCTTGGCCTGGATTCACCCCCGACTTGATCAGTATCGTTTTGGTGGTGGCCACCCAAGCCAAAGGCACTGTACTCATCCACCAAAAGATGTTTGAGAGTCGTCTGTTCTTTGTCGACAAGCTCATCGACATGGGCGCGCAAATCATCCTCTGCGACCCACACCGCGCCAACGTCATCGGCCTCGACCGTAGCCATGCCCTGCGTGGCATCCGCATGGCCTCGCCCGACATCCGTGCCGGTGTCGCCCTGCTCATCGCTGCCTTATCTGCCCAAGGCGACAGCATCATCGACAACAGCGACCAGATTGAACGCGGCTACCAATACATCGACAAGCGCGTGAACGCCCTCAGCCTCAACGGGCCGCTCATCGAACGTCTCTAAGCCCTTTCCCAACCCATTCTGCCATTTTGTCAAAGCCGACCCTTTGGCAAAGGATTTGATGTGTCTTAGCGCAAAATGAAAAATAATAGCAAAACACACATATCATGACCGAAAACGAAAACGTTAACAATCAAGACGATGCCTTGAAAGACACCGTCAATCCCGACATGGAAAACAACCAAGAACCCGTTGACGAACAGCCCAAGAAAGAGGAAACCACCGAAACCAAAGAGGCACAAGGTGACAATGTTTCCGAAAAAAAGTCAAAGCGGTTCAAGATCCGTCATGCCCAGGAGAAGGCCTTGGAGGAAGAAAAGGCCAAATATGCCGAATTGAACGACAAATATTTGCGCCTATTCTCGGAGTTCGACAACTACCGCAAGCGCACCGCCAAGGAAAAGCTGGACCTGACCGTTACGGCTTCGGAGAACGTAATCAAGGACATCCTGCCCGTGCTTGACGACTTCGAGCGTGCATTGCAAAACATGGAAAAGAATGGCAACGAGGCCGATTTGCAAGGCGTCACTTTGATCTTCAACAAGCTTAAAGACACCTTGAAAAAGAAAGGCTTGGAAGAGATCGAGGCCATGGATGCCGAATTCAACACCGATGAGCACGAGGCACTTACGATGATCCCTGCACCCGAGGAAGACAAGAAAGGCAAGGTCCTGGACGTCATCCAAAAGGGCTACAAGCTGAACGGCAAGGTGATACGCTTTGCGCGTGTCGTGGTTGGTAATTAGTATTGACACGCTTCGCGTCACTGCGAGGCACGAAGCAGTCTAGACGGGTAACACTTTAGTCATCACCTTAGATTGCTTCGTCGTTCCTCCTCGCAATGACGGGAAAACAAGCAGAAAGAAAGGACAATAGATAATGGCAGAAAAACGAGATTACTACGAGGTGCTGGGGGTCAACAAGAGCTCCACACCCGATGAGATAAAGAGCGCCTACCGTAAGGCCGCCTTGAAATGGCACCCCGACAAGTGGGTGAACGGCACCGACGCCGAGAAAAAGACCGCCGAGGAGAACTTCAAGGAAGCCTCGGAGGCCTATTCCGTTTTAAGCGATGAGAACAAGAAAGCGCGCTACGACCGTTACGGCTTCGCTGGCATGGACGGCGGATCGGCCAGCGGTGGCAGTGGCTTCGGCGGCTTCGGTGACTTCGACCTGAACGACATCCTGAACAGCGTTTTCGGTCGTGGCTTCGACTTTGGTGGCGGCTTCAGTAGCTTTGGTGGCTTCGGAGGCGGTAGCCGTGGTGGCACTGTCAAACAGCGCGGCTCCAACATCCGCGTGAAGGTAAAGCTGAATCTGCAAGAGATCGCCCATGGCGTGAAAAAGAAAATCAAGGTAAGCAAATACGTCGCTTGCACGCATTGCCATGGTAGCGGCTCGGAAGACGGCTCCACCGAGACCTGTCCCACCTGCCATGGTCGCGGCCAGGTGGTGCAGACCGTCAACAGCTTCTTCGGACAGATGCAGACCGCCTCGGTGTGTCCTACCTGTAACGGCACTGGCACCGTCATCAAGAAGAAATGCACCCACTGTGGTGGTGAAGGCATCATGAAAGGTGACGAAATCATCGACATCGACATCCCTGCCGGTGTGGGCGAAGGCATGCAACTCACCGTGCGTGGCAAAGGCAATGCCGGACCTCACAACGGCGTGAACGGCGACCTGCTCGTCCTGATCGAAGAAGAGCCGCATCCCGACTTCGAGCGCGATGAGAGCACGTTGATTTACAACCTCTTCATCACTATCCCTGAGGCCATAATGGGTACCCAAGCCGAAGTGCCCACCGTCGACGGCAAGGTGCGTGTGAAAATCGCTCCTGGCACACAGAGTGGCAAGGTACTGAGGCTGAGAGGCAAAGGCCTGCCCATACTTAACGGCTACGGCAGTGGCGACATGCTCGTCAACGTCAACGTGTGGGTGCCGAAGAAAGTCAGCAAGAAAGAGGAAGAGCTGCTGCAGCAACTCGCCCAATCGGACAACTTCAAGCCCAACCCCACCGCCGAGGAGAAGAGTTTTTTCAGTAAGATTAAGGACTACTTTAACTAAGGCTGTTGGCTGCTGGCCTCTGGCAATGGGCAGTTAGCTATTAGCCATTAGCTGTTAGCCATAGTGCTACCAAAGCTAACGGCTAAAAGCTAATGGCTAACAGCCAAGCAAGCCAGAAGCCAAAGGCCAGAAGCCAGAAGCAACAAGAAATGACTAAAATAACCGTCAACGAGGTCACCAAGAAATACGCCGACCACATCGCCTTAGACCGTATGTGCATTGACATCCAAGAGCAGTGCATATACGGCCTTTTGGGTCCAAATGGCGCGGGCAAGACCACCCTCATCCGTATCCTTAACCAAATCACGGCTCCTGATTCTGGAGAGGTGCTCATCAATGGCGAGAAACTGAGCCAAAACCACATCGCCCGCATCGGCTACCTGCCCGAGGAACGCGGCCTTTACAAGAAGATGAAAGTCGGCGAGCAAGCCATCTACCTGGCCGAGCTGAAAGGCATCAAGAAAGCTGAGGCTAAGAAAAGGCTGATGGAATGGTTCGAGAAATTCGAAATCGCCAGCTGGTGGGACAAGAAGGTGGAAGAACTCAGCAAGGGCATGCAGCAGAAAGTGCAGTTCATCACCACCGTCATCCATGAGCCCGACATTCTCATCTTCGACGAACCTTTCAGCGGCTTCGATCCCATCAACGCCAACCTGCTGAAAGAAGCCATCCTCGATTTGCGCGAAAAAGGCGCCACCATCCTCCTTTCCACCCACAACATGGCCTCGGTGGAAGAGCTCTGCGACAGCATCACCTTGATCAACAGAGGCAAGAGCATCTTGCAAGGCAAGGTGAGCGACATCAAGCGGCAACACGACACCCACCAACGCGAGATCGTGGTGCGCTGTCCCGACACCCTCAAGGTGATGAACATCGCCGACACCTATAATAATATAAAGGTGGAGTCCACCGACCTCCCCGACGAGACCAAGCTAACCCTTTTCAGCGAATCGCCCAACGAACTGCTCAACCAGCTGCTCCAAATCGGACAGCTCGTCTCCTTCAAAGAGGTACTGCCCTCCATGAACGACATCTTCATCCACGAAGTGCAATCCCAAAACCAAGCCTCATGAACAAGATCGGACTCATCATCAAACGCGAATACATGACGCGCGTGCGCAAGCGCAGTTTCATCATCCTGACCTTCCTGGGGCCTATCCTGATGGCGGCCATCTACATCATCCCCATCATGCTCGCCCTCAACTCGAGCAACGAGAACATGCGGATTGCCGTCGTCGACGAGAGCCATTGGTTTGAAGATCGCTTCACTGGTACCAAGGAACACACCTTCGTCAATATGTCCAACCAACCCATCGACTCGGTCAAGGAGCTGGTAAAAAGCGGTATATTCGACATGGCCGTCTACGTGCCACCCACACAACTCAACATCCCGTCGAACGCCGTCGTTTACAGCATCCGCCAGGTGCCGATGGAAGTGGAGAACTACATCAGCAACGTGATGAAAAAAGAAATCGAAGACCAGAAGCTGATGGCCAAAGGTGTCGACCCCGAGATCGTCAGCGCGGTGAAGACCGACGTCAACCTGCAAATCATGCGGATGGACGACAAAGGTAACGAGAAGGAAACCTTCACAAAGGTGCAGTTTGCTCTCGGCATAGGATTGTCATTGCTGGTCTACATGTTCATCATCTTCTTTGGTGGGCAGGTGATGCAAGGCGTGTCGGAAGAAAAGACCAACCGCATCATCGAAGTCATCATCAGCTCGGTGAAGCCCTTCCAGTTGATGATGGGTAAAATCATCGGCGTTTCGTTGGTAGCCCTCACTCAGTTCGTGCTATGGATTCTGCTCACTGGAGCACTCTATCTCGGTTTTTCTGCCTTCATGGGACTCAGCAGCCCTGAAATCCTGTCGTCGGGCACCGTGATGAGCCAACAGATCAGCTCCAACGACATCATGAACAACGAAGCCGTGCAAAACATCATCCAAATCGCCCACTCCATCGATTTCGGCACCATCATCGGGTGTTTCCTCATTTTCTTCATCTTAGGCTACCTGCTGTACGCCACACTTTATGCCGCCATCGGCTCGTTGGTCGACAACAACACCGACTCGCAGCAATTCACACTTCCCGTCACCGTGCCCTTGATCGTCGCCATCATCTCCTCGTTCTATATCGTCAACAATCCCGACAGCTCCTTGTCGGTATGGCTCTCGATGATTCCTTTCACCTCCCCCATCTCGATGATGGTGAGGATCCCATTTGGCGTGCCCATCTGGCAGATCGTGCTTTCGGTCGTCATCTTGGCCGGCACCTTTTGATGTATGGAAAAAAACTTTCATACAAGGAAATTTTCAAGTGGTTGAAATATAAATAGAAATATTTCGTATTTTTGCAGGCTCGTAATGGAGTAAAATGTACCTTTTTGAAATTTAACAAATTAAAAGTCAAATAATTAAATCAGTTTTACAATGCAAAACAAAGGAGCAATTAGGGCGATAGCCATCATCTTTGCGCTCATTTTCCTGTACCAGCTTTCTTTCACTGTGGTGACTAAGATTGTGGAACGCAGAGCAGAGAAGAATGCCATTGAGCAAGTCTTCCCCAAAGATGCCAACGGACAAGACATCGCCGTTTCAGAGTCCATCCAGGACGCCATTGCCGATGCCATGCAAAAAAGAGACATGGACGAGATGCAGGCGAAGAACTACCTCAAGGAGAAGCTTGAAAACAGCTATTTGGACTCGATGAACACCGTCAACGTGTACAATTTGGGATTCAAGAAGTACACTTATCGTGACGCAAAAGAAAAAGAAATCAACTTGGGTTTGGACTTGAAGGGCGGTATGAACGTCACTTTGGAAGTCTCGGTAAAGGACATCGTGAAGGCCTTGTCGCACGACTCCCAAGACCCCGTTTTCCTTCAAGCCATGGAACTGGCCTCGAAGCGCCAACAAGAGAGCAAGGGCGACTTCGTCACCCTGTTTGGCGAGGCCTTTAAGGAGACTGACCCCAACGCCAAGCTCGTCTCCATTTTCCTGTTGGAATTCAAGGACAAAAAAGATATCAACATCAATTCGAGCAACGACGACGTGCTGAAGGTTTTGAAGGAAGAGAGCGATGCTGCCATCGACCGTTCCTATCAGATCCTCGGAACCCGTATCGACCGTTTCGGTGTGGCTCAGCCCAATATCCAGAAGCTGGAAAACTCGGGCCGTATCCTCGTCGAACTGCCTGGTATCAAGGATCCGGAGCGTGTGCGTAAGCTCCTCCAGGGAACCGCTCAACTCGAATTCTGGGAGACCTACAACTTCTCAGAGATTCAGCAGGCTTTCATCGATGCTGACGCCAGACTGGCTGCCAACATGAAAAACAAGAAGAACGTTGAAGAGACTCCTGCCGTGAGCGAGGAAACCGAAGAAGTCGAAGGTGCCGAAGAAGAAGTGGCTGTCGCCGAAGAAGGTGAAGCCGTTGAAGCCACCGAGACCGACTCGACCGACGTCGCCCTTCTCGACCAGCTGAGCGAAAACAAAGGTGAAGAAGAGAAAGTGGAAGAAGAAGAGGTGGATGCCAACCATCCTCTGTTCTCGAAACTGCAGCCCGTCAGCGGAAGTTCAGCTCGCGTGGGTATCGCCATGGTGAAGGACACCGCAGCCATCAACCAGATGCTTGCTGAGACCAAGAGCCTGTTCCCCCGCCAACTGAAGCTCGCTTGGACTGTGAAGCCCGAAAGCATCACTGGCGAAGACGGTGAGAGCTTCGAAGTGCTCGACCTCGTCGCCCTGAAGATGTCGCGCGACAACTCTTGCGCCCTTGGCGGTGAAGTCATCACCGACGCCCGTCAGGACTACGGTCAAGGCAACCAAGTGGAAGTCACCATCCAGATGAACCCCGAAGGTGCCAACAAGTGGAAGAACCTCACCCGCGACAATGTGGGTAAGCAGATTGCCATCGTGCTTGACGATCTCGTTTACAGCTACCCCGTCGTCAATGGTGAAATCCCGAACGGCCGTTCGTCCATCAGTGGTGGCGGCATGACCATCGAAGAGGCTCAAGACTTGGCCAACATCCTGAAGGCTGGTAAGCTGCCTGCCCCTGCAAGAATCCTTGAAGAGCAAGTCGTTGGTCCTACCCTCGGTAAGGAATCCGTCCAAAAAGGTATGTGGTCGATGGTGTTCGCCTTCATCCTCGTGCTGGTCTATATGGTGTTCTTCTACAAGAAGGCCGGTTTTGTTGCCGATATCGCCCTGTTGATCAACGTGTTCTTCCTGTTCGGTGTGCTGGCTTGCCTCGGCTCTGTGCTGACCTTGCCTGGTATCGCCGGTATCGTGTTGACTTTAGGTATGGCTGTTGACTCCAACGTGATTATCTTCGAGCGTATCAAAGAAGAGATCAAAGCTGGCAAGGGCATCAAGCTCGCCATCCAAGACGGTTACAAGAACGCTTACTCCGCCATTATCGACGGTAACGTCACCACCTTGATTACCGGTATCATCCTGATCATTTTGGGTACGGGTCCTGTCCACAGCTTCGCTGTCACCCTCTGCATCGGTATCCTCACCTCTTTGGCAACCTCCATCTTCATCACCCGTTTGATCTTCGAACGCATGCTGGCCAAAGAAAAGGAAATCAGCTTCTCAACCAACTTTACTCGCAATTTCTTGCAGGACAAGCACTACAGATTCATCGACATCCGCAAGACTTCATTCATCATCTGCATCGTGTTCTTGGTCATCAGCTTGGGTTCGCTTGGCATCCGTCGTTTGAACCTCGGTATCGACTTCACTGGTGGTCGTAACTACGTCGTCCAATTCGACGACCCGAGCATCACCGTCGAGAATGTGCGTAACGTGTTGTCGGATGTTAATGTCGACAAAGCCAGCATCCATAGCGCTCTCGAAATGAGCAACGATGCCGAAGTGGAAGACTGGTCAACGCCTGAAGTGAAGACCTACGGTACCAACGGTCAGGTGAAGATCACGACCAAGTTCTTGATTGACGAAGACAGCCCTGCCGTCGACAGCATCATCCAAGTCATCCTCTACAACAACTTGAAGGGACTCTACAAAAACGAGCTGACCATGTCGAAGTTCTCTTCAGAGGACGAGACCGTGGGCATCTTGAGCACCCAGAAAGTCGGTGCCACCATCGCCAGCGACGTCACGCGTAAGTCCATCTGGGCCATCATCGTGGCTCTGGCTCTGATGTTCGTCTACATCGCCATCCGATTCAAGAAGTGGCAATATGGTGTGGCTTCTATCATGGCCTTGGCACAAGACACCATCATCGTGTTGGGTATGTACTCGTTGTTCTACAACATCCTGCCTTTCACCATGGAAGTCGACCAAAGCTTCATCGCAGCCGTGCTGACCGTCATCGGTTACTCCATCAACGCTACGGTGGTTATCTTCGACCGTGTCCGTGAAAACGTCAACCTGCACCCGAAGAGCTCCTGGAAGGAGAACATGACTAACGCTGTCAACAGCACTTTGACCCGTTCGTTCAACACCTCGGGTTCGACCTTGGTCGTGTTGCTTGCCATCTTCATCTTCGGCGGCGACACCATCCGCGGCTTCATCTTCGCCCTGTTGGTTGGTGTGCTCGCCGGTACCTTCTCCTCCGTGTTCCTGTCAACGCCGTTCGCTTACGTGCTGATGAAGGGTAACAAGAAGGACAAGCAAATCGAGGCAGAAGACACGAAGAAAAAATAATGAATCATCATAATTAACCTTCTAAACTGCTTGCAAAAAATCCCGCTGTTTCCAGCGGGATTTTTTTGTTTTTAAAACCAAATGACTATCTTTGCCTCGTAATAATCGGTTGATGAAAAAACAAGATTGTATTAACTAAATGAAAACCAACAAATTATAATAATATGAAAAGAATTCTTACTTTGATCTTGACAATGGCTTTCTGTTACACGATGATCGGAAGTCCAATCGACGAAGCGACGGCAAAACAGTTTGCCCAGAATTTCTGGAGGGAAAACAACATCATGGCTGTGAGAAACGGAAAAGTCTACAAACAAAAGCCTGAGGAGGCTCGTTTCGTAAACGTGGCCCCTCAACACGGCTACAGTGCCTTCTACATCTTCAACAACACGGCAGGCAAAGGCTATGTCATCATGGCTGCCGATGATTGTGTCATCCCTATACTGGGTTACTCGTATGAGAACAACTTCGGTGATGGCGAGCTCCCGCCCAACTTCAAGGCTTGGCTTGACAACTATGCGATGCAAATTGAGGATGCCTCCGCCATGAAACTTAACGCCACCGAAGAAATCCGCAAAGATTGGGAATGTATTCGCTTAGGCAAGACCCTACCCATCAAGTCGGAAAAAACCGTGGGACCATTGGTACAGACCAGATGGAGCCAAAGCCCATATTACAACAACCTTTGCCCATACGACAACAGTGCCCATGAAAGAGCGGTAACGGGCTGTGTGGCTACTGCCATGGCCCAGGTCATGAGATACTGGTCGCACCCAGCACACGGCTTAGGCAATCACTCATACGTGCCCTCGTCGCATCCCGAGTACGGAACACTCTATGCCGACTTCAGCTCTGTAACCTACGATTGGAACAACATGCCTAACAGATTAGGCTACGACTCACAACAAACCCAAGTCAATGCCGTGGCCACCTTGATGTATCACTGCGGCGTTGGTGTTGAGATGATGTATGGCACCACGGTATATCCCGACAGCGGCAGCGCGGCATATATCATCAATTATAACGGCTCCAATCCTTGCGCTGAAACTGCCTTGAAGACCTATTTCGACTACAAGAGCACCATGCATGGCGAAAAGAAAAACGACCACTCTGACACTGAATGGATTCAAATCCTCAAAAACGAGTTGGACAATTCTCGTCCCATGATTTATGGCGGCTTCAGCAACTCTGGAGGTCATGCTTTCGTTTGCGACGGCTATGACAACAGCAACGGATTCCATTTCAACTGGGGTTGGGGCGGCAGTTATGACGGCTATTTCTACATCAACAGCTTGAATCCTGGTTCGCATTCCTATTCCCAAAACCAGCAAGCCCTCATCGGTATCGAGCCTAACCAAAACGGTGGCGGAGGCGGCGGAGGCGGAGGTGGTGGTACATCCAGTTTCAACCTTGCCTACCATAACGACCTTAGCATGAATTCCGAGTTTTGGTTTTACGACGACATCTCTGTTTATGCCTCAGTTGCCAATTCTGGCAACGCCAATTTCAATGGTTATATTGGAGCTGCCGTATTTTGGGAAAACAATGAGAACGAATACATCTTCTTTAATGTGATGAACGCTTGGAATTTCACTACCTCTGCGTTACCTCCGGGTTACTACAAGGACGGTAACTTGACCTGTGCAGGAGGCCCTCCCTATCTCCCAGGTTCATACGCAGTTGCGATGGTCTATAGCTTGGACGGAGAATTATGGAACAATATCGACAACAACAATCACAATGATGCCTATTTCGACATCGTGTATGAACAAGATATCGAGACTTACTCCGATTTCGAAATCCTGACAGGTGATTACCTGTATTATGGTACCACTTCAACAGTCAACGTCAACATTTGGAACTCAGGTACCGATACTTTTTACGGCAAGTTTAGGGTCAATCTGGCCAACCTTGACGGTTCTTGGGCACAAAACATTGCCATCCTTAATTGTTCAAATGGCTTAGATTCAGGATATTACTATGATGGCGGCCTTGATTTCACAGGCGAAATCACAGTAGAACCTGGTTCCTACTATATGGAACTGGCCTACCAAATGTCGGGTGATCCGAACTGGTATTATGCGGGCGCATACGCCTACCAAAATCCCGTACGTGTCGAAGTGGTTGCTGCCCCAGTCAGCGTGGACCCGTACGAAGCCAACAATAGCGCCAGCAGTGCCTACCGCCTTCCCTTCAACATCACAGGTGTTTCGACCACTGTCAGCACCACAGGATCCAACCTCCACAACAACACTGACATCGATTATTACAAGATTGAACTAAATAGTGGACGAAACTATACCATCCTCCCGCGTCTGCATGACTCGTATAACACAGGCAATAGCACCTATTACACCGTCGACGCTATGTTTGCCTATTCAACAGATGGCGTCAATTGGTCAGAGTACTGCGACGACGTCATGGCCGAAAGTTTCACCGTCAGCGGCGGCACTCTCTATTTCTGCGTCGTACCTTATTTCGAAGGTAGAACTGGCTCCTATTTGCTTGACATCAAGATTACCCAAGGCACAGGAGTGGAAGAAACGGATGAGACCTTGTTCAGTGTCTATCCCAATCCCACCAAGGATGTGGTGAACGTGAGTTGCACGGGCATCGAGGAAATCCGCCTCTTCAATGCTGTCGGACAAAGGATAACGTGCTTCGGTACTGAAGGTCGCGACAACGTCCAACTCAACATGTCAGACCTGCCTGATGGCGTGTATATCCTTCAGGCCTTCAGCCAAGGCCACACTTTGACCCAACGCATTGTGAAAGCAGAATAGGCGTCCTACGACAGACTTACCATAAAAATCCCGTTTCGACGGGATTTTTTTGTTGCATATCCCTCCTTACAATTCACGGAATTGTTGTACCTTTGTCCGATAATAAAAACGCATTCCGAGCGTTCAAGAAAAAGAGAATTTATGTCTATGAAAAGATACATCCTTATCCTCATGTCAGCGCTGTTCATTTTCATGAGCACTGACATCTACGCCCAAAGAAGAAACCCTGCCAAGAATGCCGACTTGGCCTTTGGACGCAAACAATACATCGAGGCAGCCGACCGCTATAAGAAAGCCTACCGCAAGGTACGCCGCAATAAGGACGAGCGCAACCGCATCAGTTTCCAAATGGCTGAATGCTACCGTCTCATCGGCCTCACCAAACGCGCCGAGCCCTACTACAAACGCCTATTGAAGACGGAGTATCCCAACACCCATCCTGAGATATATCTCTATATGGCAGAGACTTACAAGATGAACGAAAAATACAAGGATGCCATAGAGATGTACGAAACCTACGCCCAAAGGGTGCCTGGTGACCCAAGAGGTCTGCTCGGCGTGGAGACCACACAACAAATTCAAGAATGGATGGAAAACCCGTCGAAATATGAACTCACGATGCTGAAAAAGGTGAATTCGACCAAAGACTCCGATTTTGGTGCCACATGGCTCAACAACAACTACAACGAGATTATCTTCACCTCCAACCGCGAGGCTGCTACAGGTAAGGAAAAAGACGGCATCACTGGTCAGGAATTCGCCGATTTCTTCATCTCGAAACAAGACCGCAAAGGTGATTGGAGCACACCCGTGCTTGCCGACGAAGCCGAAAACATCAACACCGAAGCCAGCGAAGGCACACCCTTCATGAACTCGAAATACACCAAGCTTTACTTCACCCGCTGCCAGAATGGTGCACACCGCAAGAACGGCTGTCAAATCATGGTGGCAGGCAAGAGTGGCGGTGCCTTCTCAGAGGCTCGTCCCGTGGAAATTGCCGGCGTCGACACCCTAGATATCGTGGGGCATCCCACCCTATCAAGCGATGAGCTCATCATGTATTTCGCTGCCGAGCGCAAAGGAGGTTTTGGCGGCAACGACATCTGGGTAGCCATGCGCGACAAAGCCACCGATCCATTCAAGCATCCCTTCAATCTGGGCGAACGCATCAATACCCCTGGCAACGAGGTATTCCCCTTCTTGAGATACGACACGACCCTCTATTTTGCCTCCGATGGTCACGGTGGCATGGGTGGACTCGACATCTTCGTCACCTCCATGGACACTGCAGGCAATTGGGGTGAGCCACGTAACTTGAAATATCCCATCAACTCGATTGGCGACGACTTCGCCATCGTCTTCCACCCCAACGAAGAGCGTGGTTTCATCTCCTCCAACCGTGGCAACAGCCGTGGCTTGGATAACATCTACTACTTTGAGGAGCCGCCCATCCTCTTCACCTTCTCGGGCACCGTCAAAGATGCCAAGACCAAGCAATATGCCAGCAACGCCGCAGTGCGACTCATCGGCAGCGACGGTTCCAACATCATGACGCGTACCAACGACAAAGGCTACTTCAACTTTAGCGATAGCCAAATCAACAAAAACACGACTTACGACATCACCATTGATAAGGACAACTACTTCACCCTTACCGCGCAACAGACCACCATCGGTCTGGAATTCAGCAAGGACATCGTGCAAGACTTCGACATCGAGCCTATCCCACAGGAGCCTATCATGCTGCCCGACATCCTTTACGACTTGGGAAAATGGGATCTCAAGCCACAGTTTGAAGACTCGCTGCAAGGCCTGATTGAAACCCTGCAAGTCAACCCGACCATCACCATCGAGTTGGCCTCACACACCGATGCCCGCGACACTGACGAGCGCAACGACATCCTGTCGCAAAAACGTGCCCAAAGCGTTGTTGACTACCTGATTATCAGAGGCATCGACCCATTGAGACTCACTGCCAAAGGTTATGGTGAAAGAGTGCCGCGCACCATCCAAAAAGACATGACTGTGAGGGGCTACACCTTCAAGGCCGGCACGAGACTTACCGAAGACTTCATCAACAAATTGCCCAACAACGACGTCCGTGAAGCCGCCCACCAGATGAACCGCCGCACCGAGTTCCGCATCTTGAGCAAGGACTACGTGCCGCGCGACGAAATCAAAGAAGGCGGCACTGTCAACATCGCCATCAACCCACAGGAAGAACAAAGCGAGACATTCACCGTTGACAAGAAGGGCTATTTCAACTTCATCGCCAACGTGGACGGCTACAAGGAACCGTTCACCTACAGCCAAAATGCCGACTTCTGCGTTTCGGAAAGCCGCGCCCTGCAACTGTTGAAGGACGGCCGTATCGCTGCCGGCGACTTCAAGGGCGACACGGAAAAAATCCTCACCACGGGTGGCATCGCTAACAATTCCATCGTCGTCATCAAGGAAGTGAGAATCGCCGGACGTTCGCTCTACAACGTAGAGTGCAAGGTCGTCAGCAAGATGATCGAGCAATGGGTCATCGGGCAGAAGAACATGAAGCAGCTCGGCAACTTCGAGTTTGACACCAAAGAGAAAAAGTTAAAGTTCAAATAATGAACCATGACCACTGACTATGACCATGACTGTTTTAACGAATGTAGAAGCGGTCATTGTCATTGTCAATGGTCATAGTCAAATATACAACAATGGACAACCAAAGATATGCTCAACGCGGCGTCTCAGCCGAAAAGGAAGACATCCACAACGCCATCAAGAACCTTGACAAAGGCTTATATCCCAACGCATTCTGCAAAATCATCCCCGACATTCTCGGCGGCGACCCGCTCTATTGCAACATCATGCATGCAGATGGCGCGGGAACAAAATCCTCATTGGCCTACCTCTATTGGAAAGAGACGGGCAACATGAGCGTGTGGGAAGGCGTGGCACAAGACGCTGTGGTGATGAACACGGACGACCTCATTTGCGTGGGCGCAACTGACAACATGCTGCTCTCCTCCACCATCGGGCGCAACAAGAGCCTAATTCCAGGCGAGGTAATCTCCGCCTTGATTAACGGAACGGAACATTTCTTGCAGAAACTCCGCGACTTGGGCATCGGAATCTGGCTCACTGGAGGCGAAACCGCCGACGTGGGCGACTTGGTGCGCACCGTCATCGTTGACAGCACTGTGACCACAAGGATCAGACGCGACGAAGTGATTGAGAACAACCTGCAGCCCGGCGATGTCATCGTGGCCTTTGCCTCATACGGACAAGCCACCTACGAGGACAGCTACAACGGCGGCATGGGCAGCAACGGTCTCACCTCGGCCCGCCACGACATGCTGAACCATTATCTGGCTGAGAAATACGACGAGAGCTACGACCACAGCATCCCTGAAGCGTTGGTCTATTCCGGTCCGCACAAACTGACCGACCCGACAGAAGTTCCAGGCGTGGATGTAGGCAAACTCATCCTCTCGCCCACCCGCACCTACGCCCCGTTGATGATCCCGATATTGAAGGAGTTCCGCAAGCAGATCCACGGCATCATCCATTGCAGCGGCGGCGCCCAGACCAAAGTGCTGCATTTCGTTGACAAGCTGCACATCGTGAAGGACAATATGCTGGCTTTGCCGCCCTTGTTCAAGATGATTCAAGCCGCCTCGGGCACCGACTGGCACGAGATGTACAAGGTCTTCAACATGGGCCACCGTTTGGAAATATACACCAACGAAAAGGCCGCTAATGAAATGATTTCCATTGCAAAAGAGTTCAACATTGACAGTCAAATTATTGGTCATGTGGAGGCATCGGACAAGAAACAACTGACGATTATATCCTCTATGGGAACATTTTGTTATTAAACATATTGTCATAATATGCTTCAAGCAATCATTACTTTATCGTTTTTTGTTGGACTATATAGTTTACTTACAAGATATATTAAAAACAAAATCAAAAAAGCAAAAACAGCAAGTGAAGCTATTAGTTTAAGAGCAAAAGTAAAATGGATACGACTAATAGTATTTTCTCTCTTTATAGTTTTTGCATTTGTCTTGTCATTTTTCATCAATCTGTCAGACAAAACTTCGGTGTCTACAACTTCTTCTTATGTAAATTGGATTCTGAATAGTATTGCAATAATTGTTACATCATTTACCACAATTGAATTAGGTAACTTCGGACTTCCATTGTCTGTAAACACCATTAGTACAGTTCGAAAGCCTCCTGTTTTATATCTAAGAGCATTTGAGAAGGATTCATATCGTTATTCTAAACAGGAGTATCCCAAAAAAGGCATTTTCAAGGAAAAGATACTATTCGACATCTTGAGAAACAAAAAATTAAAAATGTATTGCGTTGGGATGTCAAAAGAAGTCGAATCCCCGCAAGGTGCAGAACGAATTTATATTGACGATGTTAGTTGGAAAGAGGATGTACTCACTCTTATGAAATCATCTAGAATTATTCTGATTTTGATTAGCGACAGAAGCAGTTGCATCTGGGAAATAGAGCAAAGCTTATCAATGTTAAATAAAACCATATTTATTGTCGATAATCTTGATAAATACAATCAAGTTAGGGAATTTTTCAAGGAGGAAATCGATTTCCCGGAAATCAAGCCTTCAAAAAACACTGACATATCGTTCTTTTATTTTGAAAAAGAGACCGTTATTATTAAAGGGTTTTCTGGTAAACCGAAAGATAGCTATATTGAACTAGCAGATACCATTTATTTTTCTGCCCCACCAACCCCAAGTAAATGGCGAATTCATTCTTCTATTAGAATTATAGAGAGGTACTCACCTCAATCATACATGGACTCTATCATATCATTTCTATTTTATGGTAAGTTCAAGCAAAAATGACAATCGTCAAGAAATTGTGAATTATCGTCATTAAGAAAGATTCAAGACAACTATCAAAGTATCTTTTAACCACCGACTTTGACAATACAGTAATTGAAGGCATTAAGAAAACCAACATCATTGATTGGTTGCTCGAATAACAAATTATTTCGTACCTTTGCCCAACAAATAATAAACCGTGGACATCACCGAAAAACTCGAAAAGATATTCATGAGTATTATCCGAATCTTTTATTGACGAATTTTGGCAAAAACGCCAATTTTCGTCAATAATTTTGTATTTTTGTCGTGGAAATAACTTCACAATGATACAACGAAAGACATATCTTGCTCAATTAGAGGCTGTTTGCAATCAAGACCTCATCAAAGTGGTCACAGGCATACGCCGTTGTGGAAAATCAACCTTGATGATGGAGTTCCAAGAGTTCCTTAAATCAAAAGGAGTTGATGAAAAGCAGATCCTCTCCCTGAACTTTGAAGAGCGCGAAAACAGCCAATTTGAAGACTGGAGAATAGTTTATGACTTGATTATAACAAAACTTCCGCCCACCGAGAAAAAGTATGTCTTTCTTGACGAAGTCCAACTTATCCCCCATTTCGAGAAACTTGTTGATGCCTTGTACGTCAAAAAGGACATTGACTTATATATCACAGGCTCAAATGCTTATCTATTGTCAAGCGAATTAACAACCTTGATTTCAGGAAGATATATTGCCATCAACCTGCATCCATTCTCGTTTGCTGAATACGCAACAGCATTTGAAGAGCAAAAAGATACCAGTCGATTGTTCCGCCAATACATGAACGGCTCATGTTTTCCGGAAGCAGCGAACCTGTCGATAATATCGCCCGAAATTACGAATACATACCTGAAATCGCTTTATGAAACCATAGTCGTAAAAGATATTTCCAAACGGCACCATCTTCGTAAATTCGACACGCTTCAACGTATCATCAACTTTCTTTTCGACAGCATTGGCAGCATTATTTCTCCCAACAACATCGCAGACGAACTAAAGCGCGTTACCAAGGAAAGTCTGTCGCACAACACCGTTCAGAAATACATTCGGTTTTTTACCGAATCCTATCTGATTTATCCCGTACAATTATATAACATCAAGGGAAAGCGTTTGCTGGCATGCAATTGCAAGTATTACGTCGTTGATTTGGGATTGAAAAACATACTGCAAACCAATAAAATTGATGCTGACTTAGGCCACAAACTGGAAAATGTAGTGTATTTCGAACTTTTGCGCCGTGGCGGAGAAGTATATGTTGGCAAGTCAGAGGATAACGAAGTCGATTTCGTTGTGAAAAAATATGACGGACAATTGGAGTATTATCAAGTCGCCTACACCGTTAATGACGAAAAAACCTTAGAAAGGGAATTGTCGTCATTAAGAAGGATTCGTGACAACTATCCAAAATATCTTTTGACCACCGATTTCGACAATTCAATTATTGACGGTATTAAGAAAATCAACCTCATAGATTGGCTACTGGATAGCAAATAATTTTGTACCTTTGCCCAACAATTCTGAAACCGTGGACATCACCGAAAAATTAGAAACTATTAAACACCGCTGGGAGGAAATGGGCGAACAACTCGCCGACCCTGCCGTGGCTTCCGACATGAAGAAGTTCGTGAAGCTCAACAAGGACTATAAGGACCTGGAGCCTATCGTCATGGCCTTCAAGGAATACAAAACTTTGAAAGCCAATGTGGAAGAAGCCAAGGAAATCCTTGCCACGGAAAAGGACGAGGAGATGCGTAAGATGGCCCAAGAAGAACTGGACACCGCCCAAACGCGCATCGAGCAATTAGAGCAGGACATCCGCGTGATGATGATTCCCAAAGACCCACAGGACAGCAAGAACGCCATCATGGAAATCCGTGCAGGCACGGGCGGCGACGAGGCCTGCCTCTTTGCCGGCGACTTGTATCGTATGTACTCCAAGTTTTGTGAAAACCGTGGCTGGAAAGTGGAAGTGACCAGCGTCAGCGAAGGCGCGAGCGGCGGCTACAAGGAAATCGACTTCACCGTCACGGGCAATGGTTGCTATGGCATCCTGAAATTCGAGTCGGGCGTGCATCGTGTGCAGCGCGTGCCCAAAACCGAGACACAAGGCCGCATCCATACCTCTGCCGCTTCCGTGGCCGTGTTGCCCGAAGCAGAGGAGTTTGATGTGGAAATCAATGAAGGAGAAATCAAGTGGGACACCTTCCGCTCCAGTGGTGCTGGCGGTCAGAATGTTAACAAAGTCGAGTCAGGCGTGCGCCTACGCTATATGTGGAAAAATCCTAACTCGGGCGAGATGCAGGAAATCCTCATCGAGTGTACTGAGACCCGCGACCAACCCAAGAACCGTGAACGCGCCTTGGCGCGCCTGCGCACACGCATCTACGACATGGAGTACCAGAAATACATCAGTGACATCTCCGCCAAGCGCAAGACCATGGTCTCGACCGGTGACCGCTCGGCGAAGATCCGCACCTATAATTACCCTCAAGGCCGCGTCACCGACCACCGCGTGGAAGGCTTGACGGTCTATAACCTCGCCGCTGTCATGGATGGCGACTTGGACGAAATTATCAACCGTCTGCAAATGGCGGAAAACGCTGAACGCTTAAAAGAAAACATAGAATCATGATAATCACAAAACCTACAAAACTTGCAAAACAAAAATAGAAGCGTTGGCGACAGGCATAACCGTGCCGTCGCCGGAAAGCCGCCAGTTGGCGAGCTTTCCCCAACAAGAAAACAAGTTTTGTTGGTTTTGCTAGTTTTGTGACAAAAAAAACACCAATATGAATAAACACCAGTTATTTGAGCAAATCAAGAAAAAGCAGTCGTTCCTTTGTGTCGGATTGGACACCGACATCAACAAGATCCCACAAGACTTGTTGGCCATGGACGACCCCATCTTTGAGTTCAACAAACAGATTATCAACAAGACCGCACCATACGCAGTGGCCTACAAACCCAACACAGCTTTCTACGAAGTGTATGGGTCCAAAGGATGGCAGAGCCTTGAACGTACCGTGCAGTATATCAAGAACAACCATCCCGACATCTTCATCATCGCGGATGCCAAGCGCGGCGACATCGGCAACACCTCGGCCAACTATGCCAAGGCCTTTTTCAACACCCTGAAAGCCGATGCCTTGACCGTGGCACCTTACATGGGCAAGGATTCCGTGGAGCCTTTTCTCAACTTCGAAGACAAATGGGTCATCCTCTTAGCCTTGACCTCCAACAAAGGCTCCCAAGACTTCCAATACCTCAATGTCGGTGAAAGGATGCTGCACCAACAAGTGCTGCAAACAGCTACCACCTGGGCCACTTCGGAGCAGATGATGTTCGTAGTGGGTGCCACCCATCCTGAGGAATTGGGCGAAATCCGTAAGATGTTGCCCGACTATTTCTTCCTCGTGCCTGGTGTGGGTGCACAAGGCGGAGACTTGCAGTCTGTTGCCCACAACGGCTTGAACGATGAATGCGGCCTTCTGGTCAACTCGTCGAGAGGCATCATCTATGCTTCCAATGGCAGCGACTTTGCCATTAAAGCCGGTGAGGAAGCGAAGAAGTTGCAAGAGCAGATGAGTGTGTTGTTGAAGGAGAAAGGAATACTGTGAGTTGAGGGGATCGCGGATCAAGTCCGCGATGACTCTCCCTCTTAGGTCGTACCAATAAAAAAAGCCGCTTCGGTTGAAGTGGCTTTTTCTCGTTGCAATCAGCAACCCGATTAACGGGCCACTGAGAAGGTGCGATTCAGCACAGCGCCGTCGTCGGCATGGACGCGGAGGAAGTAGATGCCATTGTTGAGACTCTCCGTATTCAGTTGGATGCCGTTACCATTAACGACTTGAGTCATCACGCGCTGGCCAACGGTATTGTAGACCTCAACGCTGGTCATGCCTTCGCCTTGGATGTTGAGCACACCCGTAGTCGGGTTAGGATAGATCTTCAGACTCTGTTCGAGTTCGGCAACACTTTCCGTCCAAGTCTGGAAGGTGGTCTCGGCTCCGTAGTAAGTTTGGCCATTGACAATGGCATATGCCCTCACCATATAGATGCTGGTAGGCTCAAGCTCGTCGGTCGACCCTAAAATCTTCTGGAACTCATTGAGGATGCCATGGATAATCATCGTCTCGGAGCTCGTCACCTTGCGGCATTCGAAGCCCACCTCGTCGGGATAACCATCATAGACCAAAGAGGAAATAAAGTCGGCATGGTTGTAATCCACATTGCTGACCTCTGTGCCACCCACTTCAACCGTGGCTTGGGGACCCATCACCGAGATAAGGTGCGACGCGCCTTCACCATAGTTGCCATCATCCTCGTCACCAAAGAGCACATTGCCTTGGCTGTCCTTGACGATGTAATAGCCGTGGCCGTAGGAACAGCAGATGCCATTGCCTTGGCTGTCGTAAATATTGAATCTCACACATTCATTGGAAGGAACCGTGATGGTCTCAAGATGAAGCTGGGTAGCCGTGGCTCCACCAGCCAAAGTAGTGTATGGACCACCGGAAGCAATAACGGTTCCATCAGAAATAGTAAAGTCCCACGTAATATGCGCGCCATACTTGTCTTGCATCAGTTCGAGACGAAGGTTTTCCTCGTCGTTTTCAGTTACGAGTTCGCCCCATTCAATACATTCAACCAGGCCTGAGGCTTCTTTTGACATGGTCTCGCCATTGGCCTCGGTGAGCGTCACATGCACAGGATGAGAGCCAAAAGGAACATCCAAAATCACGCCAATCTGTTCAATGTCATACTGAGCCAACTCACCTTCCCAATTGACAATCTTTGTTTCGCCTTCAAACTCAACTTGAAGCGTCATGGAAGTCAAGGTTTCTGTACCGATATTTTGGATACTCACCTCAACGTCTTTTGCATGTGTGCAGGTGGAACCGCCTGCTTGGCTTACGCTTTTAATAATAGGATAAATAGGAGCATCAACACCCTGCACCTGGTCGAGTTCGCAAGCTGTCAGAATAGGGCGGGTGGGAGTGCCCTGATAACGTTCGGAAACCCAAGCGAGGAAAGTGATATTGTTGAGGTCAACTGCCACGCCGTTAGGATTACCGATGATTTCAGGAATTTCATAAACATATTCGCGTGTGAGCAAAGTGCCCTGTGTAGTGGGAGAAATGGCCTCGCCCCAAGCATTTGGCTGAATGATGTGGCGAAGAATGTGCATGTGAACGTATTGACCATTAATCATCTGACCGGGATTCCAAGTGGCGCCACCCGACTGGGAGCCGAGGATGCTGTCCTGAAGCATAGCAACTGTCAAATAATTCTCATCAGCCGAACTATTGGCCGTGTAATACACTTCAACAGTAATGGTAGCAACACGAGTCTCAGGGTTGACAATCACCCTACCTGCAATGTTACACTCCGAGGCCTGATTCAACTGTTGGTTGGTCAGGTTGTTCCATAAATTACGGTCTTGGCCGTTTGAAGTTGAGCGGTTGATGACACCAGCCGGGAAACCAGGTACGCTGAAACCGCTAAGGATAGTAGCGGATTCAGGAATGTTGAAATTCGGATAAGAGGTTGGGGCATAGCCTCCTGCATGGACGTTGACAGCCCAAAACCTTCCGGGGTGGTCGGCCGCAATTTGATTGGCAACCGCATGACCATCAGGGCAGTATTGGCAATTACGCCCTGTAAACTCTTCGAGGATGACGTTCCTGTTGGAAGGTTCAGTGGATACAAACTGCTGAGCCTTCAACGAGAAAGTGAGTGCCAGCAAAGCCATTAAGGCAAAGGAAAACTTCTTCATAGTTGTATTATTAGTTGATTGATACTTTTTTTTCCGCAACAAAAATACACATTAATTAAAAAATGCGCCACATGGTGACGCATTTTTTGGAACTTTTTTCAAAAGCTATAGAATTAAAGGCCTTCGATGACGGTCGTCCAACCAAATTCGTCGGGCTCGGTGCCGTATTGGATGCCACGGAGCTTGTTGTAGAGCTTCAGGCTCCAAGGGCCGGGCGTGCCGTCGCCAAACTGGTACGACTTGCCGTTTTCGGGATCGTCGATGCGCGAGATGGGGCTGATGACGGCAGCTGTGCCGCAAGCGCCAGCCTCTTCGAAGGTAGCGAGTTCCTCTTCGGCGATGGGACGACGTTCGACCTTCATCCCAAGGGTCTCAGCCAGCTGCATCAAGCTCTTGTTGGTGATTGAAGGCAGGATGGAAGTGCTTTGAGGCGTAATGTACGTGTCGTTCTTGATACCGAAGAAGTTGGCAGCGCCAGCCTCGTCGATGTACTTCTTCTCCTTAGCGTCGAGATAGAACTCGCAGGCATACTCGCCACCGTGGCAGGCCTCGACGTGCGGGCGCAACGAAGCGGCGTAGTTGCCACCGACCTTGTACGTACCGGTACCCAGCGGGGCAGCGCGGTCGTACTTGCGCGTGATGACGTAGGGGTTAGCCATGAAACCACCCTTGAAGTAAGGACCAACGGGAGTCACGAAAATCATGAACAGATACTCGTCAGCGGGTTTCACACCCACGCGGGCGCCCGTGCCGATCAGCAGCGGACGAAGATAGAGCGAAGCGCCAGTCTCGTAAGGCGGGATGAAGTCGGCATTGAGACGTATGACTTTCTCGACGGCTTCCCAGAATTTTTCCTCGGGAACCTCAGCCATCATGATGCCCTGAGCCGAACGCTGCAAACGCTTGCAGTTCTCGTCCCAACGGAACACGCGCACCTTGCCGTCCTTGCCGCGGAAGGCCTTCATGCCTTCGAAGGCTTCTTGACCGTAGTGCAGGCAGGTGGCCGCCATGTGGATGTTAATCGAAGTGTCGGAGCTGACTTCCAATTCGCCCCATTTGCCGTTGCGGAAATAGCAGCGGACGTTGTAATTCGTTGGATAATAACCGAATGTTAAATTTGCCCAATCGATGTTTTGCATGATTCTATTTATTTATAGTTGATTAATTTCTGTCGTTTCCTAAAAGTCCACGAAATTACGCATTTTTCTTGACATGGTGGCTATTTTGCAGAAAAAATGTTTCGTTTCCACGGAATTAATCCCAAAGCCATTTCAAGGTAGTGTATGTCAATGCCATATTGCCGTTTCAGGTTGGCAATTTGTTGCAATATTTCTGTTTTATTCGGCTCTTTGGAGGTTTTTCTCCCCACCAAAAGCACATTTTTAGGCGTGTGCTCCATCTCGATGAACTCCATTACTTGGGTCTTGTAGCCGAAATACTCCAAAATCAAGGCACGAATGGTGTCGGTGATCATCACGGCCTGACGTTCGAGGAAGATGCCGTAACGCGTAATGGCATCGACCTTGCCCGAGCGTTCCATCTCCTGCCGGATTTGCTTGTGGCAGCATGGGGCGCAAACAATCAGCTCCGCACCCGCCTTGATACCCGAAGCTATGGCATCGTCGGTGGCCGTGTTGCAAGCATGAAGCGCAATCAGAACATCCAGTTTCTCTGGATGATATGCCTCGATGCTGCTTTCCACAAACTCCAAGCCCTTCAAGTTATCTGCTTTGATGATTTCGTTAATTTTCAGCACCAAGTCGGGGCGGATTTCCACGCCTTTGATGTCCACATCCAGATTCAAGCGTTGGGTCAACAGCTCGTGTAAGGCGAAAGTGAGATACCCCTTCCCTGCCCCCATGTCGGCAATATGGACCGTGCCATTGAACTTCATCGGCTTGATAAGACTCTCAACGATTTCGGCATACTTGTTAATCTGCTTGAACTTATGCTGCATGTCGGCAGTGATCTTGCCTTCTCGGGTAGTTAGGCCGAGCTGATACCACCAAGGGTTTGCCGGGTTGATGAGACGGGCTTTCTGCTTGTCGTGTTCCAAATTCTGCTCACGGCACTCCTGCACCTTTTTGGTTTGGAGGGTTGCCTTGCCTTTGGAAGAGACCAACAAGGTAACATCCTCGTCGATGGTAAACAGCACAGCATTCAGGAAACGATTGGGAAGCATTTCATTCAGCATATCAAGCATTTGCGCGGCATCATAGTTTTTCACTTCGTCGCGACGCTCGTAATGGTAAGTGAAGGCAAACAGGCGTTTCTCCTTTATTAAAACGGGCTTCACATAGATGTTGCGCAAATCGTCATGCTTCTGCGCGGGTTTGCTCAACGTCATTTTCACCAATGTGCCTTGCTCCGCGGCATCCGCTATTCGGTTAAGGAATTTATCGAGGTTTTCCGACATGGTTAAAATATTCGGCAAATAAAGAACCTATACATCATTCCGGCAATGCCACGGCAGGCCAGCCATAGTCTTGCACCATCTTGACCGGAAGGTTGTGTTTTTTCACATAGTCGGCGATGAAGTGCAGTCTGACATCCTCGCGCTTCTCCTGGTTGCTGTTGAGTTCCCAAAAAGCATCAAAATTATCGCCGAAAATACGCTTGGCGCTTTCCATGTTGCCGGCACCGTCCTCCACGGCATCGAAGCTAGTCACCTCAAAGCCCTTGTCGGTCTTCTTCAAGTGCATCAGTCCAGGATGGTTGCCGCCCGAAACGGTCTTCAACGTGTCGCCAGCGACGTTGTAGTTGAACACCCAAAAGTCGCCCCACATCAGAATATCATCCTTATTTGCATCGTTTGTGCTGATAATCATAGGGCAAGGGATGCAATGCTCAGCCTCAGCGTAATTCTTACCAATCACATTCACC
>CACXIM010000030.1 GCA_902767725.1 uncultured Bacteroidia bacterium | reverse complement strand
CTGAATTTCTGCGGTGTGATGAAATAGGCTATCAAGAAGATAGGCAGAAAAAAGAAAAGGAAAATGTTGCTGCTGAATACCATAAGTTATTCTTATTTAAGGTTGGTTATTGATCTTGTTCGTTCTTTTGCATTTGAAAGACATACGCGGCGTTCAACCTTAAGTTTTCTTCTACGCTGATGCCGCGTTCTTGGGCTTGTTGCTGTATGACTCCGAACCATTCTGGGTCTTTTTTGATTGACTCCATGATGGAACGGATGGCTTCTTGTTCTTGGGTGCCGCCATTGGCATAAAGCTCCAAGGCAGATTGGGTAAAGCCGCTCATGTAGTTGAGCAGGTAATTGGAGGTGTAAAGTGCAATCACGATGTCGGCCTGTTTCAAAGTCTCTGTCGTGCCAAAGAGCTGGTTGAGGTATTTCCAATTCAACTCAGGTCTTGAGGATATGGAGGTTTGGTTATAGAGCCAGAAGTCCCATTGTTTGAAGGCATTGACGAAGCAGGAACCTTGCAAGGGTGTGAAATAGCCGTCGCCTACGACTAGTAGGTTGGGTCGGTCTTTGCCGATGGTGTCCTGCAAGGTGAATACTGGTCGTGAAACCTTGGGCTTGCACAAGGGCAAGAGCAGGTCGATGTGGGTCTCAAGTTCGCCATCTTGGTCGGAATAGTCGCGGCTGAGGTTGGGGTCGATGACCTCAACGGAGGGAAGTCGGTAGTCTGTTAAAGTCTCAATTTTTCTGAGTATCGAGTCAGCCACAAAAGGAATGGTGGCTTCTGACCAGTGAGACCCCGTTCGTGTATAGAGCCGATAAGGGAAGGTGTCTTTGATTGTTTTGAAATAGTTGTAGAAATCGATGTGCGGGATGTCGTTTTCCCTGAAGAGTTGGGCGTAATACTCTGCCAAAACGAAATCAGACACGCTGTCTTTGTAAGCCTCGGGCAAATACTCTGGATAGACTGCAGGCTTGGTGGGACAGAGGACAAACAGAAACTGAGTACCGTGTTGGCGAAGACTATCGATCAGGGTAAGCGTTTCTTGGACGTTCTTTTGGGCGACCACCTTGGCATAGTCAACAGTGCCGTAGCTTGCCAACAATAGTTTTCCAGCGACGTCATCGATATTGCCTTTCAAGAAAAACTCATGACATTTGCCTTCAATTACGTTCGGATTGGCGATTTTCCCGAAGCAGCTGTAGGCAAGCTGGTTGTAGCACCGACTGAAAAACTTTCTGAAGCCAGTGCTTTTTCTGGCTTGTTGGGCAAGATACTCCTGATAGGAGCCGTCAAGGTAACTTTTCCAATTCAAATCTTGTTTCTCAACTTTGACTTTATCGGTATAGGGACTCAATGGCTTTGTCGGAACTACATGTGTAAAACCTTGCAGCATGATGGCAGCAAGCAATGCCATGATGCAGGCGAACTGGATAATATGATGCCGTTGCTTATTCATGGTTAGAATCTGAAATAAATGAACGGGCTGAAGCCACTGGCATTCAAGGCGCCAAGGCAGAAGATAAAGGCAAGTATGCTGATTACAAACGCGATGATATGCTGCCGACGGTTATATTCGGTGAAGTAGACTTTATCTTGTACCTTCAAGCCGAACTTCGAGAGGGTGAAGAACGAGAAGAAGGCAGCCACGATCATGGTCACATAGAGATGCGGGTTGTCGCCGAAATGGAAAGGAGCAAAGTCGAAGGCGAACAAGCGTTTGATGAACATCCACGACAGGTCGATGCGCTCGATGCGGAAGAAGCAGCGCGTCAACACGATGATGAGGAAGGTGAAGAACACACTTGGAATCCGCCCCAATCGCTCGTTGAACTTCTTCAAGAACAGCTTGTCGGCGCAGATGAAGATGCCTTGCAGGGCGCCGTAGATCACGAAGTTCCATGCAGCTCCATGCCACAAGCCGCTGATGAGGAAGCAGAACCAAAGATTGAAATATTTGCGTGCTTCGGTCTTCACGCGGCTACCGCCCAAGGGGAAGTAGAGGTAGTTCTTGATAAATACACTGAAGGTTTGGTGCCAACGTCTCCAAAACTCAGAGATGGTGGTGGATACATACGGATTGTCAAAGTTTTCAGGAAACTTGAATCCCATCATGCGGCCCAAGCCGATGGCCATGTCAGAATAACCGGCAAAGTCGAAATAGATTTGGAAGGTGAAGGCGAAGATGGCTATCCAAGCGCTGGTGGAGTCGATGGTGGCTATTTTGTTGGCGATGTCGGTGAGTTGGGCGGAGGTTAGCACGTCGTAGTTGGAAGGACCCAAGATCTGGTCGACTTGGAATCCGATGACATCAGCAATAAGGATCTTTTTGCATAGACCAATGACGAAACGATAGAAGCCATGCAACCTGTCTGTATAGAGCGATTCGCGGTTGCGAATTTGGTCGGCAATGTCGCAGTAGCGCACGATGGGACCGGCAATCAGCTGCGGGAACATGACGATGTAAAGCATGTAGTCGCTCAACCGCTTCATCGGCTCGTTCACTTTGCGGTAGGTGTCCAAAGTGTAGGTGACGCTTTGGAAGGAGAAGAACGAGATACCTATAGGCAACAGAATCTTAGTCCATTGTAGCGGTTCGGCGTGGAACCAACCCAACACGGAGTTGATGTTCTGCATGGTGAAGTTGCCATACTTGAAGTAGAACAGCAGACCGATACTGATGGCGATGGAGATACCGCAGAGCAGCTTTTTTAGTCCAGGCTTTTCGGTTTTGTTCATCCATCGCACCAAGTAGAAATTTGCGATGACCGACACGATGAGGTGGATGATGAACTCGGGCGCGCCCCAGGCGTAAAACACCAGCGAAGCGAGCAGCAGGAAGTAGTTGCGCACCTTCTTCGGCAGTATGAAATACACGAGGAAGAAGATGGGCATGAAGTAGAGTAGGAATATGTTGCTGCTGAATACCATATATTGCGTCTTAACTTGTTATTGGAATAGTTCGCCTTTCTCGATTTGTTGGTTAATGACCCATAAGGCATCTTTTTCAAGCATCACTTCGAAGGAGAGATTTCGCTCTTTGGCTTTTTGTTGGATCATATTGACCATTTCGGGATTGTGCCGCCATTTTTCCATGATTTCCAGTTTTTTCATTTGTATAAATGTCGCTGTATCGAAAACGACTTCGTCACGAATAAGCAATTCGCCTTGATCCATGCGTTTTGCTTCTTCATGTAAGGCCTCGTCGAGGCTGATGGCTTGCTTGGTGGCATACATCTGGATAGTGGTGAGCCAGTCTTTGTCGGCTTTGATGCGATTGGTGGACATGGCTTGATTGATGCGATCGGTGTTGCGGATGGTGGGCATGTCTTCCCCTTCGAGGCCGGGAATGAGTTCGGGATTGTTTCTCAGCATGCCTTCCATCTGATCACGCAGTTCCTCTTCGGTGAGGCCTTCATAATTATCATGGTGGCGGAAAATGTCGGCCAGATCGGTTACCGTGGCTTCAAATAGGCTGTCGCTCACGCAAAGTTGCACAAGCGCATCTTTTGCAAAGCCGTAGGTAGCTTCCCACCATTGGTGGCCTGCCGAGTAGAACACCACATAGTCTGCATTGAGGATGTGGCTCAGCCGGTCGATGTCTTTCACGCTCTCTGTCTTGCTGTCGAAACCTTCGAATGCCGTGTTGTTGTAGAACCAGATTTCCCTGTCTGCCATGATTTCGCGGACGGGCATAAAGTCATTCATGCTATAGATGAACGAGTCGCCTACAAACAGCACTTTGGGTTTGCGGTGGGTGCTGTCGGGCTCTACGGTGATGTTTGACTTGTATTGCGTCTTGTCATCGTGAATACGGAAGAGGAGATTGAGTGTCTCTTCGTCACCTTCCAACTTATCTGACTCGTAGACGATTGGTGGTCCGATGTGTAAGGTGGGGAACTTGGCTTCGCCGTCCAAAGTGTTGATAAAACGGAACAGTGAGTCGAAACCATAGATGGACGCGTAACGCCAATGGGAGTCGGTTTTAGGAAAGAGCGGAAACGAGGCGGTGTCTCGCATCTGGACATACCAATCCGTCATGTTGATGAAAGGGAACCCTGTCTCTGTCATGCGGCGAGCGTAGTATTCGTCAATGTGGACTGTGGTGGTATCGGCATCGCGGCGCGGGAGGTATTCAGGATAGACTTCGGGCTTGTCAGGTGCGATAAAAGCTAGAAAATCAATGCCGTAGTCTTTTAATACATGCCGCAGTTTGTTCATTAATCGCAGCTCAGCGTCGACATCTTTCATGGCTGCCTCATTCGATTTGTAATGATGCAGCAACTCGGTTCCAAAATGCTCATTGACAGCCAAGGCATAATACAAGTAGCCTTCTTTTCCAGGCACGATGAAATGGCAATAGGTCTTGTTGAAAGCCGACCACACATACTGGTTGTAAATCCTGATGACGGGCTCTCTCAGCCCGAAATGCTCGCTGGCGTATTTCTCGATTTGCGTTTGATAGGTATTTGACTTGTAGTTGTCGATTGTCAGCTCGGGCTTTGGTGTTGGCTCAAAAACGCCTATTAGCGGTTTCACAGGGATAGCGCCAGTCCACTCCTGGATGATGGGTACAAAAAGGAACACCATCAACAAGGCGAACAGTATCAGACCGTATGTTATCCTGAATTTCCCCATGGTTTAGAACCTGAAATAGATAAACGGACTGAAGCTGGAGGCGTTCAATGCGGCCACGCAAAACACAAAGGCAAAGGCGGCCACAATCCACGCAGCAATGTGCAGACCATTGGTGAAATCGCTGAAGTAAACCTTTTCCTCCACTTTTTGTCCGAACTTCGTCAGGGTGAGGAAGGAGAAGAAGGCCGCCACAATCATCGTGACGTAGAGTTGTGCGTTGGCACTGAAGGGCAGTAAAGCGAAATCGAATGCAAACATGCGCTTGATGAGCAGCCAAGCCAAGCCGAAGTCTTCCACACGGAAGAACACCCAAATGAGGTTTACCGTGAGGAAGGTGAGAATGACGCTTGGCACTTTGCCGATTTTCTTCATCACCTTGCCGAGGAAGAGTTTGTCGGCACAAATGAAGAAGCCATGCAAGGCACCCCAAACGACGAAGTTCCATGAGGCACCGTGCCACAAGCCGGAGAGTAGGAAGCATACCCACAAGTTAAAGTACATGCGGCCTTTGCCCTTGCGGTTGCCACCGAGCGGGATGTAGAGGTAGTTCATGATGAAGGCGCCCAAGGTCTTGTGCCAACGGCGCCAAAACTCGGTGATGGAGCGTGAAGTATAAGGGTTGTCGAAGTTCTCCGGGAACTTGAAACCCATGATGCGACCGAGACCGATGGCCATGTCGCTGTAACCCGCAAAGTCGAAATAGATTTGGAAGGTGTAGGCCAACGACACGATCCATGCCGTGGTGCTGTCCAAGTTGGCCACCTTGGTGAAGATGTTGGAGATTTGATCGGCATCCAAAAGAGAGAAGTTGGCTGGACCCAATATGGCATCCACTTGGGCGCCAATCACATCGGCGATGAGGATTTTCTTGCACAAGCCGATGACGAAGCGATAGAAGCCTTGCAAGCGGTCGTCCATGGTCGATTCGCGGCTACGGATTTGGTCGGCCACATCGCAATAGCGGATGATGGGACCGGCAATCAGTTGCGGGAACATGGTGATATACAACACAAAATCAGTGAGTTTCTCCATGGGCTTATTGACGCCACGGTAGGTGTCCAAGGTATAGGTTACGCTTTGGAACGAGAAGAAGGAGATACCTATGGGCAGCATGATGCGTTTCCAAGTGAGTGGAGCATGTCCGGTGAGACCAAGAATGGCGTTCAGGTTTTCCATTGTGAAGTTGCCGTATTTATAAAACAGCAACAGCCCTATGGGAATGATGATGGACAGGCCGCAGAGGAGCTTCTTCAGGCCGGTTTTCTCGGTCTTGCACATCCATTTGACCAAGAAGAAGTTGGCCACGGTGGAAGCGACCAGTTGTATGATGAATTCAGGCGCTCCCCAAGCATAGAAGATAAGCGATGCCAGCAACAGCACATAGTTGCGGATCTTCCTCGGCATAAGGAAATAGACCAGGAAGAAGGCTGGCATGAAATAGAGGAGGAAAACGTTACTGCTGAATACCATGGTTTTCTGATTTTGTGTTTGATTTATTTGATGTTCCAGGCCATTTCAGGGTGCCCTGCTCGATGTTGTAGTTGACCACCCACAGGGCATCATCGCGAAGGGCTTGTTGGAAGGTCTTGTTGTATTTGGCCGCTTTTTTGCGTATCGATTCCAACGTTTCTGGGTTGGTTGATAGTGCTTCCATAATGCGCTGTATTTCTCGCTCGATGAAGGTGATCGAGTCGAGGGGGATATTGTCGTTGCTGGGCACTTTCAAGGTGCCTTGTTGGATTTGGTAGTCGACAACCCATTTCGCGTCGTCGCGAACGGCTTGCTCAATGGTCTTGTTTTGTTGTTTGGCTTTTTCGCGTATTGATTCCATTGACTTTGGACTGGCCAAAATATCACCGATGGTGCGTTGGATTTCACGCTTGATAAAGTCAGTAGAGTCCATGATGGCATCGCTGTCCTTGACGCCTAAAGCTTCCAATGCCTTTTGGGTGAAACCGTCGTTCATCCTGTATTGCTGTGCTGCACAGTAGAATAATACGACAAAATCGGAAGAGAGGAGCTCCTCAGCAATATTCAGTTCACTAACGGAGTGGTATCGGTCGTCATAGTAAACGGTGCTGTTATAGTACCAATAGGGTGCTTTTGAGAAAAAATCATCCAAGGGAAGCTGTGCGGCGATGGTCCACCAGAAGGAGTCGCCAACGACAATCATTTTCGGTTTGATGGCGGTGGTGTCGTCATCGGCCATGCCTTCTGCATAATAATACTTGGGTTTTTGGATGGGCCGCATCAGGTTGAGCAGGCTCTCAAGGTCGTCGTCGGGGTTGCGGGCATCGTCAAGTTCCCGAGGGCCGATGACCAAGTTTTTCATGTTGATGCCACCAAGGTGTTCCATATAGCGGATGAGTGTGTCAGCTCCGTGGAGTGCGGCATATTTTGTCCAATGGGTGCCTGTTTTCGGAAACAGGGCATAGTCGACCGTATCTTTGATTTGCAGGAACCATTGTTCCAGATTCAGATGGTTGACACCGAGTCGTGTGAGTTCTTCTTCGTTGAAGAATCGTGCCGATATTTTGGGTTCGCCTATGTAGGTTGTATATTGGATTTCAGGAAGATGCTCGGGACAGATGAGGTCTTTGGCAGGCACCAGGCACACGATTAGGTGAATGCCGTGTGATTCGAGGATTTGTTGAAGCCTAAGCAATCGGTGCGCCTCTTTCGACAGCATGGTGGCCATCTCCGTGGAGTCGGCCGCAAAAAACCGGAATTGTCTCTGATAATAATCGGACACTGGGCCGGGCTCATAAAACCAATTGTCTTTTCCAAATACGATTTGTTCTTTGCTGACATGCGTTTTCCGGTAGAAATCCCAAAGATATTGGTTGTAAAACCGAATGAGTGGCTGGCGATAGCCAAAGTGTTGTTTCAGGTGTTCTTCTGTTTGTTGTTGGAAAAGGCCGTCGCGATAGCTTTCAAGGGTAAGCTTGGGCATGGGTTGATCCACAATCACACCTCTCAAGTCTTTGAACTGATGAAAGGCAAACTGCTTTTGTAGCGACGAGGCGAAAAGCAGTATGGCTGTCAGTGCGAACAATATGGTTTTTGTGAGGACTTTCATTTTTGGGTCGGTATTTGCAAGGTGCCATGCTCGATTTGGTAGTTGACGATCCAGCGGGCATCGTCGTGAATGGCTTGTTCTAAGGTTTTGCCCTGTTGTTGGGCTTTCTCACGCATGGCCTCCATCTGGACCTCATTCGACTTGATGTTGGCTATGATTTTCTCCGTTTCTTGTTCGATGAGGTACAAAGAATCCTTGGTAAGGCAGGATTCCACCCATTTTGAACGTTTCGTCGGGATGCTGTCATTCAATGCGGGGAAAAAGTTCTCAGGATAGTTGTCAATAAGCCATTGCGCTTCGTTGTGGACGAGCTCTTCCAAAGGTTTGCCTTGTGCTACGCTTGTGTTTTGCAGCCTTCCGATCCAAGCCGAATCGGAACGGATGTTTTGCTCCAGCTTTGCATGGGCGGATGCTATCTCGTCGGGGTCGTAGCAAAGGGCGAGCAAGGCTTTTTTCGTGAAGCCGTTGTTCAGTTTATAGAGTTGTGCTGAGCTGTAGAACAGGACGATGAAGTCAGCGGAGAGGATCTCTTTCGTAAGGTTAATGTCGTTTACCGAGTGGTGGATAGGATCGTAATAGATGGTGCTGTTGTAGTACCAATAGGGGAATTCGGTGAAGAATTCCTGAATGGGCAATTGATAGACGATGTTCCACCAGAACGAATCGCCGATGACGATCATTTTTGGTTTGACGGCCGTAGAGTCCTTGTCGGAAGTCGCTGTGGCGTAATAATACTGGGGTCTGGGCAGCGGCCTGATCAGGTTGAGCAGGTTTTCAAGGTCGGTGTCGGCTTCCTGGGCGTCTTGGAGGGTGCGTGGCCCGATGACCAGGTTGGGAATGTTGATGTTGCCTAAGTGTTCCATGTACCGGAAAAGCGTGTCGGCGGCAAAGAGTGAGCTGTATTTCGACCAATGCGTTCCTGTTTTCGGGAATAAGGTGAAGTCGGCAGTGTCTTTCACCTGTTGGAAAAACTCGCCCATGTCGAGAACGTTGACACCGAGTCGCGCGTATTCCTCCTTAAGGACCGACCTTGCCGACATCTTTGGCTCGTCATCATATCTGGTGTCTTGCTTTTCGGGAAGATGCTCGGGATAAAGCATGTCTTTCGAAGGCACAAGGCATACGAAAAGATGCGTGCCGTAGGGCTCAAGGATGTGCTGCAACTGATAAACGCGCAGGGCTTCTCCCTGCAACTGCTCAGTCATTTGTTCTGCTGTAGAGGCGTGCTGGTGATATTGGATTTGGTAATAGTCATCAACCGACCAAGGCTCATACAGCCAGTCGTCCTTGCCTAACGTGAGAATGCCCCGGTTGCCATTTGATGTTGTGTAAAAATCCCAAAGATACTGGTTGTAAAAACGGATAAGCGGCTCGCGGAACCCGAAATGCTGCTTCAAGAAGGCTTCTGTGCTGTCTTGGAAGCCGCCGTCGCGACAGTTTTGAAAGGTCAAGGTGGGTTTAGGATGGGGATATTCAACGCCATTCAGTTTCTTGAAATCCCACAAATGCGTGATTTTCTGAAACATGGATGCGAAAAGAAGCAACCCGGTTAGAGTGAATAATATGACCTTGACGAGGTTTTTCACTTTGAAAAATTCATTAATCTGCAAAAATACGAAAAATATCCTCATCATCCCAAAAAACCTTTGTTTTAAGGCCTTAAAACGAAGAAGAAACCTTATTCGGCTAGGAGAAAAAAGCTACTTTCAATTGTGGTTTATGGTTTTCATTGGTTTGGCGAGGCGCTCTGCTTTGGTCGAACGCTTGCTCGGAACGCTGTCATTAAGGGCGGGGAAACATGCTTCGGGGTGTTTTTCAATGAAATAAGCCGATTCCATGTTCAGTACGGAGTCTACTGGGATGTTGAGGTTTTCTGCCCTTTGGGTGATGGAGGCCATCCAAGTAGGGTTGAGTTGGATTCGTTCTTTCATCTCGTTTTTCAATTGTTCGATTTCGTCGTCGTCGTAGCACCATTCCAACAGGAAGCGTTCAGCGAAGCCGTTGCCCAGCTCATACTGTTGCGGTGTGCTGTAGGCCAGCATGACGAAATCGGACGTCAGCACCTCTTCAAACGGGTTGATGTCGGTGATGCGGCTTTCGTAAGAGCCTGTGTAATAGGCGGTGCTGAAATAATACCAATAGGGATAAGCGCTGAAAATCTTCTTGAATGGGCTGTGGTTGAGCAAGTTCCAATAAAAAGAGTCGCCGATGGTAATCAATTTGGGCTTTACGGCTGTCGGGTCTTTGTCGAGACGTGTTTTGGCGTAATAGTTTGGCGCTCTTTTCAGGGGCCGTATCAGGTTCAGCCATTGCTCCAAGTCAACATCGGGTTCTTTGGTTCTGACGTATTTTTCCCCAATGCTGAAGTTCTGAATGTTGATATGTCCCAAATCCTCCATATAGCGTACAAGGCTGTCGGCCACATACATTGAAGCCAGGTTGCTCCAATGTGTACCCGTTTGGGGAAAGAGTAGAAAATCGGCGGTGTCTTTCATCTGCTGAAACCATTCCCCTGCATCTATATAGTTGATACCCAGGGTTTCAAAGCGCTGATGCAGGAAGTCATGGGCAGAGAAGACCTTCTTTCGGTGGTATTTGGTATTTGCAGGGATGTGTTCGGGGTAAATCTGCTCTTTTCCAGGCTCCAATAAGACGAATAGATGGATGTCTCTTTCTGCTAGGATTTGTTGAACTTGAGAAATCATAAGTGCCTTTTTCCCAAGTATTTGCGCCATCTGTATGCTATCTTCTGCATATTCCCAAGAATTCCCTTCGTAGTATTCCTTAACATAGCCGGATTCATAATACCATCCATCGTCGCTGACAAAGACCCAACTCCTGTCTTTGGCGAAGGTTTTTCCGTAAAAGTCCCAAATGTATTGGTTGTAAAGGCGCGTCAAAGGTTCACGAAATCCATAATGCTGCTGTAGGTAAGCCTCGACACCCTCTTGGAACTGATAGTCCTTCCATCGTTCGACAGTCAACTTGGGTTTGGGTTGTTCTTCCATAACGCCAGCCAGTTTCTTGAATTTGAACAGGCCAGTTGTTTGTTGTATCGGAAAGAGAAACAACACTGTGGCTGTTAAGGCAAATAGTATGACCTTTGTTCGGCTGGGCATTTCGAGATGGGATTATGTGCAAAAATAGGAAAATAATCTTCATCGTTCCGAAATTCCTTAATTTTGCAGCATGAAAACGAAGAAGATAGAATTGCTCTCGCCAGCCAAGGATGTCGAGGTCGGATTGGCAGCCATCAACCATGGCACCGATGCCGTCTACATTGGCGGACCCGACTTTGGTGCTCGCGAAAAAGCCTCCAATAGCATTCAAGACATCGAACGCCTTTGCCGCCACGCGGCCTTGTATGATGCCAAGGTTTATGTGACACTGAACACCTTGCTGTACGACAACGAGTTGGAACGTGCCCGAAAGATGGCCTACGACTGTTGGAATGCAGGCGTTGATGCCCTCATTGTTCAGGACATGCAACTGCTCCAGCTCGACCTGCCGCCCATCCCACTCCATGCCAGCACGCAGTGTGACAACCTGACGGTAGAGAAGGTACAACAATTGGAACAACTTGGTTTTGAGCAGGTTGTCCTTGGCCGTGAGTTGAGTCTGAATCAAATCAAGGAGATTCGTAAGAAGACCACAGTGCCATTGGAGTTTTTTGTGCATGGTGCACTTTGTGTCAGCCATAGCGGACGGTGCTATCTCAGCCAGTATATTGGCAACCGCAGTGCCAATCGTGGTGCCTGCGCCCAGCCTTGTCGACTGCCTTGGGATTTGCTCGACGAGAACGGGCAAGTGCTAATCAAAAACCGGCATCTGCTTTGCTTGAAAGACCTCAACAACAGCGCACATTTGGAGGAACTCATCGATGCGGGCATCACAAGCTTCAAGATAGAAGGCCGATTGAAAGACGCTGATTATGTGAAGAACGTGACGGCCTTTTATCGTCAGAAATTGGATGAGATTATCAGTCGTCGCCCAGATTTGGAACCAGCATCATACGGACATTGCAACTATACTTTCGATATCAACCCAGAGAAATCCTTCAACCGTGGTTTCACGGATTATTTCATCAATGGTCGGCAGAAAGGCATAGGCTCGCCTTTCACCCCGAAATCGATGGGAGAATACATCGGTGAGGTCACATGGTGCAACCCGCTCCGCATGGAGATTGAGACTGACAAGACCTTGCACAACGGCGATGGCTTGTGTTTTTTGAACCAGGACAACGAATTGGTGGGTTTGCGTGCCGATGTGGTGAATACAGGTAGAGACGGTGTGCACACCGTCTTTACAAACCGTCCCCATGGCGCCTTCCGTGGCGCAAAAATTTACCGTAACCTCGACCTCGAATGGCAGAAACAGGTGGAGGCCTCCACGGGCAATCGTAAGATTGACATTGATTTGGTTTTGTCCGAAACGGAAACGGGGTATGAATTGATTGCCTCCTGTAGAGACGTGGCGCGCCGCGTCTCTGCAAACGTCCAATGCGACAAAATCCTCGCCAACAACCCTGAAAAGGCCACCGAAAACATCCGCAAAAAGGCCTTGCAATGGGGCGATACGGTGTTCAATCCCATCAATTTGGAATTGAAATTCGCTGAACCGCGCCTCATTCCTGCCTCGATTATCGGCGAGATGAAACGCAATTTGGTGTCGAAATTGACAGAGGAATTGATTGAAAACCATAAGAATAACCATGGATTCCGTAGAGACGGTGCATGCACCGTCTCTACAACGGTCACAAATCCTGATGAAATCCCCACCGCCCTCATGACCTGTCACCATTGCATCCGTTATGCCAACGGTATGTGTAGCAAGGAAACGGGGCAGAAGGCAACACCTTTATTTATTCGCAACGGCGCGAACACCTTTCGCCTTGAATTTGATTGTAGGAATTGTTTGATGCGTGTTATGGCAGTCACTGATTGAGTTCATTGTTCGCGGACGAACATCAAATTCGTTTCAGGCCCGAAAGAGACTTCAAACTGGTAATAGTCACACTCGTCTTTTTTGATGCTGACAAAGTAGGTTTGTCCCAACTTCAGGTTTTCGAGGATGATGTCTAAATGACGACCGCACAAACAATCGGCCCAAGAGTCCACATAGAGAAGTTCGATGGAGATGTTTTGTTCTTGCGTTTGTATTTCAGGTCGGATGGTGTCAACGCCGCAAAAGAATTGCGTGTTTGTAGTGCTGATTTTCAACTTCGTGTCGTCAATAGCGGTCACGTAAATCGTGTCATTCTGTTCATTGTCGCGGTGTAGAACGACATCATTGCATCCCGAAACGAAGAAGCCGGAAACCTTAGGCTGCTTGGCCTCTTTCTTGTTGCATCCCTCCAAGGCGAGGAATCCGATGACGAAAAGTGCCGTCAGGGCGATGATGGTTTTGATGGACTTGTTCATAACAATTGAATTTTGAGGTTACCTGAATCTTGATTTTAAGTCTTCGAAAACTTTCTGGCAAAAGTATAGAAAAAAAACTCCATTTTTTCAAGTTTAAAGGCTGTTACAAACTTTTGTCAAATTACCTGGTTGGATTTCAATATGTTATGATTCTATTTTACAACTTATTTCTCACCAAGCACGATTTTATTATACCCAAAAACCACTTCCAAACTATATTTTTTGAAGTATTCCCTCACTTGATTTTCGTTCCATTCCGTTGTAGCAAGGATGAAATCACCGCCCCAAGCACCCAAGGATTTCAAAACGCCTTCAAAATCTGGGAAACGCTTTTGCACAGGTTCCTGCCCAATGCAACGTGCGATGATGCGTTCGTGGCATTGCATAAGCATAGCGAATTCGTCCAAACTTTGGCATTTCGGCACGGCACGACTAATTTCCGAGACGGCATCAATATCTTTTTGTAAATCAATAGGATTTGCTTTTGCTAAAAACGCCTTGATTTCTTTGGATGAGCTTTGCTTTTGGCCTTGATAGACGAAAAACAGATGGTCGGCGAAGGGTGGGTTAAAGTTAATGGGTTCAACCGTTGGTGTCGGCCCTTCGACGGGCTCAGGGACCTTGGCTTTTACTTGGTAATAGATCGGTCCCTCCGCTGTGGCGCAAGCGATGTCGTAGCCCGAGCCACCAAAGGTCAATTTCAGTAATTCGTATGGATTGACATCCGCCCATCGTGCGAGGTTGGCAATCAAGGTGGAGCTGCTGCCGAGGCCCCAATGCGGGTCAAAATCCAAACGGGTGGTGAATTTTAGGCTCTTGCCTTCAAAAGCCTTGGGATTCAATTGCTTGACGGCTTGCAGGATTTGTCTGAGTTTTTCGGCTTTGGGTTGGTCATCGCTATCGATAATTTCAAGGTTTTCAGGGTTCAAGGTGACCGAAAACCAAGGACTGCTAGGTTTATACGCGTTCCATTGTAGAGACGTTTCCCGAAACGTCTCAGATGATGCAATTATTTCATTGGGAGACATTTCAGGAAACGTCTCTACCGTCAATGTCTGCCCCAATTTCAACGGTAAGGCCAATGCCAATGCCCCTTTTAGGACGAGGTATTCACCTGTCAGAAGGAATTTTCCGTGGGCTTGGTAAAGGCTCATTTTTTCAAGGAGTCTAAGAATTGTTCAACGCCTGCATACGACACGGTCTTGTCCTTGAAATACTCGCGTGCCTGTTTTTTCTCCTCCTCCGTGGCGTTCAATTGGTTCAAGATATTGTTCAGGTGCATCTTCATGTGGCCAGCTTGGATGCCTTTGGTGGTCAGCGAGCGGACGGCGGAGAAGTTGTTGGCCAGACCCATCGTGGCGGCTATCATCATCAGTTCTTTGGCGGTGGGGTTGCCCAAGAGTTCAAGAGTCTTCTTGGCCAAGGGGTGAAGACTGGTCAAGCCACCCACGGTGCCCAAGGCCATCGGCACCTCCAATTCGAAGTGGAAGATGCCGTTTTCAAGGGTGACGCTCGAAAGGCTCTCGTAACGGCCGTTGCGCGAGGCGAAGGTGTGTCCGGCAGCTTCCACGGCGCGGAAGTCGTTGCCCGTAGCAATGACCACAGCATCAATGCCGTTGTAAATGCCCTTGTTGTGTGTAGTGGCACGGTCTGTGTCAATATGGGCGATATCGACGGCTTTCTTGAATTTCTTGGCATATTCGGCACCCGAAAGGTGCTCGTCGATGCCGTCCAATTGCTCCACGGGACATTCCACCCAGACTTTCACCCGGCAGTCGGGTGTGTTGTTCGACAGGATGGTCATGATGATCTCCACCTTGCGGAGCTCTTCGGGCAGGTCTTGTTGCTCAGCGAAGAAGTCCTGCAAGCTGTGTCCGAACTGTTCCAAGGCAGAGTTGATGAAGTTGGCACCCATGGCGTCGCCTGTACCAAATTCGACGCGAATCTGGTAATAGTCAGGAATTTGTGTGGTGTAGTCGATGAGCTTCATCCCAAGGATGCCGCCGCCACGTTTCCGCATTTTCTCGGTCATGGCATCGGTGTCGGCCAACAGACGTTCCTCGATTTTCGGGAATAGGGCCACTAGTTTTTCCTTGTCGCCACTCCAGCCGAAGTGCACCTGTCCGACCTTGCGCACGTCGATGACTTCGGCATGGAAGCCGCCGCGTTCGCCCCAAAACTTGGCTGCTGCGGAGGCTGCAGCTACCACGGAGCTCTCCTCGATGACCATGGGCACGACATAGTCCTTTCCGTTGATGGTCACGTTGGGCGAGATGCCGTAGGGGATGAAAAAATTGGTGATGGTATTCTCGCTGAACTCGTCGAAGAGCTGCTGCTGCTTCGAGTCGGGATGCCAATAGCTTTTCAGCAGGTTGACGACCTCGCCGGGGTTCTCAAAATAGTTGGCAATAAGCTTCAACTTCTCTTCCTTGAGAAGTTTCGAAAAACCTTTCTTTATGCGTTCGCGAGTGGCCATAGCCTAGTTTACCATTCCTCTTCTTCGATCACCTTTTCGGGGACGAGGCTTTCCTCAAACTTCTTGCCCCAATCTTCGGCAAAAGCAGCAATCTGCTCCAGATACTTGTCCCAAACAGGCTGATACAAAGGATCTTCCTTGTTCATCCATTCTTCGCAGGGATGGTTCGATTGGGTCTTCTGCATGAAGTCGGTGAGGGTGTAGCGCACACGGCCTTCGCGCACTTCGATGGTGAAGTAATAGGTGATCCAGGGCCATTTCGACTTGACGATTTCGCCGTTGTCGAGCTGGAACTGGTGTTTGCCTTTCATGGTACGACCGTCGTTTTGGTTGAGGATGGTGGCGGGGCTCTTGTAATAGCTGTTCATGAACTGGCTGTAGATACGGTTGAACACCTCGTCTTGAGAGCCAACGGTGTTGATGACCTTGCGGAAGCAAATCTTCTCCGTCTTGGCGTCGATGGGCAGGTTGGACTGGGCAAAGGTAACAGTCGCAAACAGGACGGCGACGAATAACAATGCTACTTTTTTCATTTCGATTTTTTTAATTTGGTTACAAAATTAGTAAAAATTCATGTTGCTTCGATGCAACGGGGTCGAAAATAGCAAATTTCAGGCCAAAATTAGAAATGGATGAGTTGTGAATCTTCGGAACAATCGACGTCAATCTGAGGATGGCCTTTATAATACAAGGTAGAGCTCGAAAGAATGAATCCACGTATGGTTTCCGTGACATTGACGGTAGCCTCCGATGCACCCTCCAGATGAACTTTCATGTCATTTACCTCGGCCTGAACCATATTAATGGTCCCTTCATCCTTAACCTCAATGGATGCTGAAGGCATCGCCCCGCCGAAAACGATTATTTGCGAGGAGATAAGCGCACTCGCGTTGAAAGAATTTTCGACGTTAAAACTGCCTTTGCAGGAAGAACTTTTGGTAACCAATAACACACAATTTTTCCCCTGATAATCCACACCAAGTAATTGCGAAGCGTTTGTTGCAAGGATAGAGCAGGATTCGGCCGAAACTTTAAACCCGCTGCACACTGAGGCATCAATCAGTTCGATATCTATGGAGTTTTCCAGTTCGAAAGGCCCTTCCATAGTGATGACTGAGGAGTTTTCGGCCCTGACAGCAAAGAATTCCTTTTCCGTTGTATGCACTGTGGCTTTGAAAACCGAACCTGGTACGGGATTCACGTTGCTGGTGAAACCGATTTCAAGCCTTGAGTTTTCAATTTCGACTTGGAGCCCAGGCTCCAGATAGGCGGAGTACTCTAATTCCACATAGCTGCGGTCATCGGCGACAATCGTGACTTCCCAAGAGTCGAAGACATAGACCTGACTAATGTTCGCGTTTTCGAAAAGGGTCTTTTGCACCAAGGTCATGTCGACCTCTTTTTTGCAGGAGGTGGCGAAGCACAGTGCCACGCAAAGGATGAGTATGGTTTTGATGGTTTTCATATTGATTAAACGATGTTGTTGCTGTTTTTATTATTGATGATGATATGGTTCGCCTTTCAAAATGGTGAAGGCCCTATAAAGCTGCTCGACGAAAATCAGCCTCACCATCTGGTGGCTGAAAGTCATGGGTGAGAGTGACATCTTGGCGTTGGCGCGGTCGTAAACTTCCTGCGCAAAGCCGTATGGCCCGCCGATGATGAAGACCAAACGCTTAGCTCCTGATGCCATCTGTTTTTCAAGGCTTTCGGAAAATTCTACCGAGGTGAACTGCTTGCCGTTTTCGTCCAAGAGGATGACCTGATCGCCAGGTTGTAGCTGTTGTAGCAGGAGAAAACTTTCGGCTTTTTTCTGTTGGTCTTCGCTGAGGGTCTTGCGGTTGCGAGGGTCAGGAATCTCTTTCATCTCGAACGAGGCATAATGCCCGATGCGGCCCACAAATTTTTTGATGCCAGTGATGAGGTAGTCCTCGTCTGTTTTTCCTATGACCAAAAGTAATATTTTCATCTTTTTTGTCACAAAACCGACAAAACTGTCAAAACTTTATTTCTTGGCAGTGGAAAGCGGCCCCTCCTTCCGAACTTGATTCGGAACGGCCCGCTTTCCGACGGCAACCCGGTTGGGTGACGTCCACTTTAAAACGAGGTTTTGTGGGTTTTGTATGTTTTGTGATATTATGATAACTTTATGTTTTCTAGTAGTTTATAAGCATTATTTCGGTCTCGTTCCAATTGCGCTTTCAGCTCGTCTAACCCGTCAAATTTCTCTTCGTCGCGGATGCGGTCGATGAAACGCACATGGATCTGTTTGCCGTAGAGGTCACCGTCGAAGTCGAACAGGTTGACCTCGATGATGGGGTTGTCCTCGCTGCGGTCGCCGATGGTGGGTCGGTGCCCGATGTTGGCCATAGCCTTATAGGTCTTGCCTTCATAGTCGACGAGGCAAGCATACACGCCACGGTTGCTGATGAGCATGTATTCCCTTGTCAACTCAAGGTTGGCCGTTGGGAAGCCCAAGGTGCGACCGATCTTGTTACCCACCACGACCTCAGCGGTGACGGAATAGGTGTAGCCCAACAGTTGGTTGGCCCGCTTCACATTGCCCGTGGCAAGGGCGTTACGGATCTTCGTGGAGCTGATGGCAATATTCTCAACGTCCTGTGCGGCAACGCGTTCCACCTTGAAGCCATATTTCAGCTTCATGTCGTTAAGCAGACCGAAGTCGCCCATGCGGTTCTTACCAAAGTGATGGTCGTAGCCCACAACGATATAATCGGGATGGATGTTATCAATGATGTAGTCTTTGATGAATACCTCAGAGGGCGTGCGCGAAAACTCTTTTGTGAAGTTGATGATGACCACGTTGTCGATGCCGAATTCCTCAAATTTCTTGAGTTTTTCCTCGGGCGTGCAGAGGAAACGCAGGTTGGAGCTGTCGATGTTGAGCACCTGACGGGGATGAGGACTAAAAGTGACCACAACGGTCTCACCACCAATGTTTTGCGCCAAGGTTTTCATCTTATTGAAGATGGCCTGATGGCCGAGATGAACGCCATCGAAAGTACCGATGGTGACCACGGCGTGGGGAATGTTTCGGGCTTCTATTATGTTTCGAAAGACTTTCATGAATGCTTGAATAACAGGGGACTATCGTCTTTGCCGTCATGGCGGAGGAACATCCGCCATCTCCTAAGCGCTAAGGTATTCCTTTATGCTTGGGAGATTGCGGGTCAATGCCCGCAATGACGGTTAATCGAGCAGTATCGTGTTTTCTATAAGGTATTTGGCAATTTGCACCGCGTTGGTTGCAGCGCCTTTGCGGAGATTGTCGGCCACACACCAAAAATTGAGGCCGTTCTCCACCGAGAAGTCACGGCGGATGCGACCCACAAAGACCTCGTCCTTGCCTTCGGCGTAGAGGGGCATCGGATAAACGTTGTTGGCCGGGTCGTCTTGCACCACCACGCCAGGCATGGTTGCCATCAATCTGCGGACATCGTCGATTTCAAAGGGCTTTTCTGTCTCCACGTTGACGGCTTCACTGTGGCCACCCCACACGGGCACACGCACCGTGGTGGATGAGACGGCGATGTGCTCGTCGCGGAGGATCTTGTGCGTTTCGTTGACCATCTTCATCTCCTCTTTGGTATAGCCGTTGTCGAGGAAGGTATCGATGTGGGGCAGGATGTTGAGGTCAATCGGATGGGGGTAGCAAGTCTTGCTGCTCGCGCCAGCGCGCTCAGCCTTCAGTTGGTTGACCCCTTTTTGGCCGCTGCCCGAGACGCTTTGGTAAGTGCTGACGACGATGCGTTTGATGCCGTATGCCTTATGGATGGGCGCCAAGGCCATTACCATCTGGATGGTGGAGCAGTTGGGGTTGGCGATGATGTGCGTGTCCTTTGTGATGGTGTCGGCGTTGATTTCGGGGACAACCAAAGGCACGTCTTTCTCCATGCGCCAGGCCGAGCTGTTGTCGACGACGAAGGTGCCCTGTTCGGCAAAGCGCGGGGCATATTGTTTCGATGCCGATGCTCCTGCCGAGAAGATGGCGATGTCGGGGTGGGCTGCGATGGCATCATCCACGCTGACCACTTTATAGGTCTTGCCTTGGAAAACGATTTCCTTGCCCACGGAGCGTTCCGAGGCGGCGACAATCAATTCATCAATCTGAACTTTCTGTTCATCAAGCACTTGAAGCATCTTTGAGCCAACCAGTCCGGTGGCCCCAACCACTGCGATTTTCATTTTTTCCTCCTTTTGCTATTTGGGCGCAAAAATAGGAAAAAAGAGGTATTTATTCTTCAGAGCCATGATTATTTGACAGCATCTTCTTCAAATGGTTAATAACATGTCGGTTTAGCCTAACAGCAATATCCTGCCCCCTCGCAC
>CACXIM010000029.1 GCA_902767725.1 uncultured Bacteroidia bacterium | reverse complement strand
TTCTGCGTGCCTTCGCTATCCAAAGCGGTGAAGAAATCCAACGGACGTCTGTTCCCGTTTGGCTTCATTAATATCTTGAAGGCCTTGAAGAAGAACGACACCCTTGAGGCATTGATTATGGGCGTGATGCCCGAGTATCAGCAATGCGGCATCCCGGTGTTGTTGTTCAAGTACCTGCACGAGAACTGCATCAAGCGTGGTATCGACACCATCATCATGAATCCTCAGCTGGAGGAGAACTACAAGGTGCAGTCGCTCTTCGGCGACTACAAAACGACGCCTTTCATGCGGAGGCGCGCTTACAAGAGAGCTGTTAAGCCGTAATAACTGCTTTAAATCAAGAAAAAGAGAGTCGTTGCTTGAAGGGGCAACGACTCTCTGTTTTTTTCTTAAAGGATTTGTTGATTACCTTACTGTTACTTTCATGGTCTCGATGCCCTTCATGGTCTCCACCTTGATGAAGTACATGCCGGCACCTTGATGGCTGAAGTCATATTCAAAAACATCGCCATTGGCGGAGTCTTCAAAGACGCTTTCTCCAAGCATATTGAAAATGCTGATGTACTTCATGTTTTCAGCCTCGACTTTTATCATCCCATTCGTAGGATTCGGATAAACGGCGGTGACAATACTGCCTGTTTCCGAAACCGCGGTGCAGTCTTCAATAAACTCGTTGAAGCCATTCAGTCCGTAAGGCTCGTACCAACTGGAGTTCCGATAGGCATCGATGCATCCGCAAGGAACGACGAGGATGGGATAGCCGAAGTTTTCAAACACCAAACCACCAAATTCGTCTCCTAGAGCAGGAGGCGTTGTGGCCAAAGTAACCGCGCCCGTAAAGCCGGAGCAATTTCTGAAGGCCTGGTCGCCAATAAAAGTGACAGATTCCCCAATGGTCAGGGTGCCGCCAAAGCCTTCGCAATTGAAAAACGCACCTGCGTCAATCGTATCCACAGAATTCGGGATGGTCAAATCGCCAGTCAGGTCGTAGCAAAAAGCGAAGGCATTCTCTCCGATGTAAGTCACCGAATTCGGGATTTCAATGGAAGTTAAGCCAGCAATGCCTCTGAAGGCACAATAGCCAATCGATGTAACCGAGTTGGGTATCGTGCTGTTTTTGCATCCTGTAACAAGTTCGTTTGTGCTCGTTTCGATGATGGCATTGCAGTCGTTTCTTGAGTCATAGACGTTGTTTTCAGGGTCGACGACGATGCCACTAAAAGCGCAATAACCAAAGGAGTTTCCGCCAAGCGACTGAACGCCGCTCGGGATGTAGAGCGTGCCCGTCATGCCGTCGCACGAATTGAAGGCATAGTCACCGATTTCTGTGACAGAGCTGCCTATGATCAGGTCTCCATCAAATCCAGGGCATATCTGAAATGCGCCATACCCAACTGTAGTCACAGAGTTGGGAATCACCAAGTCGCCGGTAAAGCCTTGGCAATAGGCAAAGGCACTCGCTTCAATCGTGGTTACCGTATTGGGAATGGACAGGTTCGTCAAATAGAAGCAATACAAAAATGCGCTTTCGCCAATGGTGGTCACGGTATAATTATGTCCTTCATAACTCACCGATTCCGGGATGATCAAGTCTCCGGTGGCATTATAACCGTCAACATGGCCTATGACCGTCACGGAAGCTTGGTCGTCATTGACACGATAGATCAAGTTGCCGACCGTAAATTCCGAAGGATTGGAGCTGTAGGTCATAAACAAACAGGTCGGATCATAGCTGTTGCCTCCACCCTGGAGCGCGCCCAGCACGGTATAGGCCCCAGTATTGGGGTCAATCTGATACAAATTGCCCATAAAAACGCCAAACAATTCGCCTGTCAGCATGTCGAAAGACATTTTTATCGGCAAATCAATCGGGCTGATTATGGTCAATTGTGCATTGGAAAGATTCAACGTGCCAAACTCACCCCAAGAACTAATCATATAGGCGTTACCCTCCATGTCGATAGCCAAATTGAAGCCATCGTGCTCAATCACGCCGTGGTCTTGCATGTTGCTGGGATTGGCTGGATCGAAGCTTTTTAGGTGTTCTCCTGTAATGACATAAATCATTCCGTCGGCAGGATTGTATACCATGTCATTGAAATAAGGAACATCTTCAACCATCAATTCAGGGTCTTCAATACGATTGTTGGTCGCATCAAATCTTGACCTGTAAAGGCAATAGCCAAAGACATCATTCACACTCCACACATAACCGTCGGCAAAGGTGGCTGTCGATACTGCTGGGATCTCATCCGACGCGATGGACACCGACCCTAAATCCTGCATGGTAAAGGTGACATACTTGTATTCTGCTGGGTTGGGCGGTAAGATGTATCCAAACCAGTTGGCGGTTGATGCGGGTCCCTGCGCCTTGGCAAAACCGGCAAATACGAAGATGAACAAAAACAGATGTAAATACTTTTTCATAGTGGTAAAGATTAGCTTGTTGTTGTATTTCAATTTGGGTGACAAAAATACGAAAAATTCAACGCAAAGGTCAAGAAAAACCTTGCGGTGGTGCTCATTGTTATTCGGCAAGTAATTCAAGCGGATCACAGGGCTTTCTCCAAGGGATTATCGCAAGGAAGAGAAATCGGCGATCATAGGACCTACTAAAATTGCTCCGTAGGAGCTTCCGTTTAATAACAAAATACAACAATCCAACAAGTTATGCTCCGTAGGAGCTTTCTTTAGCTTGATTATTAGAAGTCTCATTATGAAGTAAACTCCACAATGGCACTCGCCTCGTTTCCAATGGCAAGCTCGATGATGAAGCCGTTTTCAATTTGGAAAAGGGTAGGGGTGAGGCTGTCACCCAGTTTGGCAGCCACTCTGTATTCCACGCGAAGCCCTTTTATGATAAAATCTTCAGGAAGCAACTCCATCGCCATGCGGATGTAGTTGGCGTTGTTGGCATGGCGGTTGTAGTCGATGTCGGCACGCATCACTTGGATGGGCGCAAAGACCTTGCCTCCTTCCTTCGGCAGGATGATGCGGCGGTCTTTGTAGTTCATCTCTAACTGTGGCTCGATGAGCAGCGAGTTGGCCACGGCGTCGTCCACGCGTTTCAGTTTGCCGTTGGCTTTATCCACAAAGGCACCCATGCTCCAAGTGCGGTAGCAGGGCTTGCCTTCGGTATCATAGATGAAGGTGTTGCGGAAGCCGAACATGGGCTTCATGCCATAGACGGAGGTAGTCACCGTAAGTTCTTCTTTGAAATTGGGCACCCGCATGACCTCCACCTGCCTTGAGGCGAGGAGTTGGGCCATGTTCTCTCGGGCGAAGTATTCCTTTACCTGTGGCTCGCTGTCGATCCACATCTCAGAGCAGTCCTCCATCATCTGAAGGGCCGAAAACAACTTGAGTTTGCCTTCGCTGTCGCAGGTGCTGGTGGTTACTTTATATTTCAAGCTATACATATCGAAACAGATTACAAAACAAACCTACAAATAGTAGTATTTCCCCAAAATCGCAGCAAACCATTTTGCTGGCAGTATTTGTTTCAGGAACACTGAGAGTCGTTGCTCAAAAGAGGACACCACATAGCCATACCGTGGATGCTTCATTCGGATGACCTTGCTGATTTTATGAGCAACAACCTGAGGCTTCAGCCCACCTGTCTCGTCATGTTCCACCTTGTCAATGGCTTTTTGATAGGCAGGATAAGCCTGAAACGCTTCGTTATTAGTCGCTTTCTTTCTGCTGCCTGTGAAACCTGTCGAGAAGTCGCCGGGACGGATCACTGTTACGGTGATGCCAAACGGTTTGGTTTCCAAACGCAGGGCCTCGCAATAGCCTTCGATGGCGAACTTGCTGGCCGAATAGAAGCCTTGAAACGGTAGTCCCATCAAGCCCCCGATAGAGCTGAGAGCTATGATTTTGCCTGAGCCTTGTTTCCTCATGTGAGGCAGCACAGCATCAACGCAATGCACCAAACCCATGAAGTTGGCATCCATCTGTTCTCTGATTTCTTCCTCTGTGGCAAACTCCAACGGACCACCAATGCCCATGCCGGCATTGTTGATCAACACATCGATACGGCCTTCCACCTCGATGATTTGTTCCACGGCCTGCTGCACTGCCTTGGCGTCGCGGACATCCAAGCGAAGATATTTCACTTTTGGCAACGGTGTGACCTCACGACGTACTGTCCCGTAAACGACATGATCTTCTAGCGACAGCAGGCGGGCTGTCTCCAAACCAAAACCTGAGGATATCCCTGTGATGAATATGACCATTATTCGATGATTTGAGCTTCTTTAAACGCTTTGGTGATTTTGTCCAATGCCTCATCCACTTGCTCGAAAGTATGCGTGGCCATCAGGGCAAAACGAATCAATGTGTCGTTTTCGGGCACAGCGGGAGCAATGACGGGAGTGACAAAAACACCATCATCCAACAACCTGTTGCAGAGCCAGAAAGCCTTTTCCGAACTCCTGACAAACAAGGGGATGATCGGTGTCTCGCTTTTGCCAGTGTCGAAGCCTCGCTCCTTGAACTGCTTTCGGGCATAGTTGCTCACATCCCAGAGATGCTGTATGCGCTCCGGCTCTTCCAACATGATGTCGATGGCTTTGCTGACCGATGCCACGTTGGCAGGCGGCATGCTGGCACTGAAAATCAGCGAGCGGGCATTGTGTTTCAAATAATTAATGGTGTCGAAATCGGAAGCGATGAAACCGCCCAACGACCCAAACGATTTGGAGAATGTCCCCATGATTAGATCCACCTTGTCGGTCAGGCCGAAATGGTCAGCCGTGCCTCTTCCTTGATGGCCTAGGACACCCAAAGCATGCGCATCGTCAATCATAATGTCGGCATCGTATTGTTCTGCCAAGGCCACCATTTCAGGCAATGGAACGATGTCGCCTTCCATAGAGAAGATGCCGTCGGTGACAATCAACTTGACGGCATCGTGGGAACATAACTTCAGCTTGGCCTCCAAATTATCCATATCATTATGGTTATACTTCCAAACCTTGCCAAACGAAAGCCGGCTGCCCTCTATGATAGAGGCATGGTCGAGGCTGTCCAAGAGCAGATAATCATTGCGACCACAAAGTGCGGAAACCACGCCCAGATTCACTTGAAAGCCCGTGCTGAAACAGACAGCTGCCTCTTTGCCGACCAGTTTGGCCAACTTTTCCTCCAAGGCGACGTGGATATCAAGTGTGCCATTGAGGAAGCGCGATCCCGAGCAGCTGGTGCCATATTTCTTGATGGCCTCGATTGCGGCTTCCTTCAACCGAGGGTCGTTGGCCAATCCGAGATAGCTGTTTGACCCGAACATCAGCACATCTTTACCATTGATTTTCACCACTGTGCTTTGTTCCGACTCGATGGGTTTATAATAGGGGTAGATACCTTTTGATTGTGCCTCTTGGGGAGCCGTATACCTTGAACAGTTTCTCTTCAATAGGTTGGTTTTCATATTTTCTTTTTATGGGCTTTTTAATGCGCAAAAATAGTCATTTTTTGTTTGCCTTGAACCGTATTCTGACGCAAAGGATGACGATGATTATTTCATGCCTTCGCAAACTTCAAAGGCATGGTTATTTAAGGGTGCCCGTGCGTCACGGTCCATCGACTCTATTTGTGGAACAAGCGCATTGAATAATAGCATTAGTAAGGAGAAACTGACCTCCGACGCATCTTCTCAACGAAAGTGTTGTAGTCATCGTAAACGTCCCGCACAACATTGTCCCAGTTGAGGTAAAGGTCGCGGCGGGCGGCAGCGGAGACCCGTTTGTAAGCTTCTGGGTCGGCCAGGATGTCCATGATCATCCTTGCATAACTGTCCTCATCAGGAGGGCTAACATAACCATTGACATCAGGCGTGACGGTGGAAGCCGTACGGGCACTTTCCAAGAATACGGTGGGTGTACCCTGGCAAGCAGCTTCAATCTGTACTAATGAGTTGGCATCGTAGAGCGACGGGAACAGGAAAAGCTTGGCGCGAGAATAGAGGTTCTCCAGCATCTCTTTGCCAGTCAGGCCACACATGACCACTTCTTCGGTCAGACCTTGTTCTCGCACAAGAGCGGCGAGTTTCTCCTCATCCTGTCCCTTGCCGGCAAACAACATCTTGAAGTTTTTCAGGCCCATCGCCTTGGCTTTCGCTAAAGCGCGAACGATGAAGTCGATGTTCTTGATGAAATTGATCCTTCCTACAAAAAGGAAGACCGTGGCGTCGGCTGAGATGCCGTATGTCTCGTTGACAATCCGGGCTGCGGCAACGACATCGGACACAGGGTGGTGATCGGTGGCGTTGAGGCGTACCTTGCAAGGGGCGGTCAGGCCGTATTCATTGACATAGAGGTCTTTGATGTCCCCATTCACAGCCCAGCATTCATCGCAGGCGTTGAACACACGCATGATGGTATTCAGCGCCATGTTCGAGGCTAACTTGAACTTGAGCGACTTCTCAAAATCCTGCTTGTACTGCGAATGCAAGGTGGCGACCACGGGAAGCTTGTGTATTTTGGCATACAGGACTCCCGCCATACCTACCGAAAAGGGAGAATGGATATGAATGATATCGATACCGCTCTTGATAAGCTGTGCTTCGAATCGTGGGTCTAAGACGGATGTGGGAAGGTCGTAATCGCTTGTGATGAGCGGAAGCGATGAGCATCGCACGACCTGATACGGCAGCTTAGCTCGCAATATTGCACCAATCGGCGGGCGTAATTGTCCACCACTTTGATCACCCCGTCCACCATAGGGTACCATGTATCGATGAAAAGTCCTACTTTCATGACTCATTTTTACTGATTATGTGACGCAAAATTAGACACATAAAGGCAGAAGCGCATTGTCTAAATCACTTTTTTTGTGGTTAATTTATTCGATAAAAGAAATATGGAATATAAAAAAGGAGTTATATACCATTGTAAAAACCAATAATAGGTAGTTTCTTTGCAGAAAAAAAATGACCAACTATGATGAAATCGTTTAACGACCTCATCGTTTCTGATAATATAGATGAGGTCAATATTGCCTCGGAAACCATGTCAAGTTCCTTCCTCGCGTTCTATTGCGAGAGAGGTGCATTGCAGTTTACCGTAGAGGGAGAAATGTACCACGTCGGGGAAGGTGACATCGTTATATGTACACCCCGCAACATCATTGGCATGTATATGCGTACACCCGACTTACAAGGTAAGGTTATCAGTGCCGGTGAGTTTATTTATGACGAGACATTGCCAGGTGTTTTTCAAATCGACCCCAATTGGTGGAAAAAACTGTTCTTTTTAAGGCAAAACCCAGTTGTTCACGCCACGGAGTTCCAGAGCAAGCTTTTTCAGGCTTACTTTAATCTTTTGATGGTTTACATGGAGGACAGCGACAATGCTTATCGCCAGCGTATCATCAGACTTACCTCACAAGCGGTAGCTGTTGAACTTCTTCATGCACTTGAAAATGAAATTATTGGCCAATCGACAAGCGAGACCTCGCAAAAAGACCGCCTATTCCAGCGTTTCATGTCCATACTTAGCCGGCCAAATAACACCCAGCGTGAAGTCAGGGCTTACGCCGAACAATTGCTTGTTACCTCAAAATATTTAAGTGCCGTCTGTAAGGAAAAAACTGGGCGTACAGCGATGGATTGGATCACAGAGAGTACCGTCAGCCACATCAAATATTACCTACTCCAGACCGACCTTACCATAAAAGAAATCGCCTTCAAACTGGATTTTCCTGATGTCAGCTTCTTTTGCAAATACGTCAAGAAACACCTTGGGAAAAGCCCTGTGGAATATAGAAAGATTATGGTTGGGTTGTCAGAAGAATAGGGGATTTTTCAGATTCTTCACACCACTTCCATGGTATTGTCTTCGTTAATGTGTTTGACGGTGGCGAGGGCATGATACATTATATTGTGATCGCGCATGTTCGAAGGTTATTTTTGCAAAGGTATTGCTTTTTTTTCATGGCTCGTAAATTTGTTTGAGAAAAAGAACAATAATTTTACCTCTTGTCCGTTATACTTACGAACATCGGACTTGCCATGATTGACTTTTTCCGAAAATATGTCTCTGTCGTCGCCCTCATCCTGATGGGGCTGTTCCTTCTTGACCTTACTTGCCCGGCCCAAGAGGACATATTTGTCATGGAACAAACTGAAATCCTGTCCAGTATGTCGTTCGATGGCGATGAGTTTGATGACGACGAGGATTCGGAGTTTTTGCTTAATAGTCCATCGGATGGTTTGCAATGCCGATGTGAGCTCTTCCCAGTTACAACAATAGGAGAGGAGCAAAATGAAAATATGTGCTCGGCGGCTTTGCGCCTCGGGCAGGTGAGACGTTACGCCCCAAGGAAAAGTTTGGCCGACAGCCATAACTATATCATCACGAAAAACACAAAAGATGGTGCGGACTTCGGTTCGGACCATCTTTTTTTATCCCATAATTCATTTATTATCAACTAAAATCTAACTAAAATGAAGAAATTAGCATTGTTTGCAGCATTCATCGCACTGTCTTTCGCAGTGTCATCGTGCACAAAAGAAACGCCCACAGGAGGCAACAACAGCAACAACAACCAATGGGAGGCCGAAGGGAACGGTGCTCCTGTCAATGCAACTGACATTGCCCCGGACATTGTCACGTTTGTCAACACGCATTTTCCAGAAGCAAGCATCCTCAGCTGTAACCAAACTGAACACTATTACCGAGTGATTCTAAGCGACAACACCAAGGTGTATTTTACCCAAACGTTTGAATGGGTTGAGGTTAACTGTGAACATTCATCCATCTATAGTGCTGTGCCTGAGACGCTTGTCCCCGAACAGATTGCAGCCTATGTTACCGCCAACTATCCCAATCAACACATTGATGAAATCGAAAGAGAAAACAATGGCTGGGAGATTGAACTCAGCAATGATGTTGATCTCAAGTTTGATGTCAACTTCAATGTCGTCAACAATGGCGGAAATGGGGGAGGAAACAGTGCTGAATACCCTGATATCAACACTTTTGTAGGCACCTATTTCTCTCAAACTGAAATCCTTAGTATCAAAGCGGAAGACGACGAATACGAAGTGGAACTTGTCGACGGTACAGAGATTTCTTTCAATCTCAACTTCGAATGGACCCATATCGACTGTGAAGAGTCCTCCATTTACAGCGCCGTACCCACAGAACTCGTTCCCGATCAGATTACCGCCTATGTCAACACGAACTTCCCAAACCAGCAGATTGAACAAATTGAGAAAGAGCATTATGGCTGGGAGATTGAACTCAAGAATGGACAGGAAATCAAGTTCGACACCAATTTCAATGTCATCGGAAACGGTGGCGGGAATGGCGGCGGGAATGGGGGCGAAACGCCTACTGACTATGCAGAAATCAACACTTTTGTAGAGACCTATTTCCCTCAAGTTGGCATCCTCAAGGTTTTGGTGGACGAGGATGAATATGAGGTGAAACTGACCGACGGCACGGAAATCACCTTCAACCTCGCCTTTGAATGGAAGAGCATCGATTGCGATGAATCGAGTGTTTATGGCATAGTTCCTACCGCACTCGTTCCCGAACAGATTTCTGCCTACGTTGCCACGAATTACCCCAACCAGCATATTGACAAAATCGAAAAGAAAGCAAACGGTTGGGAAATTGAGTTAAGCAATGGTGTTGAGATTGAATTTGACAGCAATTTCAACGTAACCCATATCGACAACAAATAAGAAGTCAACCTTTTTCTTCATAACGAAAGCGGTCAGTGAGCCATCGTTGGCCGCTTTCACAAATTTATTCCAATGCTCATCGTTATCGCAATTCTAACCCTAATCGCAGGCATCGGGGTGTTTTTGGTGGCCTGCAAGATGTTGAGTACCAGTCTTGAAAGTGCAAGCAGCGCGGGCTTGAAGCGGCTGTTCGCCAAGATGGGGAATAACAAATGGCTCGGTGTGGGCGTCGGCACGGTGGGCACGGCGGCCATCCAAAGCTCGGGCGCGGTGACGGTGATGGTCATCGGCTTCGTGAACGTGGGCATCATGTCGCTCGCACAGGCTGCCACGGTCATCTATGGTGCCAACATCGGTACCACGGTCACCGCGCAACTGGTGGCCTTGGGCATGTTTGGCGGCCACGGCATCTCCACGACGGTGCTCTTCTCGGCTTTGGCTGGCATCGGGGCCTTTGTAACGATGTTTTCGAAGCGCGAGAAGTGGAAGCAAACCGGCAGCATCCTGGCGGGTTTCGGATTGCTGTTCGTCGGTCTTGGCATCATGTCGGGCGCCATGGATGAATTCGCCGCCTTGGATTCAGTGAAACAGTTTTTGGCCACCATCAGTAACCCCTTGCTGATTGTGTTCATCGGCGCATTGCTGACGGCCATCATCCAGTCATCATCGGTGCTGACGTCCATCGCCATCACCATGGTGGTGGCGGGTTTGCTCTCGCTCGACCAAGGCATCTTCCTCACGATGGGTTCCAACATCGGTTCATGTGTGGTGGCGATTCTGGCGGGCATGACCAGTGGCCAAAACGCCAAACGGACGGCACTTATTCATTTGTTTTTCAATGTGATGGGTGTGGTGCTGTTTTTGCTTATCGCCTTGCTCCTTCATCTTTTCACACACGGGGCTTGGGGCTTCGGGAAGCTGTTTGAAACCATGTTCCCACACGCTCCGCAAGTGCAGCTGGCTATGTTCCATACCGTGTTCAATGTCTGCACCACCTTGGTCGCGCTGCCGCTGACCAATGGCCTGGTTCGCTTGGTGTGCCGCCTCATCCCTGACGATGCCTACGAGCTTCGCGACGACAAGTTCCATCTTCATTTCCTTGACGACTCGATGTTGGTGACACCTGCTTTGGCGGTCAGGCAGTTGAAGGCCGAAGTCGAAAACATGGGTGCGTTGGCCCACGACAACTTCTGCCGTGCCATCCATATCGTCACCACATTGGATTTCAGTGATTTGGAAAAATTCAAGAAGACAGAGAACGAGCTTAACTTCTTAAACAGTGAGTTGACCCGATATGTGGCGGTGCTTTCATCAAAAGCGCTTAGCCAAACGGATAGTAAGTACCTCAGTTGCAGCGTGAAAAGCGTGAGCGACCTGGAACGTATCGGCGATTATGCCGAAAACATCGTGGAATATGCGGAAAGCCTGCAAACCCAAAATGAAACGTTCTCTGCGCCTGCCGTGCTGGAAATCAAGGAAATGGAGCGGAAGATCACGGCACTCTACCATGAAGTCATGAAAGCCTACCACGACCTCGACTTCACGGCGCTTGAATATGCATATCAGATTGAGGAACAGATTGATAGCTTCACGGAGACCATGGAATCGCAACACATCCAGCGGCTTGTGGCAGGACAATGCACCCCGCAAGTTGGTGCGGAATACATCTCACTGGCGCAAAACGCCGAGCGCGTGGCCGACCATTTCATCAACGTGGGCAAGAGTATTAGGAGTTTCGCTTAGCTGAAGTCAAAGCCGTTTGGAAAGCCCTGTGGAATACAGAAAGACTAAGGAAGAATTAGGGTTTTAATACAGCAGCCCAAACGTCCACAGCGGAATTGAAATGCCATGGCCGTATTCGATGTCGTCTTTCACGAGATGACCATTGGGAACATCTTCGATCTGTTTGACACCCTTTTTCTTTCCTCCGACCTCGAAAGTGTGTTCGCCGATGACAAAATCTGAAGCTTTTGATGAGATGACGTCGCTCACGACCCTCGTTTGGTTATAGAAAAAAGTCTCTCGTAGGTTTCCGGTATTGGCACTGTCAGCACCAAGCACATACATGATATTTGTATTATCTAGATATATTTTCTCCACTTTGCCTAAACTCCGTAAGCCGCCTGTCTCATCGCGCAGCTGGCCTATCATTCCAGCCCTTTCCATGTAAAGAAAATAATCAGGCACCACATTGCGACTGACACCTATGGCATTGGCTATGCTTGAATAATCTGGCTTGAAAGGTACACTTTGTGACACTATGCTCATCAGTCGGCGCAATTTGCGTCCTGTAGAGACCGAAAGCGAGGCGTATTGCGGGATGTCCGACTCAAGAGTCTGTGTGATGATTTGGTCGAGCCTTGACCTGAAGGCACCTTCTTTGCTGAAAGGATAATAACCGTCTTGCAAATATTGTCGGAACAGCGGTAACGGATGTGGCAAAATGGTATCAACCACCTTGTTGGCGATGACCTCTTCCAAACTGTATTTTGGCATTTTTATGTCGCGGAACATCTCCAGATATTCGCGAAACGAGAGCCCTTGTAGCGTGTACATCACGGCACGACGGCTGAGGTCGGCATGTCCTTTGAGCAAGTCGAGTACGGACGAACCAGTGAAGACTACATACAATGACGGATGTCCATCATAGATGTTTTTCAACTCAGTTGACCAGTTTTCATATTTGTGAATCTCGTCTATATAAAGATGTGTACCGCCTTCCTTAATCCATTCCGAGGCAACTTCCAAAAGGGTATGCTGGGCGAAATAACTGTGGTCGGCCGAGACATAAAGAGCCTTTTGGTTGTCTCTTTCAAATAGGATATGCTGCTTCACCAAGGTCGATTTGCCGACTCCGCGTGGACCGACAATTCCGAACATCCGCAGCGACCAGTCAATCTCCGCGTACAGGTATCGTACGAAATCAAGGCTTGTAATCGCCAGTTGTTCGCGCATAAAGTCGATTAAAACATCATCAATCATGATAATTGTATTTGTAACGCTGCTGCAAAAATACAAATAATTCTAAATGTGCACTAAAAAAAGTGCAATATTTTTAGTTTTGTGCACTAAAAAAAGTGCATTATTAAGATTGTGGAATTTGATGACTGGTACTTGAGGGCTTGAGTTCAATGGCTTTCGAAACGATTTTTGAATCTGAAATGAGGTTATCGTTTATGCCATTTTACTTGTGAGTCGAACATGTGCCTGCCCCGTTTAGATGTCGGACGCTGTTTTTCTTGCATATTTTTGTAAATCAACAGACATATTTCAAAAAAAGCAGTAATTTTGCAGCGTGACAATAATAAAACAATCCATGAATTCGAATTTGGGATTACAGGTAAATGCAAACAAGATAGGTGCATTGCTCGAATATATATGCAGCCAAATGCCGCATATTCATTTGCGCAAGTTACTGAAAGTAATATACCTCATGGACGAGAAATCCGTGCAGATGCGAGCCATTCCGCTAACATGGCTTGACTATTATGCATGGAAGAAAGGTCCTGTGGCTCCTAGTGTTTACGAAGTCAAGGATGGTGCTTTTGCAAACTTTGTGACATGTGCCAAAGAAGATGATGGTAAATGGCATGTGTCTGCCAACAAGACGAATCCCTACGCTATCGACCAAGATTTGAAGGGCTTTAGCGAATACGAAATGGACATCATCAATAGCGTGATTGCCTATTGTAAGGACAAGTCAGCCGATGACTTGACGGACGAGACGCACAGCGAAGACTCGTTGTGGTCGCAAATGGTGTCGCATCATCATATCACTTTCGATGAGACTGGCCGTTCAGAATACCCGATTTGTCTTAACGACTTGAACGATGCCGAAGGAAAGGAAATCTATGCTGAAGCATTGGATAGCATTATGATGCAGGCTTCTCTTAATTCGGCACTCCATGTTTGAACCCGGCACTGTCACATACGGATTTGCCAAAAACATAAACAATCCCAAATACAAATATGCCATCAGCATATTTAGGGACGAAGATGTGCAGGTTGTCATTCATTTCACGACCAGCCAAAGACGCGCAGGTGTCCCCGACGATCAGATAAAACACGGCATCAATCGTGACGCAGACGGCAAAGTGGTGTCGTATGTGTTTGAACCTGATGTAGAGATTGGCGACGTTCCAACGGGCGGTCGTTTCTGCTTTCCTGTCCGCACGGTTATGCAGTTCGACTATGGTTTTCTCCGCGGCGATGACTGGAGCTTGCAGCAACAGTTTGATGATTTGGAAGTCAAATGTCATTTGGACCGAGAAGAGTACCTTAATCTGGTCTACGCCATGTATTGCAGCAAGCGCACACCGACTGAATACAAGCCATATTTGGAGAAGGTGCTTGAAGAGGCGTATGGTTCTAATTAGAGGATACAAGCAGAAAAGGTCTTCACATCCCGAATAAAGATTATCCAGCCCGTTCATGAGGGCACAAAAAAGGAGACCCCGCAGGAATCTCCTTAAACTTGTGCAACTTTATATTATTTGTCTTTGGATATTGTATTTGTTCTGTTGTTTTGAACACAAAATGTAAAGCTTTCTGTAGTTGATTGTTAAAATTGGGATTGGCGAATGGTGTTTACTTCTTAATCCTTTACTTCCTATATTACTTTCACCCTCCGCTTTACTTCGAGAATGCCATTGCCCAAGAGCTGTTTGCAAAGAAAGAGACTTGCACGCAAATCGGGGGTTATGTGGATGCAGGCGTCAAAACACTTGGCATTTACATCCTCGTCAATAATTGTTGGATTTTCACCTGTAAAGGCTCATTCACGCCTTTCTTTATTATTCTCTCCACAATATCATACGCATTGTGAGCCACCACAAAGTGATTCATATCATTTATTTCATGGTTATAAATCTTCGTCAACCCGTCGTCCAAAGACGTATAAGAAAACTTAGGAATATTTGGTTTAAGAGGGTGAGCACCCAAATACGAACCATTCAACCAGCCCTCCATATAATACGTTCTGCACTTGCCTTCTGTCAACTTTGGATTCCCGGCAGCATCTTTATAAAGCCAAACATTCTCTTCAAAACTAATTTGATAGATTGACTTATAAACTCCATCGGGCGTATCATAATGCACAGCAAGATTATTGCCTTTGCCAATCAGCAGTCCACATTTCTTGGGGAAGTTCTCCACTTGCGTTCTAAAACTGTTAATGACTCTTTCCACTTCTATTAGCTCGCTGCGGTATACCGGCGCTTCCTCTTCATAATGTGACAACGGATGAATCAGCGGATGCAAATAGGATAACAGAAAAAAGATATGCTGAGTATCCTCACCAATCATGGCATACAACTTCCCTACTGCCTCGGCACGTTGCGCTACTTTGAAACCAGGCAACACTGTAAAATCATCGTTCAAATACAAACATGAAGGAAACTTATCTAAAAGCTCCTCAATAGTTTTCCTGAAGTAGTTGGCCGCAGCAGGTAAATCCATGTCTCGCCCTCCGTGAAGATGCTTCCGCGCTTGATCAAAATTTGTTTTCCCATCTATCAGCACAGGCTTCATAAAAGCAATGCCGTTTACAGTCGTGGGTAGCACATACAGATTCACACATTTCCATTTCTCAGGGTTGTGTGCCATCAAAAACTTTCTCGCCAAGCAATACCAAGAACGATCATAAGTAGCAATCAATATCTGAAAATCCTTGAACTCCTGATCCAATATCTTCAGGATGGGCGATCGGTTCGCAGCATCAACCCCAATAAAAATGTCATCAAGAAACATTACCCTAAGGTCAGCTCCTGGATTTGCACGTAGAGCTGCCAAATAAAGACAAATTGCAATGGCCGACAATCGTGCTTCGTTCAATCCTTCTGTATAGTCTGCCACCTGCGATTGGCCTGAACTGACTGTCAGTCGCAAGTCTTGATCAATCCTCCATTCCCATTTGCCCCGGTTAGAATGGAATATCATCGGTTTGAGAACGTAATTGACAGTAAGATTGAAATCTGGGAAATAAATAGTCAGGTACCTGTTCACCTCAGAAAACAGATTTGTAAGCACTGAACGCAGCACATTCTCAAATGCCATCAGTCTACTCTTACCTCTACGATGCTTATTGGTATTACTATTGTACACCCGAAAAATATCGTCATTCAACTCACCCCATTCCCTAGATATCGACACATTCTGTCCCTGGGCAATCGGCACATGGTTCTTCAGCAAGTGGAGCACAAAGAATTCAAACAGATTGGGATCCGCCTCGTCACACAAATACACCTTTAGCAGGTCACGATAATTCAAGAATCCTTTAGTCTGGGCAAGGGCTTTCATAAAACCGGTGTTCTGGATATGAGTGTTGTCCACCCCGTCTCCAAAACTGTAATCTACCTCGTTGGAAAACTGGCAAGTGCTTGAATCGTACTCACCAATTCCCAGTTTCACCTCACCAGCAACTCCCGTTGGTTTATATCGATTAGCTGTATAGCCCACCTGTGTATAAAAGCTTTGAATGAAGTCGTTCAACGACTTATAAAGAGATGTCTTGCCGCTACCGTTTTCTCCATATATCAGCAGATTCTCGCCCTTATTGAGCGAGATAGTAAGCCGATCATAATATGCTCTGGCATTTTCTATCTCAATCCTACTGATTCTTTTCATTACATTGTCCTTTGTCATCATATGAACCTGCAACTCCCGTCACCGCTGAAAGCTCTGACAGGAATCCGTCATCTCCCTTAATAATTGCTTGATAGACCTTGCTTATCTCTTCATCACGTTCAGCATCCTGATATTCTCTGAGGTCAGGGAGTTTGCTCACCTGCTCCAGCAGCGACACGTTCTGATAGCTGAATTCTTCTTTGTAATACTCCTCATCGACCAATCGGTCCAGTACGTTTTTAAAGAACATTCTTGGGAGGGATTCGCGAGCGAAAGTATAGAGCATTACATTGTCAAATACCCTCTGGTGCTCCATTGGTATAACCGGGAAGTGGATGTTGCGAATGCCGTTTACTGTCACATTTCTACCCATAAAGTCGTATTCTTTAAAAACATGGCTGCTTTGGAGCACAGCTTCAATATAACCTTTGGTAAATCCAAGACGGTTGATTCGGACACCATAATAGACCTCCCTATCAAAAGTAGGTATTTCGATGATCTGCACTCGGTTGAACATCTTGTTGTCCCGCTTCACATAGAAATCACAGTGCTCGTCCGAGGCTGTGGTTTTGTCTTCAAACGATGTAACATCTACGACATCACTCATACTGGCCACTAGACCTTTAATGTCTAAACCGTTCTCATATTGTTGCCTGAAATTAGCCACCTTCTCGTTGAAACCTTCAATCGTAATTTCTCCTGACGACATACTAGCAAACAATTTACGCACTTCTTGCCTAATGGTCATGCGATTCTCCTTGAAGCAACGGCTGTCCAATCCATGCAGTAAATACCACAGCACATAGAAACTCTGCTGAGTCCTCTTATTGTTTTCAGCACCTAGCAGTTCATCCAGATTCTTGCTCAGTGTTTTGTCGCTATCATCCTTCTCGTCGGTCAGCAGAATCTTCAAATTGTGAAGGAATGAGAACTCGAACCTGCTCACTGCCTCAACGAAAGCGTCTTTCTTCCCTGCATTCTCTAGAATCTTACTGATTTCCTTCTTCGACCGCAAACGGAATGAAATGCGACCAAACAACCTATAAATATCAAGCGGTCCTTTCTCCGAACCCTCTTCTGGATAATGTTCCAAATAATTGAAATACGACAACACGGTATGGTTGTTCTCGTTTTCCATACGGTTGCCACTGCGGCGCATAAAGAACCAGTCTTTATTATTCCTATACGACACTTTAATAGTGTCTATTAGTCCTCTGTCAATGTAAGAATTCCACATCTCAAAAGTATCATCCTTGATGGGATATGGTTTATTGTTCAGTCGGATAAACAAATCCAACGGCTCAAAATCAGGGTTATTCCTTTGGTGAATCTCTATAACCCATAAATCAAAGTTGGTAATCTTCTCCTGCATATACTCATCCAACTGGTCATAGCGTTTGCCATGCAAACCAGTCAAGATGCTATCTTTCAGTTGCAAGGCGAATCCATCTTTATTAGATTTTACCTTCTCCCCCTTTTCATTCATATACTCGCGTCCCAAGTAGGCCAAAATGGAAAGAATACGTTGCTGCCCATCTATCACTTCCGATATGCCTACATTGTTCTTATAGATGAAGATGGGAGGCAGTTTAATGCCCAGCAACAGGCTCTCGATAATTTCTGAACTCTTGCGTTTATTTATGACTTCTTCTCGCTGATAAGGCGGACGTACTAGAAAACGGTTACGCTCCATAAGGAGGCATATGTCATCAATAGTATAGGTACTAGGCTCAGGTTTATTTATGCGTAGCTCCTGAAAATCGGTTGTTCCTTTCTCTTTGGCCTGGCTCAGTTTACGGTTCTTTTGCTTGAATTGGTCATCTGTTTCAATATAGAGGTCTTTGTTGATGTCATATACATCAGCTACGAGATCAGCAATCACCCTGTATCGTTGCACAATCTGGTTAGCGAATGAACTACGGTCCATTTCAAATGCACCAATGTTATTCACGATATGCGTAGCAAATCCAGCCAATTCTATGCTATCTTTTTCTGGCAAATCAATTCCGTTGTCTTCCAAAATGGAGAATCCCCAGAACAGCACCTCCGAAATCAGACGATTATAGGGAGTTTCTTCTGTATCCACAACCTTGCGAACTTCATCAAGCAGGTCCATCTTCTTTTTGAACGACTCGAATATCTTGCCAAACTCTTCATTATCAATGCGAGCCGACAGCAGATCGTAGTACTTGTCAGTAATCTTTTGCTTAGCTATTGAATAGTATTTGATAGGAATCTTATGGATGACCAGTAATTGGCGTATTTTCTTCAGTGACACGTCTATTTTCTTCTCCTCGTATTTGAAAAGTCTGTTAAACTGGTCGTGGAAGTCCTGCTCTTTTAATTTTTCTTTGAAGAAACTATTCAGGTCATCGTCAAAGTAAATGGCCTTGTCAATTTCTATTTCCTTAAGTGGAGTGATTCCTGAATTGTAACGCTTGAAAATCTCCTGTTTCACCGAGTCTTCATCGGCTTGGGTGATGCCGTCTCGGGAGGCGAAGCTGAATTCTATAACTCGCAGCTTTGTTTCCCTAAAGTCATTCTTCAATTCGTCGGGCAATGACCCGAATGTTTTTTTGTCAATGTTCAAACCATCCAGTTTTTTCAAGCCTGATTTGCTGAGGCGCAGTTCGCCATTCAAGAATCGCAGGATGGTTTCGTAACGCTGTCTACCATCAATAATCTCCACGCTGCCTTTGCTACGGAAGAAAATAAGCGGAGGAATTTCTGTACCTATAAGGATGCTTTCCAAGAAATATGTTGCTTTTTCGCCATCCCACACGTAGTTGCGTTGGTATGGTGGTGCGTACTGGGTTTTTTTGACTTTCACCTCACTGAATACACTCTCTATCGACACCACTTTGGTATCGATTTTCAGTTTGTTAACGAATATTTCTGTTAGATTCATTTGCGCTTCTCTTTTCTTTACTTTTTCTTCTGGAATGGTCTGACTTATTTCGTCTTTCAGTTTTTTGTGGTTTTTATTATTGTTCCTCTTCACAACGTCTGCCTCACCACTCCCTTTGATTGAAGTGGAACGCCTTGTCTGCCGCTTCAAACTATGTCTTGAAAACCATAACCCATTCTTATTTTATGAGTCTGGCCTGAAGGCAAGTCCGTTGACTTCAGAGATACGATGCAAAGTTAGACAAATATTTTCAATATAATCATCAATTTTAAAAAAGACCATTATTTAGATGTTCAAATAGCAAGTTTAAAATACTATTTTCTTCCTGTTTATGAACATTTCAATTGTGTATCTTCGCTCCGAGATTAATTGCCTTATAAGCAATGCAAAAAAAGTTAATCTTCGAAGCCCTAAAAATGCACTGAACAAACAGGAAGCAAGGGGAGGGATTAACCGTAAAATTACTCATAAAAACGGCACAAATAATGAAAAATGCATTATTTGTCATTTTCATTATTCACGCATATTCCCCATACTCCTCCCTCGTAAACGACGGCATAGAATCAATGACAAGCACATAGTCGAAAGTCAGACCGTAAAAGCGATGGACAAGGCTGTCTAGTCAACAGACTGATAATCAACAACGATGAGGTTGCCTTTTGAAATTTTAATATTAGTAACAACCTAAACGAATAAACCCCGAATTATGCGGCGTTATATAGTAATCTTAATTGTTTGCGAATATCAGCAAAAGAAAGTTTCATACTTAATTCAGCATTAAGTCCAACATTAATTACATAGATGAAAGACTCTTTTCTGTAGTATTTATCCCCAATGGTCATTATAGATTTTTCTATGTTTTGGGATTTGGCTAATAGACAAACTAATTGATAGTCCCTATTAGTCGTTTGTGTGTGATTGTTTGGATGAGCCTTTGTATAGTGCTGCGTTGGTGTGAGCTTTATGAGGTTTTCTAAATAGTGAGCAATTTCTGGGAATTGAGATTTCGGGAAAATATGGTGGACCTGTGTCGCCTCACCAATGGCATATTGGTCTTTCACTTCACTATCTAACTGTATCTTTCTAATCAGATTCATTGCCTTGGTAACTTGATAGTTTTCGTATGCTTCTTGTAGACTTATCTCCTCCATACTTGCGGCCTCTTGTCGAGTTTGAGATTTTGATTTGCCAATGTCGCGCCAATTTTTTCTGTTATACATCAAATCCGAAAATGTGATGATGTCTTTAGACAACCTTCCTTTTTCTGTTCCTTGTATATCGTTTTCAGCAGAATAGACATTTATCACCTTGGTAAATATTCTATACACCTCCACTTCTCCGTTAATTGCAGTATTACCGATAATAAATCGGGTGTATTTGTCTTTTAGTTCCAAATAGTCTTGTTGAGTTACATTGCCTTTATAACAAGCCTGCCTGAATTTTTCAAACAACTTTAATATATTGCTATCAGAGAGAACTTTCGTAATATAAATGTATAGGAAATTATATGCATTCCTTTCTTTTGTTGAAATGTAATCGAGGATTTCTTGATTGGCTATCCAATAATGGTTTACTGCCCCTCGTTTCTCCATTCCTAAGACATGCGCGTATGCCAACATGCGTAATGGTTGTTGTATGAACTTGTCATATTCATGTTTTGCTGTCACATTTTTCGGGCTCGGCTTGCCAAATATCGCAGAGGCATTTTTTACAAAATAAGGCATATCCCAAATATCTTGTACGACAAATTCTCCTTGAGGGTCAAGATTCATTATGCAGTCAGCGATAAAGCATACAACATCTGGCGTGCATTTTTGGTCCATAAAGCGGGCATCGCCACTCTTGCGTACATCTAAATCGAATTGATTCAGGAAATCTGTTATTGTCTTAAGAGTATTCATTTTAGTTTACCAAAGAAAAACACGGAATTATTGTCAATATTCAGAGAACGGGTTCCTCGATTACGGGCAATGCTGTAGAATTTGCAAAATTCTTCAGTTGCATAATAAGACAGATCTTTTCTTGAAACTGTTACCCCATTAGTCGTAGTCAGAATTGCTACAGAACCATCCGCAATGCAATTAGCAGGCATAAAACAAGCACGGGGATTATATGAAAGATTGGGGACCAAAACACATTCAGTATGGTTGAGATATTTTCCAACTTCCAAGCCCGAAACGTCATCAATAAAAGTATCATAACCAGGTATATCAATTATCTCATTGCTACCAATGTTTCGCGATTTCAATACGCGAATTGTGCCTTTAGCCAATGTGTTGGATTTAGTGAGAGTTCTATCACGAAAAGACTTAAAAACACCCAGATCCATCTTGTTAGCCACATCGTCAAACTCCTTATTTCTATACAACAACCAATAAGGAAAAGAAGAATCTGTAATGTATGCTTGTTTTTTAATCTCAACCAAGTTGGTAATATAAGACTCTACTTTTGTGACATCTATTTTTGCTTTTTTATTGATTGAAAAGGCAATTGTCTCTATTTTCACTCCCTTAAACCCCTTTTCACCAAAATCCACGATATTAGTAATAGGTAATTCATTCATCAAACGACGTGTTTTCTCGAACTCTGGAACATTAACCAATCCTTTTGGAACAATAAGAGAAACAACATCGCCAAGCGCGATGGCTTTTTCAATAAAGAAAGCAAAGATGTTATTCGTATCTGTGTTAATTACACCTTGTTTGTATTCTTTCAGTAGTTTCTTATCTTTTACTTTCATATAGGGTGGGTTCCCAACTACAATGTCGTATTTTTTAGGGAATTGTTCTAATAGAGTGTCTTTGTTGATATAGTTCAGCCTAACATTCTCTGGCAAAGGGATGGAACGAATGAGTTGTTTGAGCAGCACCAAACTATCAGGGTTTATGTCGATGACATCAATATGTAATTCCGAGACATTGGCATATTTCAAAAACAATGATGGCAAAAAATTACCCACCCCAGTCGCTGGTTCAAGTATATGCAGTACTTTTGAGTCAGGATAGTTCGGCAAATGCTTTACAACAGAATAGCAAATGTCTTGCCTTGTATAATACGCAGCAGTCTCAGTTCTGGCACCATTTGCATACTCCGCAATCTTTGCCAACTGTACAAATCCCCACTTTTTATGCTTTTTTATGTATTCCAGAAGTTTGTTCGAGTCTGTCAAGTCGTTCTTTTCTATTATTTCAAGCACATCTTGCTCCGTCAATACTTTTTCCGAAATCTTACTTTTGATTTTATGCGCTATTTGCTTGAAAATTATAGTAGGAACTGCTTCTCCTAAACTTTGACGAATGTTCACGTCTTCCTTTTTCAGATACTTTTGTTTCTCTTCAAGTGACATAGAATTTAGTTGTCCGTATGGAATAGAACTCCATTCAAAAGATTCAGGAACAGACATCATTAGCATAACCTCTCGGATAGAAAAAACACGATTATCTGTTGGATGGACAGTATTCTGGCTAGCTAAAATATCATTTCGAGTGTGTATGCAAGGTGGAACTTTATCCCAGTATTGTCTTGTATATTTATCGCCATTCTTTTGCTGATTGAAAACAATCTCTCCATCCACAACCTTATGAGGAATACGGCTCTCATCTTCGTTATCAAAAGCCGATTGCCCTTCTTTGATGTTTTCTATCCATCGAAGCATTTGAGGCGCATACGGTCTGAAAGCATGGTAAATGTCCTTATCCCAAATCTCACCCATACTGAAAAGGCGTGGAAGATGGCCTATAGTTTGCCTGAGGGTTTGTTCCTCTTGCTTATCAGGGAAAAGTTCAAGAGGCGTTATCTCTTTTTGGTCTTTCCGCACACCGAGCACCACTGTCCTCGTTCTGCTACTCGGATTGCCATAATCTTTGAAATTGATTACTTTGGCTGCAATATTGTATTCTCCCTCAAGGTCTATTGTGATTGCTTCTTTGATTGGCTTATCTTTACCATCAATATCCGTACAAATGGCTTTCAAAAATGCTGGGACATTCTCAAATACAAAAAACCGAGGTTTTATTATTTGTATTAGTCTTATTGATTCGACGACCAAAGAATTCCGTTTTAATTCATTGCCTTTTTTATGGTTCGCAACAGACATTCCTTGACACGGAGGGGTGGCGATAACCACATCAATATCATTGGTTAGTTTATGGTCTTTCCACATTTGTATTTCACGAAACACCCTATCTTGTACTTCCTTTAAAGTAATATCTCCACAAATGTATCCGCTGTCAAATCGGCATTTGTTATTATATTTCTGCACGTCAAGCCGTCGTTCGATTATCTCTACGGTAGCAATACAATCATAGTTTTCTTGCTTAAAACCAAAACATCCTACTCCTGCACTACTAAACAAACTGATATATGTGGGGCGTTGTGATGCGGTTCTTTTAACTTTAACCATGGAATCCATCAGCTCTTCCATTTTCAGGTCCGAGTAGGTATCCCATATTTGAAGTCTATGCTTTTTATAATCAGCAAACAGTTGTTTTACGAATTGTAATTCGAAAACGATGCGCAGGTCATTTGGGTCATTATCCAATTCTCCTTCTCTACGGGAGCCGACTCGTGCTATCTTTATTATATACAAATCTCTAATTCCAAAATAATCAAGATCGCATTGTTTTCCTATATATGGAATGAAGTAATACAATTCATTTAATGCTACAGTAGAGGGAAATCGTTTTCCTGAATAGTATAATTTTGCAGTACCATCCATGAAATGTTCCATATTGTCTTTCTTAACATTGCATATTAGAACACTTTTCGATAAGTCGATGTCATCATAGGTGGAATTCTTGTCCTGGTTTATTACGATTTCCTTTGGAAATTCTTGTTGTAATTGAAACAAGTCTAACTGCTTGATTCGATGTGCTGTAGTAGTCTGCCCTCGCATAATGCTCTTTTTGCCCTAGGCACCCTGAATCAGGCTCGTTTATTTATGCAAACCACATATAAAAAGCGTGGGTGCTCTCCATCTGCCTGTTCGTTGTTCGAGGCCTACCACAGCCTTAGCGGTAAACAGGAAAGAGAAACACCCACGTTGGAGTATATGATACACCCGTAAAGTGTGCATGGAGGTACATGTACCCCCTGCACACTACGGAGAGCATATACAACACTCCGTGGCAATTACTCCTGCATTGTTTTGACCGCTAATTCGATTGTGGTAGTTTCGAAACAACCAAAAACAAAGCGTCAGTAACGCCTTTTCATATGTAGTGCTCTGCAAATTATTTGCTCATTTTTTTCAAATAGGCAATTCATACAGATGCAGGCGCAAAAATACAAAAACTTGGGAAATCAAAGGGGAAAAGAGTAAAAAGAAGGATTTTGATAAAAATGGATGTGAGCAGTGACACCTTAGCAGCACCACCCACCACCGTCTGCGGGACGCAGACGCTGACAATGTGTCAGGCCAAGTCCTGAAAGGACGACCCCATCACACCCCGATATGCAATGTCGGGTATTCATATTAGGATAGGCGGATTCCTGTATGCCGCAGCCATAGATGCCCGCCATCGCACATGCCAGCGTCGGCATGACATGGCTGCTTGATCCTACCACACCCCGATATGCAATGTCGGGTTTTCATATTAGGATAGACATTTTCCTAGGCTTAATCTGCTATCATCTCACAAATCGGATCTTCCCTTAAAATCTTCGGAGCAGACTTCCCAGCCAGCACCAACACTTTTTTTCCATTGCGATAGATGTGGAGCTGCCTTGAGCGAACCACGGCAGTCAGTTCCACGTCATCTTGCATAGCCATCCAAAGACGATGGTATTCGCCATCCTCATCGAATAGCTTTTTCTGCAAGTGCGAGCACATATTAGTGGTGTCGAGGGTCATCATGTTAGTCTATCGATGATTTCAGCATATTGAGGATACTGTTGTAAAAGGGCGTCTTTGTTCCCGAGCTCGAAGTTCTCGAAGCTGAAGGCCGGAGCCACGGCGCAGCCCACCAAACAGTATCCTTTTTTCGAAGGGATTTCGGCGGCGAACCATTCCTCTGGATGGATGACCACCTGCATCTCACCCTTGGGCGACAGCTGATGAACGGTCAAATGCCCCTCCGTGTCAATAACATAGAGGTTAAGCGGCTCACCGGCGTGATAGTACCATATCTCCGTCACACCGTGCAGACGGTGGAAAGCCGAAATGTCGCTACCGGTGAGCATGTAGTAGATTGTGGAGATGTCCTTTTTGCCCGTGGCGTCGTTGCCATACAGCTGACGGTAGTAGCCTCCTTCAGGATGCGGCTCCAACTGAAGCGTTTCAATTGCATTTAAATAGTCCGTGTTGCTTTCCATTTTTCCCTATTTCGTTTTACCCATAATCTCAATGATAGGCTTGAGCCCATCAAAATCCACGAAGTCCACCTGCTTGCCGTAGGTTTCCAACATGGTCTTTGCATCAGCGGTGAGCTCCGATTCGGGCTTCTTAACCATCATCGAGTGGAACATCTTCATCATGATGCGATGCTTGAAGCCGAGCTGATCGTAGTCCATGGCGCCTCTCAAATGAAAGATCTTGTTTTCGTCATAGAAAGACGCTGGAAGTTGAGCCTTAAGTGCTTTCCTGATGCCTTCGAAATAGGCCGTTTCATTGGGGTCAGTCATGCCCACTGTGGACAAAACCAGTTCCTGCTGAGGAGTCATCTTGCCGACCGTTTTCTTCAGTCCCATGACACCACCGGCAAAGATTCCCCCGAGATAGACAACCCTTTTGTAATCGCCAATGTCTTTTACTTCTTTGTAATTGACGGCTTCGATTCCCGTAATCTCTGACAACTGTTCGGCATATCGCTTGGTCGAGCCATACTCGCTACCGTAAATGATGATTTGAGTGTTCATAGTGTAGAATAGATGATTTGTTGATTTGTTGCAAAGATACTGCTTTATTTCGTTCGTGTCAATCTTTTCATCGAAACCAGCACCAGCGGGATGCTGACCATCAACGTCATTACCTCGGCAATAGGCATGCTGAGCCAGATGCCATCCTGTCCAATGATAGGGGTGAGCAAAAACATGGGAATCAGCACAAAGACGATGCTTCGGCAGAGGGCGATGACCACCGACTCCAAAGGCCGCTCGATGGCGGTGTGAAAACTGCAAGCCACAATATTAACGAACGACACTAAATAATGTAATGTGACATAGGTGGTCGCCACGGTGGTCAGCGTTTGCAACTCCAAGTCACCGTTGCTGAAAGCACTCGCTATGCCGTGTTTGAAAACCAAAACGAGCAGATACACTCCGATACCGATGCCGCCACCGAGAAGCAGAGCATTGGCCAATAGCGATTTGACCCTTCTGTGGTTTTGGGCGCCGACGCTGTACGACATCAAGGGATACATGGCCTGCGATAGCCCGAAAATCGACATGTTGACGATGAAGTTGAGGTAACACACAATGGTGAAGGCCGCCACGCCCTTCGTGCCAATCTCACGCATCAGCACGAGGTTGAAGATGTAGGTTGTGACCGCCGCCGAAACCGAGGTCAGCATCTCCGACGAGCCATTGAAGAACATCTTTTTGATTTCCTTGCGCCCGCCCATCATCTTGCCGAAGCGGACAAAGCGAAATAGCACCAAGGCCGCCGTGGTGTTGGCGATGCAAGTGGCTATCGCGGCTCCGGCCACGCCCCAGCCGAAACGCAGCACGAAGAAATAGTCCAGAACGATGTTCACCACGCAGCAGATGACGCCGCTGACAAACACCCAGTTGGGCTTCCCGTTGAGGCGGGTAAAGGCCTCCGTGAAGTTGGGGATGCAATAGAAGATGAAGCCACAGCCAATGATGCCAAGATATTGTCGGACAAAAGGATACACCTCATCATTGCTGCCAAGGAAATAGCACAAAGGTTTGAGAAAGAGTCCGACCAAGACGGATAGCACCGCGATGGTGACCAACAAGGTGACGAAAGTAAGCGAGGTGTAGCCTTTCGCCCGCGCTTCGTCGCCTTGTCCTTTGGCGAAGCCCGTGATGACGATGCCGCCTGAAATGATCATGATAGCCACGCTCAGCATCGAGCTGATGAGCGGCATGGCGATGTTGACGGCAGCAAGACCCAGCGCGCCCACGCCACGGCCCACGAAAAGCAGGGCTTTGGTTCTGGAAGGAAGGCTGTTCATTTCATATCCTGAAGCTTAAACGAGGGCTGCAAGACTATCTCGGCGACTCCTTCTGATAAGCGGCTGCAAAAATAGAAAAAAAGATTAGTTTTGTTTCGGCGTGTTGATCCAATAATGACACAAAGTTTCAAATAGCACTGGAATTGCAGTGGAAACATTGTTGCTCATTCCAATTCTTACCATAATCAGGTTTTGGTAGGGGTTGACGTATAGCACCTGTTCGCAGATGCCCAAGGCGTAGTAACCGGGATAAGGTGACTTGCCATAACCTTCGTATCTAAGGTTATACCAGTTGAAATGATAACCATGGTTACTTGGGTCATATTCCGATGACAAGCGTATCCATTCCTCGCTAACGATGCGTTTGCCATCCCATACGCCATGGTTCAGGTAGAGTCGTCCTATCTTGGCAAGGTCCTTTATGGTGAGCGTGATGCCGCCAAAAGCATGTGCCACGTCGTGTTTACGACTGTCGATATTCACTAATGCCGAAGATTCCATTCCGAGTGGTTTCCAAACTTTCTCGCTGAGATAATCGGCATAGCGCTTCCCAGAGGCCCGTTCAATGACAACCCCCAGTATCGCTGACGTCATGCTCTCGTAGCGGAAGTCAGTGCCTGGTTCACAACGGAATTTCAAACCACGGATCTGCCTCTTGATATCGTGTCCGTAGTTCAATCTTGCTATGGCATTAACACGCTTCAAACCCTTCATGGAGAACTCGTAGGTGTCGTCGAAGTCAAGTCCGCTTTGCATATCTAGCAGATGGCGGATGGTGAGACGTCCCCACCTCGGGTCCTTTCCTTTCAACTCCGGCAAATAGGTTGTGACGGGATCGTCAATACTTCGGATATAGCCGTCGTCAACGGCAATGCCGCATAGCAACGATGTAATGGATTTGGAGACAGAAAAAACGGTAGCCATGCGTTCCGCAGAGAAATCGCCCCAGTACTGCTCAAAAACGATGCTGTCGTTATGGATGATCAGCACCCCTTGTGTTTTGCTTTCCCTGGCTATCGCTTCAACAAAAGTCGCGTTATTATAACGCGGTGGATCGTTGAAAAAATGCAAGGTGTCTATCCATACAGGCCTCTCTGCCACGGGGAAATGAAACACTTTATCACCATTGGCAATCGTGTCGTGCTCACAATGTTCAAAGCTGAAAATATTTGGGCCATACAAACCATCAGCCCTATAGCCTCTGACAATCGCACAGGATGCAAAGGCAAATGCACAGATGACGAAGGATAAGTATTTGATGATGGATTTCATGGCATTTATTTAAGCAACTCAGCAAGCATCGTATCAATTTCTTCCAGTTCGCCACGAGCAATGACCTCTCCGCTTTGACAGTCAATCAGCAGCGTGGTCGGATAGCCTCGAAGCGAGTAATCTTGCCTGACTTTGCTGTCCTCTTTACTTCCTCCGGTACCATCGCATACATTGACCCACGCAAGTTGGCGTTCTTCAACAAAAGACCCCCATAGTTTGCGATCGGAATTCACAGAAAGACCGTAGATTTCCAGTCCTTTCTCATGGTATTTGGCGTAAATCTCTTTCAATTGAGGCATGGCTTCCACGCATCCGCTACACCAAGTAGCCCAAAAATCGACAAGGACATAGCGGTTGTTAGGGACGTTTACCACCGAACTCAGACTGACCGGTTTGCCGTTCACGTCGGGATACTCCATGTCAATGAATAGAGGAACAATATCACTGCCTTCCGTTCGAGGTTCAGTCTTTATGCGTTGCGTCAATTCTTTCCTCAATTCGTCAATATAGGGCAATGCTGCCAATTCGGGCGACAAACGATCCAGAACACCCAATGCTTGGACGGACGACTTGCTCCAGCGCTCAACATGTGCCAATGCCAATGCTCCAATTTGCTCGGCATTAAGCACAGAGTCCGTTATGGCTTGGGCGGCTTCCTGATTCCCACTGTGGGAAAGCGCCAAATATTTGTAATCAATTTCGTTGGAAGGGGTCCCTTTAGCTCCCGTGGCATAGTCCTTCTCGTCGTTGGCATCCACTTCGACGAGGATTGTTCCTGGCTCCAAAATGAAATCTTTCAATTGCATGCCTTTTCTAACATAAAGATACGCATGGGTGGGCGACGAAACATCAGGGTGAATCTCAAAGGCGCCTTTTTTAACCGATCCCGTGCCTACAACCTCCCAATGGTTGAACTCATCGAGCAATTCGAGTTTGGTGCCTTCGGAAAGGCCCTTCACGGTTCCTTTGACGGTGCAATAATCAGATTGTTTTTGGTTGGAATGGCATGCGCTGAAACCAATCATCAGCGTTAGTGCGATAGATAAGAGTAGTCTTGTTTTCATTTTAGTTTTTCTTCGTTAGGTTACTTTTGCAGTAATACGGAGAAGAGCGGATTTTGTTACAGCAAAAGCAAAAAAAATCGGATTGAGGGTTTTAAGGACTAATTCATGAAGGTGGTGTTGAATGAACGGACAAACTACATTTGAATAAAAAAACATATCTTTGCCCGTTGAAAGTTTGAAGAGATGAAACGACAGAAAAATAAGATAGCGTTATTCCTATTGGCCATCTATCTGCCAATGTGGTTGTTGTCGTCGTTTCATGTTCATGCTTATCCCTCGAGAGATGCCGATGCGGTTGATGAACAGCATTCGTCAATAATGGACGAAGACGGGTGTTTGCTTTGCCAGTTCCATCAACTAGCTTACGAGGCGACTCCACAAGTGGTTGTGACAGTCGACCTGCCGGAAACCATGATGGAGTCCATTCCGATGGTTCAAGATGCTGTTTCAGTTTTCGAACAACCATTCTCCTCACGCGCCCCGCCAGTCTTGTTGTAAATATCAGAGAATCAATTTACTGTATTTATAACATTACAACAAGACTAAAATGAAAAAATCATTATTAATAGCCTTGTCATTGGCGTATGTATTGCCGATGACATCACAGAGTTTGCCTGACTCTACCGACATGTTTTACAGGCATTTGGAATTAAAGGAGGTGACGGTGACAGGTGCCGTGGGCGACATGAAGATGAAAGAGACGCCCATGCCCATTTTGATGCTTCAAGCCAAGGAGCTGCATCAGTTGCCGTCCACCAATCTGATAGACGCCATCGCCAAACAGCCTGGTGTCTCACAAATCACCACGGGCAATGGCATCTCAAAACCCGTCATCCGTGGACTGAGCTATAACCGCATTGTGGTCGTCAACGACGGCATTCGTCAGGAAGGCCAGCAGTGGGGTGACGAACACGGCATTGAAATCGATGCCAACGAGGTTGGCACGGTGGAGATCCTGAAAGGTCCCGCCAGCCTCATGTACGGTTCCGATGCCATGGGTGGCGTGTTGGTTTTTAAAGGGTTGCCCACATTACCCGAAGGTAGCATCAAAGGTAAGGTGAACGCTGAATATCAAACAAATAATGGCTTGTTGGGTGCATCATTCAATCTTGCTGGAAACCAGAAAGGCTTTACTTGGGATGCTCGATTTAGCGAAAAGCACGCCCGTGCCTACAGGAACCGTTTTGACGGCTATGTGCCTAACTCTCAATTTGGTGAGCGTGCCTTTTCGCTCAAAGCCGGACTGATGCGCAATTGGGGCTTCACTAACCTGAAATTCGGCTATTATAACCTCACCCCGAGCATCGTGGAAGGCGAGCGCGACACGGTGACGGGAGAGTTGCTCTCGGAAGATAACACTCTGCTGTCGTATCGTCACGGTTTGCCTTATCAGCGGGTATATCACTACAAAGCGGTTTCGGAAAGTTTCATCAACCTGTCATCTGGACATTTGAAGGTTATTGCAGGTTATCAACAAAACCGTCGCAAGGAGTTTGAGGAATCAGTCGACGAATATGGTCTTTATCTGCAACTGCATACGCTGAACTATGATGTCCGTTATGTCTCGGAAGAGAAAGCGGGCTGGAAGATCTCGACGGGATTGAATGGCATGGGGCAGAAGTCCATCAATTTAGGTGAGGAATATCTTATCCCTGACTATGCTTTGTTTGACGCTGGCGTGTATGCAACGGCTTCCAAAGGATTGGGGCGTTGGAATCTCAGCGGCGGACTCCGTTTCGACTACCGCTACTTGGTAGCAAAGGGCTTGATTGAGGAAGACGAGGTGCGTTTTGAGGACTTTACACGACATTTTCAAGGCGTTACGAGTAGTTTGGGGGCGACGTGTGAAGTCACTGAAAGGCTGGATCTGAAATTCAATCTTGCCCGAGGTTACCGTGCCCCCAACATCAGTGAGTTGGCCTCGAATGGCGAACACGAAGGCTCGTTGAGATATGAGATAGGAAACCATAACTTTAAGCCTGAATATAGCTTACAAGCTGATTTAGGCCTGAATTATGCCACGCGCTATTTTGAGTTGAATGCTGCTGTGTTTGCCAACCACATCAGCAACTACATCTACCTGCATCGTATCGACAGCATCATCGAGCCCGACCTAATGACTTTCGCATACGCCCAAGGCGAGGCGATGCTGATGGGCCTTGAAGCGAGTTTGGATATCCATCCTTTCCATGCTCTTCATATTGGGGCGGCGTTTTCGTACGTCAACGCTCAGTTGCTGCACCAGCCAGAAGAGATGCGTTGGCTCCCGATGACGCCCGCACCGCGCCTTTCGGCAGATGTGAAATACGAACTCACACACGACGGCAAGGTGTTCAACAACGCCTATGTTGCCGCCCGCATGGACTGGTGTTTGAGGCAAGACCATTATTATGCAGCCTACGATACCGAGACAGCCACGCCATCTTACCTTTTGTTAGGGCTATCGGCCGGAACTGAAATCTTGATCAAAGGCAAGAAAGTCGCCGAGCTGACCTTGATTGTCGACAACCTCACGGATGTGTGCTATCAAGACCATTTGAGCCGCCTGAAATATGCGGATTTGAATGTCGTGACGGGAAGACGAGGTGTGTTCAATATGGGGCGCAACATTGTTTTCAAGCTGACGGTGCCCATTGGGTGATTTCGTCACGAGACGTGGTCCGTATCACTTTTTTTCGATGATGATTAATTGTCGAAAAAATCACTATTTCTTGGGATTGTAGCGATAGGGTAAGCATCGGATTTTTGCAGCTGAATTAATCACAGCAATTATTAAGTGAATGGGTTTATTTAGTTTACATATTGGACGCGAGATTACGGGACTATGACTTGTGACTATGACCATGACTATTTCGGCCAAGGGCTGAGATTTCAGCATTCCCGTGAAGGCGGTCATAGTCATGGTCAATGGTCATGGTCAAAAAGTCCTGAAGTCCCGTGTCCCGCATCAAAAAACATGTAGTTTAAATTTGATTAGTTACTTATGAGATTACTTAGCAAGATTTTCAGCAATACGCGCAAGCCAGAAGGCTTCTTCGGCAAAATGATGGTGAACGGGATGAACGGCGGCGGTCACGCCCAAATGGCCAACTGGGCCTTGTCGTCGGTGCAAATCAAGGAAGACGGCCAAATTTTGGATATCGGCTGCGGCGGTGGCGCCAATATCGCTCGGCTGTTGAAATGCGCGCCGAAAGGTGTGGTGCAGGGAATCGACTATTCGTCTGTCTCGGTGGCAAAGTCTTCCAAAGTGAACGCCAAGGCCATCGCGGAGGGGCGTTGCAAGGTGCAGGAGGCCAGTGTGGTCAAACTGCCTTTTGGAGAGAGCAGTTCCGACCTTGTCACCGCCTTCGAGACCATCTATTTCTGGCCCGACATCGAGCATTGCTTTGGCGAGGTGAAAAGGGTGCTCAAACCCGGCGGACAATTTGTCATCGTCAACGAGTCGGACGGCTCTGGCCCTATGGATGCCAAATGGGAAAGCCTCATCGAGGGAATGCACACCTACAAACCCGAGGAAATCAGGTTGCATCTGTCAAATGCAGGCTTCAAGGCCATCGACATTCGGAAAGACGAAGCCAAACACTGGCTGATGGTGACGGTGGAGAAATAAGTTTTTTTCGGTAATCCGAAAAAACAAAACCGCCACAAAGGTCAAGGAAAACCTTGTGGCGGTTTAGTTGTTAGAACTTTATGTTACGCTTCTTCAATGGCACCCACAGGGCACATCAGGCACTTTTTTCCCGTATTTTTGCGCTGAAAAAAATACTGTCATGGAAGAACTGAAACGTATCAAACTCTTTGCAGGATACAGTGACGAATCTTTGGGGCGCCTGATGAACCAGCCTTGCCACACCCGATGTTGAAATTGTAATAACATTGTAACATCATCGTCCTGTGGCTTCAATGAAAAGCTGTATCTTTGTGCTCGATTGGTACTTTTTCTAAAGCTTACTAAACCAATGAATTTATGAAGATTCTTGTTGTCGATGACGAGTTGGATCTCTGCGAGATTCTGCAATTTAACCTTGAAACCGAGGGATATGAGGTCGTGACAGCCAATTCTGCGGAAGAGGCATTCAAACTTCCTTTGCAGGAATATGCTTTGATTCTCTTGGATGTGATGATGGGCGAAATGTCAGGATTCCAGATGGCGCGAAAGATTAAGGAAAACCCAGCAACGGCGCAGATCCCCATTATCTTCATCACAGCTCTCGACGACGAAGACAACACGGTCAAGGGGCTTAACATCGGTGCCGACGACTATATTACCAAGCCGCTGAGCATAAAAGAGGTGAAGGCAAGGGTAAAAGCGGTGCTGAGGAGGTCATATTCCCGACCATTTCAAGAAAATACCACTGACAATAAACTTTGTTACGGAGCCATCATCATCGATTTAAACACCAAAACGGCCACACTCGACGGCGAGGAATTGGCGCTTACTAAGTTGGAGTTTGAATTACTGTCGTTCTTTCTCCGTAACCCCGACAAGGTGTTTTCGCGCGAGGAGTTGCTTAAACAATGTTGGCCGCAAGATGTGTATGTGCTTGACCGCACCGTGGATGTCAACATCACGCGTCTCAGAAAGAAGATTGGGCGCAATGGCAAACAGATTAAAACTCGAATCGGCTATGGCTACTGCTTTGAGGAAAAGTAAATCGTTTCAGAAGAACTTGTTCTTCAGCATTGGCGGTATTTTTCTGCTGTTTGCCGTTTGTTTCAGCGTGTATCAATACCAACGCGAAAAAGAATACAAAATAGACATTCTTCACTCACGCTTGCAGATGTACAATTATGAGCTGATGCAGTCTTTGGGTGAGCAAGGCATCCTTTGTGACAGCCTTTTTGAGGTCTACGCCCAATCCCATAGCATTGACAAGATGCGTGTGACCATTATTGACACCAACGGACTGGTGCTTCAGGACAACAATTATCAAGGGATTGACTCACTGCCCAACCATCTGAAACGCGTTGAAGTGCAGGAGGCTTTGGATCAAGGCAACGGGTATGACATCAAGCGGACTTCCGAATCCACCCACGAAACCTATTTCTATTCTGCCACTCGGTTTGGTGACTTGGTTGTCCGTTCAGCCGTTCCCTATTCCGCCGAACTGACGGAATCGTTAAAAGCAGACAACACCTTTATCTATTTCACCATTGCGCTGACCTTATTGTTGGCCATTGCACTCTATTTGAACACGCGCCGAATCAGCCGACACATCGGTCATCTGCGGGAGTTTGCGATAAAAGCAGAGGAAGGCAAGGAACTTGACCACGAGTTGGAACGGCGGTTGCCGGATGATGAATTGGGCGAGATTTCCCACACTATCATTACCTTATACTGGAAACTGCGCCATAGCGAGGAGGACAAGCTCCGCCTCAAACGCCAGCTCACCCAAAATGCTGCCCACGAGCTGAAAACCCCTGCCGCCAGCATACACGGCTATTTGGAGAGCATCCTTGACCATCCCGATATGCCTCAGGACAAACGTCAGCATTTTCTGGAACGCTGCTATGCCCAAAGCGAGCGCATGAGCAAATTGCTCATGGACATGTCGCAACTGACACGTTTGGATGAAATGCCGACAAGTCTTTCAATAAACAAAGAAAACAACAATGCCATTGATATTGTGCCAATTATTTACAATGTATTGGAAGACACTGCCTTGCAATTAAAAGACAAAGACATTGAGCCCGTCGTCGAACTTCCTGCGAGCATCATCATTTCTTCACCTTTTGCCGAACCAGAGAGTTTGATTTACAGCCTATTTCGCAACTTTGTGGACAATGCCCTTGCCTACGCCACAGGAGCCACTCGAATTCTCATCACCTACGATAACGGCGAGTTTTCCGTTGCCGACAACGGCGTAGGGGTTCCGCCACAACATCTCCCTTATCTTTTTGAACGTTTCTATCGCGTCGACAAAGGCCGATCTCGCAAACTTGGAGGCACAGGTCTCGGCCTGGCCATCGTTAAAAACACCGTTGTCGCCCTCGGCGGAACCATCACGGCGCTACCCACGCATGGCGGCGGACTGACTGTTAAGTTTACGCTTGGGGGATAACATTGCAATGCTTTTGTAATACAACCGCAACACGCCTGTAACTTCAAGTGTGTTCCTTTGCCACGTATTCGAAAAACAGACAATGTGAACAAAGATAGTAACAAAAGCAAGTTTGTCGATTGGCTGGTATTTGTAATCCTCCTCGCATTAACTTTTGTGCTTATGTACTTGGAGATTATTGTTGCATCGACGGACAAACTGTAAAACACCAAACACATGAACATTTTATTTTTCGGAATAGTGGTATTCCTTATTATCCTTGCCGTTTTCGACCTTGTGGTGGGCGTGAGCAACGACGCTGTGAACTTCCTGAACTCTGCCATCGGCGCCAAAGTTGCGAGACACAAAACGATTGTAATCGTTGCGGCTATTGGCGTATTTGCTGGTGCCGCCATGAGCAACGGCATGATGGACGTAGCTAGGCATGGCATCATGACTCCACAATACTTCTCGTTCTACGATGTGATGTGCGTGTTTCTGGCCGTGATGGTGACAGATGTAGTGTTGCTCGACATATTCAACACGCTTGGCATGCCGACATCAACCACCGTTTCTATGGTGTTTGAATTGTTGGGTGGAGCCTTCGCCATCGCATTGCTACAGATTGCCAAAGGCGCAACAGCAATCGATGGCACCTTGCTTTCGTTGGGCGACCTGCTCAACACGGAAAAGGCCATCTCGGTTATCTTTGGCATCTTCCTTTCAGTAGCCATCGCGTTTGTCCTCGGTACATTGGTGCAGTGGGTGGCGCGTCTGGTGTTCACCTTCACCTACCGTGTGAATGGCGTTACCACCAATCACACTGGCAATATGGGAAACCGCCTGGGTTCTTCGCTCAAAATCGGCATCTTCGGAGGCATTGCCGTGACGAGCATTGTTTGGTTCCTACTCATCAACGGGTTGAAAGGTTCAAACATTATGACACCAGTGGTGAAATCGTACATCGATGAGAACACATGGCTGATCTTGGGAGGTGGTTTCGCTATCTTCTCCATCATCTTGACGATTTTGAGTGCCTTTAAACTGCCTATTCTGAAATTTGTGGTGCTACTGGGCACCTTTGCGTTAGCCATGGCATTTGCTGGCAACGACTTGGTGAACTTCGTAGGTGTGCCCCTAACTGGTCTTGACGCCTACAATGACTATGTGGCCAACGGTTCGGGCGATGCTTCGTCGTTTATGATGAAATCGCTGATGGACACGGCGCACACTCCCACAATCTATCTGGTCATTGCAGGCATAATCATGGTGCTCTCATTGGTGCTCTCAAAGAAGGCACAAAATGTGGTGAAAACTTCAGTTGACCTATCCCGTCAAGATGAGGGCGACGAGATGTTTGGCTCAAGTGGTGTCGCCCGTGCCTTGGTGCGCACAAACAAAAAAATAGCGACAGCTGTTGCTGCATTGATACCCAATCGCATTAAGAAATGGATTGACTCGCGTTTTAATGCCGACGAAGCAGTATTACCTAATGATGCAGCATTCGACCAGATTCGCGCAGCCGTCAATCTTGTTCTCGCAGGACTTCTTGTCGCTCTAGGCACCAGCATGAAACTCCCGCTTTCCACGACCTACGTCACCTTTATGGTAGCCATGGGAACCTCGCTTGCCGATCGTGCATGGAGCCGAGAGAGCGCCGTGTTTCGCATTACAGGCATGTTGAGCGTCATCGGCGGATGGTTCCTCACCGCTGGTGCGGCATTCATCATGTGTTTCCTAGTTACCAATGTATTGCATTTTGGCTCGTTCGTGGCGATGTTTTTAGCCATTGCGCTGGCTGTCGTGTTAATCATCCGAAGCAACCGACGCTTTGAAAAGAACAACAAGAGCAGTGAAACGGACGTGTTGTTTAAGGAAATCCTTCGCACCAACGACAAAACTGAATGTTGGAAAATGCTTTGTAAACATGTGAACTATATCACCATAGACAACCTACAATTTGTGGTAAATCATTATGAGACATTAACTACGGCTTTCTTATTGGAAGACTACCGTATGCTAAAGCATGCCGTTGTTCAGCTTGAGAGTCAACGAAAAGAGATTAAGCGTCAACGGAGGAAACAAATTATTGCAATGCGCCGTATAGACCCTGTACTCAGCGTGGAAAAAGGCACATGGTACTTCCTCACGATCAATTCCCTCGCGCAAATGGTGTATTGTTTGAAACGCATGGGTGAACCGTGCTTGGAACATGTAGGCAATAATTTTCGTCCAATTCCCATCAAATATGTCAACGACTTTTTCTTCCTACGCGATGAGATTGTACGCGTTTTTAACCGAGCTATTATTACTAAAACCAGCAGCCAAATTCGCGATGACGCAGCAAAACTCCAAGCCACTCTTTCCGATTACCGTAATGTGATCATTAAGGATATCCAAACCAAACAACTCAACATTGAGAGCATGACTGTCTTCCTCAACCTTGTTCAAGAATCGCAAGAACTTCTTAGTGCTTTGCGCCATACGATGAGAGGCAAGGATAAGTTTGAGGAATAGGGAAAGAAACCGCCGCAAAGGTCAAGAAAAACCTTGCGGCGGTTGGGTTGTTAGAACTTTGTGTTACGCTTCTTCAATGGCTCCCACTGGGCAGCCTTCTTTGGCTTCAGCGGCGGCAGCCATTGCCGACCCTGGAACTTCGCCTTCAATGGCGACAGCAACGTCACCTTGGATGCTGAACACTTCGGGGCAGGTGGACTCGCAAAGGCCGCAGCCGATGCAACTGTCATTCACTTTGTACTTCATGATGTTCCTTTCTGTTATTGGTTTATGTGTTGGTTAATCAATCCTTTGATTCTCTCGATGATGGCCTCCACTTCCATCCCTGATTTCTTGCTCATTTCGGCGATGGTAGCCTTGCCCAACATGATTTTGCCAACAGGCGTGTTGAGCATCTTGAACTTCTCGTTCACTTTTGCCATTTCCGCCTTCAGCCAAGGATATTGGGCGATGAGGTCGGCTAGTTTTGTGTCTTTTGTGATTTCCATATTGTCATTTTTTGCGGCTGCCACGGTGTGACAGCTCTACAACTCTAAACTCTAAACACTCAACTCTAAACTCTAAACTTTAACATCCGGATTTTTCTCCGTGAATTTATCCTTCAGCACCTCGATGATTTCGGCGCGGCTGTTGCCTTTCTTCTCCATCTGTTTGATGGTCTTATAGGCTTGAAACAGCGTGGAAGGCCCGATTTCCGAA
>CACXIM010000028.1 GCA_902767725.1 uncultured Bacteroidia bacterium | reverse complement strand
GGTCCTTTCGGGGCAGTTGCAGGAGCAGGGCGAGGCCCTCTCGGCGATGAAGAAACGGGTGGAGGCCGCCTCGTTTGCCGAGGAACCCATCTGCCGCCTGATCATGGAGCGGGTGAACGAGGGACAGTTCAAGTCGAAGATGGACTATAGGGTGTATAAGGACTATGCGCTCAACAAGGAGCAGTTGATGGCCTTGCGCGAGGCTGCCGATGTCCACTTTGGGCAGTTCACCACGCGCCTCAAACAAGACTTCCCTTCGCTGACCAAGGGCGACATCGACTATTGCTGCCTCTATCTCCTGGGCATGGAGGAAGCCGACATGGCCGCCTTGATGCAGCGCGCCTTCAACACGGTGTGCGAGCGCAGCCGCAAGTTGAAAGGCATTTTTGGTAGCGACGAACCACTGTCGACCACTTTGCGTGACTTTGCCAAATCAGACGCAAAGCCTTGATTTCCATTTTCAATGTAAGATTCCGCACCTATCCGCACCATCTTTTTCTTGACAGCGGAGGGGTCTGTTTGTAGTTTTGCCCATGAAAAACGACAAACAGTATTCATTTAAACGCTACTGCTATGAAAAAGAAAATGCTTCTGTTATTTGTATTGTGCGCGACCTATCTGGCCTCTTTGGCACAATATCCTCCCATCTCGCATATCGAGACCAATAATGTGAGGGCCACCATCCTTGGGAATGGTACGTGTTTCGTTCCTCAACAAGGCACCTATTACGAGGAATGGCAAGAAAGTCATGGCGATTGTCCTACTTGGGAAGTGCCACAAGGCAGTGGCAAAGAAACGGTTTTCCAACTGGCGTTGTGGTTTGGAGGCTTGGATACGGACGACAGCCTTCATGTTGCCGCTTTCCAATACGGCCAGGTTGGAATGGATTATTGGTCAGGGCCGCTCAAACCCATGGAGGGTACAACGGATCTGATGACTTCCTTGAAGTTTCATCGAGTTTGGAATTTGACTCGCGCTGAAATAGAACAATTCATCGCCAATCATGACAACGGTGGTTACGTCGTTCCTGAAGACATCCTGACATGGCCGGCGCATGGCGAGGAAGGCTATGCCGAGAACTTGGCGCCATTTGTCGACGTCAACGGCGACGGACATTACAATCCTGCCGACGGCGACTATCCCGATATCAAAGGCGATCAATGCTTGTTTTTCATCTTCAATGACAACTATACCAGGCATACCGAGTCAGGTGGCCCGTCACTGGGCCTCGAAGTCCAAACCATGGTCTATGCCTTTGATGCGCCTGATGACGAGGCTGTCAACAACACGGTTTTTTTCAATTACAAAATCTACAACCGTTCTTCTTCGGATTATCATGAAGTGTATCTTGGGATTTGGAATGACTGGGACATCGGTTACGGTTGGGACGACTATGTCGGTTGTGACGTACAGCGTGGTTCGTGTTTTGGGTACAATGGTACGCCTGTCGATGGCCAAGGACAGCCGTGGGCCTTCGGCGACGACCCACCCGTACAGGTCTGCACGGTGCTCGCGGGCCCATATATGGAGGCAGACGGGCGCGACAACCCTGCTTTCGAAGGAGATTGCGAAGCCTTGTTCGATGAAGCACATCCTTTGGATAAATATGCTTACAATGGATACAATTTCGGCAACGGTATTGTCGATGACGAACGGTTGGGTCTGTGTGGGTTCATCTATAAAAACAATTATAATGCGTCTGGAGAACCCGATAGTGCTCTAGACCAATACAATTATTTGCGTTGTATATGGAAAAATGGCAACCACATGCAGTATGGTGGCAACGGCTTCGGTGGAGCGCAGATGGTGGGTCCCGAGTGCAATTTTGCCTATCCTGGCGACAGCGACCCATGCAACTTCGGCACCAACGGCATCGCTCCCAACGATGGATTTAACACGGAAGATAAATACTGGACCGAAGAGCAAAACGAAAACCAACCCTCCGACAGAAGAGGCCTTGCTACGATAGGACCTTTCAATTTCGCTGGTGGGAGTATGCAGGAATTGGACTGTGCGATGATTACCGTATGGAAAAACGACAATCAGTCGGCAATGGAGCGCAAAGGCGCCATCATCGACCATATCAGGGACTTGTTCAACAGCAACTTCGGAAAATAATAGAATGTCTAACTATTTAACAATGAATAAGATGAAAAGATTCTATATCCTAATGATGCTTCTTTTGGCGGGTATCATGGCCAAAGCCCAGCCCAGCGTATGGGACGGCAGCAGAGAACTATGGACAAGAGGAAGCGGTACGGAAGGCGACCCCTATCTGATTGAGACGGCAGCGCAACTGGCGTTCCTGTCCTACATGGTCAATAAGGATTTCGATACGCAAGGCCTGTATTTTCGTCTTACCACCGATATCGACCTAAATGGCAGCGAAGACCAGCCATGGATACCCATTGGTTTGTATAACCGAGGATTTGATGAGGATGGTTGCGACAGAGGAAATCTGAATAGTACGGGCTTTGCTCCTCGCTCAATGTTCAGGGGTCATTTTGATGGTGGCGGCCATAGTATTTCCAACATTTACGTTGACAATGAAGGCAGTTATGCAGGTTTGTTTGGATATGCAAATTCTTGGATTGAGGGAGACACTGTGGTAATTGAGAATGTGTATGTCACCAATGGATACATCAACGGAAATGAAAGCGGTGGCATCGTCGGCCATGGCGGAATAGTCATTATCTCTCGTTGCAGAAATGGTGCTGATATTGAAGGCAATAATGTTGGTGGAATTGTGGGGATGGGCGCTAAAGTGGTCAGTAATTGCTCTAATATTGGCCGTCTGAAAGGTTCCAATGTGGGTGGAATCGCCGGCACGATGTCGTCGGTTGAAATCTCCGAGTGTTTCAACGAAGGCGATATTGAGGCGAGTAGACTTGGCGGTGGTATACTTTCTATTTCTTATCAGGCGAAGATCGACAATTGTTACAACACAGGCAATGTGTCCGCAATTGGCGACACATCAGCCTATTATCCAGCCGCTGGCGGTTTGTTTGGCATGGCTTCTCCTCGTGGAGAGGCCAAAAACAGTTATAGTGTTGGAGAAATCACTGGGAACCATCATGTTGGATGTTTGCTTGGATTCACCGTTCGACCCGAGAACATGATTTTCGAAAATTGTTACTACCTCAATGTTTGTTCAGGCGACGAGTATGGCATCCCGAAAAGCGCTGAAGAAATGCGTGAAGAGGCCTTTGTGGATAGGCTCAACCAAGGCAATGCTGTTTGGGGATTTGACGTGAACAACATCAACGACGGATTTCCGATTCTGGTCAGGACCGACCTCTCCGTCAATAGCAAAGAAGAGCAGCAACTGGCGGTCTTCCCCAATCCCGTCAAAGACATGGTGAACATCGAAGGAAGGGATGTCGCCGAAATCCAGGTTTACAATGTTCTCGGCGTAAAGGTTAAGTCTTTTACCAATACCAACAGGATCAGCGTAGAAGGTCTGCCCGAAGGTGTGTACCTGCTGCGCATTGCCGACAAGGAAGGTAATACTATTTTGGAGAGAATCGTAAAGGAATAGAGATTCCCCTTCGCTTCGCTCGGGGAATCTCTTACTTCAACTGCCGTTCAACTTCCTCCATCAGCTCCTCCCCTTCCAGGTTGCGGGCGACAATCATGCCGTCTTTAATGAGGACATTCTGCGGGATGAAGGAAATGGCATAAAGAGCACCAGCAGCATTGCTCCAGCCTTGCAAGTCAGAGACGTGGGTCCACGTGAGGCCGTCCTTCTCGATGGCAGCGAGCCATTTCTCCTTTTCAGTGTCGAACGACACGCCAAGCACGTCAAAGCCTTGGTCGTGGAACTTCTGATAGGCTGCCACCACGTTGGGGTTCTCCTTGCGGCAGTCGGGGCACCACGAAGCCCAGAAGTCGACGAGCAGGAGCTTGCCTTCTGCCAACTGTGAAAGCGTCACAGGGTTGCCGTCAGCGTCGTTTTGGGTGAAGTCGATGATGGGCTGGCCGGCTTGCACGCGTTCTTGCTTCTCCACATACTCCTCTGCCAGTTTCAGGTTGGCAGTAACGAGGTTGCTGTCGGCATGATGGATGTTGTCAATCATCGTGCGCAGCTCACAGGGACCGAAGGCCCACTTGTAACGGTAAAGCACATAATGCGCCACGGGGTCGGTGGGGTTTTCCCACACATAGTCGAAGCATTGCATCTTCAGGACCTCGTCCTTATCGGCTTGGGCCATCGTGCTGTCGGCCTCCAGTTTCTCTTCAAGCTCGTTATAACTCTGAGTGAAGGCATTGAGTCGGTCTTGCGACTCTGAGCCTTTCACCAAGATGGCATTGGGATTTTGCGCGTCGCCTTCAAGAGTCACGTCCACATTGTCGGTGAAAAACGGGAAGGCGCGGCGCCAGCCCTGAAGCATGATGCTGTACATCTCGTTGTCTTCACATTTTGGAGTCTCAAACACAGCATCCCAGTTGGCAATCACGGCCGAATCCAGCGTTTGACCGTCCTTTTGCAGATAGACTATCTTTCCATCAGCGTTGGCGAGGTTCACGTTGACCTTGAAGGTCTCGGCCTTAGGGGTTGAAGTGCAGGCGAAAAGCCCGACACAAACCAAACCTAAAAGAAAATACTTTGTTTTCATAAGTGTATTGTTAATCGATTTTATGCGGTACTATGACCTTTTCTTTAGTCGTCATGGCGGAGGAACATCCGCCATCTCCTGAAAAAGAAGGGAGACCTTTTTCTTCAGGAGATAGCGGGTCAAGCCCGCTATGACGACTAAGGCTGAATGTCTTTTGCCCCATTTTATTTCAATAGTTCAGACAGTTTAGCCTCCAAGTCTTCGCCTCTCAAGCCTTTGGCCACCATGGTGCCAGTCTGGTCGTAGAGGAAATTGGCAGGGATATAATAAATCATATAGTCTTGGCTGGCTTTGTTTTCGCTGTCGCGCACCTGCGTCCAAGGCAGTTCGTCTTCCTCAACGGCTTTCAGCCATGCGGCTTCGTCCTGGTCGACACTGACACTGAGGACATCGAAACCCAATTCATGGAATTTCTCGTAAGCGGCTTTCACAACGGGGTTTTCATGACGGCAAGGACCGCACCACGAAGCCCAGAAGTCGACCATCGTGATCTTGTTTTTGGCAATGACCTCGGCAAGACTGACTTTCTCGCCGGCCTTGGTCGTCAAGGTGAAATCGATGAATGGCTGACCAATCTCCAAGCGTTCTTGTGAGGCGATGTATTCATTGAGGTGGTCACGATAGATGGATTCGGTGGTGAAAGCACCCACCATTTCCTTCAGCTGGTCGACGGGATAGTCCTGCTTCACGCCATCGAGGATGTAATGTGCGACGAAGCTCTCAGGGTGGGCTTTGATGTACTCGTCACGGAAATTGTCCTGCTGTTCCATCAGTGCCGTACCAACCTTGTTGAGCGAGTCCATTTGGATTGAGTCTTCGTTGTTAAAGGCCTGCTGCATCGCGATATACAGCTCAGAGATTTGTGTGTCGAATTGGCTCACCTGCTTGTTGTAGGCATCCAACTCGGCTTGGGTTTCCGAAGCCATGATTTCTACATCTTGCGGGTTGTTCATATCGCCCACAAACACAACATCCTTGTTGTCGGCAAAGAACGGCATCGAGCCTTTTCTGCCCTTCACTCTCAGGGCATAAAGAATCTGCGGGTCGTCGAGGGGCGCTGTCAACACAGCTTGGTCGTTGTTGACGACAGCAGAGTCGATGGTGACAGGCTCGTTGTTGACAAACTTCTGCAAGTAAACGGTTTTGGCATTGGCATTGGCCAAACTGACATTGACCTTAAAGCTATTGGCACTCTCGTTACAGGCGGTCAAGCCAAACGCGAGTGCAAGCAGGAATAACAAGTTTTTTTTCATAGTAAATTAGTTGTTTATATTTATTCTCTTTTCTTTTCCGATTTGAAGATGTACATGATCATCATGATGAGGAAGATGGAGACGGGGACGCTGAGCAGGATGCGCAGCAAGACCTGTCCGATGAGCCTGAAGCTGAACGACTCAAGGAAAAACAGCGCAAAATGATGGATGAGCACCAAAAACAGCGCGTAGCGGAAAAACCATAGTCCGCCCAACTGACTGATATTGGGCTCGGTGATGTTTTCGAATTTCTGGTTGCCCGAAATCAACTTGATAATGGACGGACGACTAAACGCCATCAAAGTGGTGGCCCCAGCGTGAAGGCCAGGTGTACCCGTAAACAGATCTACGGTCAGCCCTATGGCAAAACCCAAAACCAACAATTGCCATTTTGGAGTGCTAAAGGGCAACAGCATGACGAAAACCAAATAAATATATGGATGCACATACCCTCCCAGGCGGATATGGTTGATGACCAGTGGTTGATGACCAGCACCTGAAGGAGCACGAGCACGACGAAACGGATGATTTGTAGCACGGTCTTGTTCATATCATTGGAGTCTGGCTTTGAGCGAATCGAGCTCGGGTTTGTGCAAATCTCTAATCACATACACATGTCTCAACGTAGCGAAGTCGGTGGCATAACGTATTTTGGCCTTGTTCAACGCATCAACGGCAGTGGGATAAAACTCTTCTATAGTGCCCACCATCAAATCTTCTGGAAAGATATTGGAATGGGAACTGGTCACAATGGTGTCGCCTTGCTTTAAGACGATGTGGGTGGGAATGTCTTCAACCATACCATAGCGATAGTTGGCGGTCTCCCACTTCAAGCTGGCGAGTTCTTGGCTCTCTTTGATGCGGACTCCAACCACAGACTTACTATGGAGCAAGCTCATGATGGAAGCATAGTGGCGACTGACATCCGTGACCACACCTACGATGCCATCGGTGGAAATGACGCTCATGTCACGCTCAATGCCATCCACTGTACCTTTGTTGATGATGATGTAGTTGTTGACCTGATTGGTGCTGTTGTTGACAACTTGTGCAGGGATGTATTTAAATAAGGTGTCACCCTTGTTGATGTCATAGGTACAAGTGGTGGTGTCATACATCACGGAGAGTTGTTGGCGGAGCATGGCGTTCTCTTCGGCCAATTGCTTGTTGGCGTTGTTGAGACGGAAATAGTTGCCCACCTCACTACCCCACTCATAGATCTTGCCCACGACATCGTTGGTGGTGTTCACCATACGATTGCGATGAAAGCGTTGACTATTGGCGAGCAGTAAGATGGAAATCACCTCGAGCAGGATGAACAAGATGACGAAGTGATATTTCAGAATAAAACGCCGAAGATTGTTCATGTCGTTATCATTGACGCAAGACTTCAAGATGCAAGACTCGAGATTTAGTTAATGTCTCGTGTCTCGTGTCAAATAGTCTCGTGTCCTTATTTGATCAAGAAGGTGAATCTGTCGAAGTTCTTCAGGGCGATGCCGGTACCACGGGCGACGGCGCGCAGCGGGTCTTCAGCCACGTGGATGGGCAACTTGGTCTTGGCGTTGAGACGCTTGTCGAGGCCACGCAGCAAAGCACCACCACCGGTGAGGTAGATACCCGTGCGGTAGATATCGGCCGACAGCTCGGGCGGGGTCTGCTCCAAGGCGTTCAACACAGCGGTCTCAATCTTCATGATGCTCTTGTCGAGGCAGTGAGCGATCTCGGCATAGTTGACGCGGATTTCCTTCGGGATACCCGTCAGCATGTCACGGCCTTGCACGGCATAGTCATCGGGCGGATTGTCGAGCTGCGGGATAGCGGCACCGACCTCAATCTTGATGCGTTCGGCAGTGCGCTCACCTACGATGATGTTGTGCTGCTTACGCATGTATTCTTCGATATCGGCAGTGAAGTCGTCACCAGCAATACGGATGGACTTGTTGTTGACAATACCACCCAAGGCAATGACGGCGATTTCGGAAGTACCGCCACCGATGTCGATAATCATGTTACCTGTCGGCTCAAGCACGTCGATGCCGATACCGATGGCAGCAGCCATGGGCTCGTGAATCAGACGTACCTCTTTGGCGCCAGCCTGTTCTGCCGAGTCCTTCACGGCACGCTCCTCCACCTCGGTGATACCCGAAGGAATGCAGATGACCATCTTCAGGCTGGGCGGAAACAAGGTGTTCTTGAAATTGATCATCTTGATCATCTCGCGCATCATGTATTCTGCGGCTTGGAAGTCGGCAATAACACCGTCGCGCAGCGGGCGGATGGTCTTGATGTTTTCGTGGGTCTTGCCGTGCATCATCATGGCGCGCTTTCCGACAGCGATGATTTTCTTCGTGTCGCGCTGCAGGGCCACGATGGAAGGCTCGTCAACGACTACCTTGTCGTTGTATATGATGATCGTGTTGGCCGTACCAAGGTCAATAGCGATTTCTTTATTGAGGAATGAAAATGCTCCCATTTTTTAAGTTGTTAGTTGTCAGTTGTTCAGTTGTCAGTTAATTGTTCCTTTGTAGAGACGTGCCGTGGCGCGTCTCTACCATCATCATTCGTTAATGTCTAAAATGTCTATATCCCGTAAACACCATGCCGATGCCGTGTTCGTTGCAGCAGTCGATGGATTCTTGGTCGCGCACCGAGCCGCCAGGTTGCACGATGGCAGTGATACCCGCCTCGTGGGCCAATTCGACGCAGTCCTTGAAGGGGAAGAAAGCATCGGAAGCCAAGACGGCACCTTTGAGGTCGAAGTCGAACGAACGGGCTTTCTCGATGGCTTGGCGCAGGGCATCCACACGCGAGGTCTGCCCGATGCCTGAGGCATAGAGTTGCTTGCCTTTGGCAAGGACGATGGCATTGGAGCGGCTGTGCTTCACAATTTTGTTGGCGAAAATCATGTCTGTCACTTCTTCGGCAGCAGGTGCCTTGGTGGTAATGACTTTGAAATCTTCAGCCGTTTCGGTGTGAAGGTCACGGTCTTGCACGAGGAAGCCATTCAAGGCAGTCTTCACCGTTTGGGGTCTATAGAGGTCGGCCTTGAGGCGAAGCACCACACGGTTTTTCTTCGAGAAGAGCAGGTCGAGCACGCCGTCTTCATACTTGGGTGCCACGATGACTTCGATGAAGAGCTTGTTGATCTCCTCAGCCGCTTCGAGGTCAATGGGGCGGTTGCACACCAGCACGCCACCAAAGGCCGACACAGGGTCGCCTGCCAAAGCTGCGAGATAGGCTTCTTTCACAGTCGGGCGACAAGCAATGCCACAGGGATTGTTGTGCTTGAGGATGGCGAAGGTAGGCTCGTCGAACTCACGGATGAGGTTGAGGCCTGCGTCGAGGTCAAGCAAGTTGTTGTACGACAATTCCTTGCCATGCAGCTTTTCGAACATCGCATCCAAATCGCCATAGAAGGTGCCCTTCTGGTGCGGGTTTTCGCCATAACGCAAAGCAGTACCTTCTTCTTCGGTAATGCGCAGCGGCTTGGTGTCATCATTTTTCGTAAACCAGTTCATGATGGCACTGTCGTAGTGCGAGCTCACGCCAAAGGCATAGGCTGCAAAACGGCGGCGGTCGTCAAGGGAGGTCTCACCCTGCTGGTCTTTGAGCAGCTGGATGAGCTCGCCATAGTATTTTTGTGAAGGCACAATCAGTACATCGTTGAAGTTCTTCGCGCCGGCGCGAATGAGGGAGATGCCACCGATGTCGATCTTCTCAATAATGGCAGAGGCATCTTCGGTCTTGGCCACGGTTTCCTCGAAAGGATAGAGGTCGACGATGACGAGGTCGAATGGCGGGATGTCATACTCCTGCATTTCCTTCTGGTCGGACTCAAGCTGAGTGCGACCCAGAATGCCGCCAAACACTTTGGGATGGAGGGTCTTCACGCGACCGCCCAAGATGGACGGATAGCCCGTGAGCGACTCGACGGTCTTCACCGAGGGGTCCAACGGCTTGATGAAATCGTACGTGCCTCCCGTGGAGTAAATCTGCACGCCATTTTGCTTCAACAAGTCGACGATGGTGTCGATGCCCGTTTTATAAAATACTGATATTAAAGCAGTTTTAATCTTTTTCAAGGGTAGAAAGTTTAAGTGATTTTAAACTGCAAGAATACCAAAAATATGCACACCGCGCAAGAGCCAAAAGCATTTTTTTTGAACATATTTTTCAACAATTCACGCCTTTTTGAAAATTGAATTGTTATGTAGAATACAACAAAAAAGCGAATAAATAATCCGCTGAAAATGAATGTTATAAAAGAAAAGTTGAGTATAAACTACAAATTCACGTTTTCCGTATTGTTTTTCTTATTATTTTTACCGATTCAAAACTACGTGGATGGAAACAAAGTGGATTTTAAACCAACCTGTTGACAAACAGCAAGTTGCCGAAATTGTCAAGGTGCTCAATATCGATGAGAACCTTGCCACTTTGCTTGTCCAACGCGGAATTACAAACTACGAGGAGGCCAAAACATTCTTCCGTCCTTCCCTCTCCCAACTCCACGATCCCTTCCTCATGAAGGACATGGACAAAGCCGTGGAAAGGGTCATCCGCGCCATCAACGATGGCGAGAAGGTGCTGATCTACGGCGACTACGACGTGGACGGCACGACAGCCGTGGCGGTGGTTTACACTTACTTGAAGCGCTTCTTCAAAAAGAAGAAAATCGAGTTCTATATCCCCGACCGCTACGAGGAAGGCTACGGCATCTCCTACAAAGGTATCGACTATGCGGCTGACAACGGCTTCAAGCTTGTCATCGCCCTCGACTGCGGCATCAAGGCCGTGGAACGCATCGAATACGCCAACGCCAAAGGCGTCGACTTCATCATCTGCGACCACCACCGCGCTGGCGATGTCATCCCCGATGCCGTGGCCGTGCTCGACGCCAAGCGCCCCGACTGCAACTATCCTTACGACGAGCTCTCGGGCTGTGGCGTGGGCTTCAAGCTGGTCACCGCCCTCTCGATGAAGGGCTACGGCACCATCGAAGAGGTGTATGAACTGCTCGACTTCCTCGCCGTGAGCATTGCCGCCGACATCGTGCCCATCACGGGCGAAAACCGCGTGCTGGCCTACTTCGGCTTGAAGCAACTCAACAAGAAACCGCGTCCGGGCATCGAGGCCATCCTGCAACACGCCAACATCTACCGCCGTGACGAAGACCAGCTGGACGAAGACGAAAACGTGCTCACTAGAGAGCTGACCATCAGCGACTTGGTCTTCCTCATCGGACCTCGCATCAACGCTGCGGGACGCATCGCCAAGGCCTCCGACTCGGTGCGCCTGCTCATCGCCGACAAGAAGGAACACGCCGAAAAACTAGCCGCCTCCATCAACGACCTCAACGACGAGCGTCGCGAGTTCGACAACCGCATCACTGAGGAAGCCCTCGGCATGATTGATGCCGACCAAGAGCTGAAGGAAGCCAAGAGCACCGTGGTCTTCAACGAGAGATGGCATCGTGGCGTCATCGGCATCGTGGCCTCACGCCTCACCGATTACTATTACCGCCCCACCATCGTCCTGACCCGCGCCAACGGCTTGGTCACCGGCTCGGCACGCTCCATCAAGAGCTTCGACATCTATGATGCCATCGACCATTGCTCCGACCTGCTCGAGCACTTTGGTGGCCATAAATACGCCGCAGGTCTGTCGATGAAGCCCGAAAACCTGCCCGAGTTCCGTCGCCGTTTCGAAGCCTATGTCAGCGAACACCTTATCGACGAAGACTTTGTTCCAGAGCTTGAAGTGGACTTGAAGATCAAGTTCGCCGACATCACACCTAAGTTCATGCGCATCCTCAACCAGTTTGCGCCTTTCGGTCCGGGCAACATGGCACCCGTGTTTTGGACCGATAACGTCATTGACGCAGGTGGCTCACGTCCCGTGGGCGGCCACCGTCACCTGAAACTCACCGTGTCGCAGGTAGGCGACGCCGAACAAGGTGTGGCACCCTTCTCGGGCATCGCCTTCCAAAAGGGCGACCTCTTCGACCGCATCCACAACGGCGAGCCTTTCAGCATCTGCTACCATCTGGAATACAACACTTGGCAGGGCAAGACCAACTTGCAACTTAATGTGAAGGACATTAAGTTTGCGGAGGAGTTGTAAATTCAAAATCAGGTTTAATCCGGCTATAGTTCCGGCGGATTTGCAATCCGCCGGTTGTGAATATAAGGATTTGTAATCCGATAAATTTATGTTTATCAAATGTTTATGTTGTTTTTGTTGTTAAGCGGATTACAAATCCGCAAGTTCGATGCGGTCGGATTGCAAATCCGACCGAACAACACGAACGATCGAACGGCACGAACAGCATTCTATTGTTTAACAACTTTCTTGAAAGCCATCTTCCCATCAGCAAACTGCAACTTCACCAAATACATCCCAGAAGGCAATCCGCTCAAATCCAGCTCAAAGTCAGGACTTGAAGGCGATGTTTCTTGTAACATATCGCCCATCAAATCAACAATTTGGCAACGGATGGCGTTTTCTGATAAGGTAATGCGAATCATTCCCGAAGTGGGATTAGGATAGAGGTGCGCCAACCCAAGAGGCTCTTCCTCAATGCCCGTTAGGTCGTAGCTGATTGTCCAATTCTCAGCCAAACTATTGTCGCTGTCCAAATCCTTGAGTTGGAGGAATGGCCCATTCCCGTCGGCTTCCGTGGGCCACGGCTCGCTGTCGTAGTATTGCACTTGATCGATGATGTTGCCCCAAGCGTCGACTAGCACTAGGTTTTCCGACTTGTTGTCGAGCTTGCGCATGTATTGGCCAAAGGGCGTGATACCATAGTATTCGCTAAACAACAAAGAATCAGAACAAATCACAACAGATTGTCGACCAGCAAGATGCGCACCATCAGGGAATTGATAAGTGAGACCCAACTCGCGGAAATAGATGCCCGTCAAGTCCACCTCCACATCGCCGTTGTTGGTGATTTCGACGAACTCGAGGAGGTCACCGTCGATGCTCCACCAGTCTTGGGGGTGGTAATGGATTTTGGAGATGACCAAAGGCGGCAGGTCGACATCGGAACAACCTTGGGTAGAGCCGATATGGCTGTTCAGCCAGTTGATGCGTTGCTGCAGCCAGTTCTTCATATTGTTCACATACTGGGTGTGTTGGTTCATCTGATTCCAGCGCTGATTGTCGCGGACGATAGCTTCAGCGATGACAGCATCAATCTCATCGATGCGGTTGCAGATGCGGTCGTAATCCAAAGGCATACCTTCATCTGTCAATTCAAACCAGCGTTTGGCAAAATAGCAACGGAACACATCCGTGTCGAACAGGTCTTTCCAAAACCGCGGTCCCGTGTTGTCTTGGTTGTCGAACTGCCACACATCGTAACCACTCCGGTTGCCAAAAGCATCGTAACCGAAGGCAAGGTTATAGTCCCAAATAGGGCCTGCCCGCAGCTTGCTACAACGATCCTTGTGGAAAAAGGTGCTGAGGTGATACACATCGACATTGGAAGTGAACTCGGCCATGATCATGAAATCGACGAAAGAAGGAATGTCGATGACTGAAGGAATGCCTGTTGTGATGTCGGTGTCATAATCGTGCGCCACTGATTCAAGGTCGAGGAACACGCCGTGGATATAGTCGTTCTGTTCGCTGGTGATGTTTTCGTGTTTGGGGTAATGGTGAAGAAACTCGGTGTAGACGGGCCACCACCAACTCATGAGATAGGTCTGCATGGTCCATGCCACAGGGTCGTAGTCGCCGCGGTTGGCTTGCACGATGTAGCCTCCAGTTACCTCAGGCGGTTGGTTGCAGGTTTCGTCCATCTTCTCAATGTTGACACGGTTTTTGTCGACCTTGATTTTCTCCATAAAGACATAAAGGCCTCGGTAATTGCCATTGAGGACCACCTCGCAATACTGGCTTCGTGAGGCGTATTGGCCGATTTGGTTCGACAACTCGTAGGCCAACACGTCGCGCATCCCAGTTTGGTCGTATGCCAAGGGATTGAGGATCCAGTCGTTTTCGGCAGGCATCCCGAAGAGACTGACATTGTTGTTTGAGACATTGTCGTCTTGGAGCGTCGTCAGGCCGTAAGGCTTCTTGTCCGAAACCATCTGCGAGGAATAGCCACGCCGCTCGATGCCGATGCGTCCGTCGTAGTTGAGAAATTCGGGGTTGTCGATGTCGCTCATGTAGTTGCGCGAGCCATCCTGATGCCAAATGATCTTCATCGTGGCCAACACCTTTGGCTCATCAGGGATGCTGGCACCTCCGTCGGTATCGATGACTACGATGGGCAGGTTGCTGTCGGTGAAGGTCTGGGCTGCGACCGTCATCGACAGAAAAACAAATAGTAGGACTATAATGCTATTCTTCATGATTCGTTCAAGGTAGTTTTTGTTGTTTTAGCCATGACTATTGAACATGACCATGACCGCTTTCACGAGAATGCTGAAATTTCAGCCCTCGGTTGAAGTGGTCATTGTCATAGTCACAAGCCATAGTCTCACAGTCTCGTGTTTTATGTGAAAACTGATTCTGCTCATGTACTTAGAAGTTTGATTTACCATGCACATCAACTCATATTTATTTCCAGAACTGCCACCATCTTTTCTGTCGGCCTTCCACCACTCGGGCATAGCGGCTGCGCGACTTCCGCATCTTCGAGAAATGTGTTATCGTTCCCGCAGAGGGGCCCTTCAGGGTGGTGACGTGTGAGGCGGAGGCAATGAAGCCGTTCTCATCGGTGTCGTCGATGCCGCCATACTTATTCTTCTTTGAGGCAAAGATGAAAATGTTGTCAATATACCAGCTGGTAACGTATGCCCCATGACCTGTGAAATACAAGCAAAACTGCGGCTCCTTGGTGGTCCATTCCTCCATGTCGAAGGTAAGCAGATACTGGCTCTGTGCGATGCTACCCACAATGGTGTCTTCCCAGATGCTCTCCCAATCCTCACCGTTTTGCGAGATGCCTATGCCGATGCGGGCGTCGATCTTGCCCTGTGTGGCTTCAAGGGCATGGTTGAACTGGAAGTTGATGAAATCGTATTTGTTCAGATCCACGATAGGCGTCACGAGGCGTGTAGTCCCTTCGAAGTTGAAGTCAGGATACATCTGCATCTCGTGTGACTTGCCACCGGCAAAAGTCGTGTTGGAGACATACCACACCACCCAGTCGTCGCCCTTTGCATCCCAGCCCTCTTCGAGCCAAGGGGCAAAGAAACCCTCACACAGCATCACGTCGCCCTGCTGGGCAAATGCCGCCATGGAGAAGAGCCATACGATAAAGGTGAGTAGACGTCTTTTCATCCAACCTCCTGTTTAATCAACGAATTTGGGACAAAAATAGGAAAAATCTCAGACTCTATTCTTTTACGAGGCGTTTTTCTTATTTTTGCGACTGGACCAAGGGGCACAACCCTTACTATTACCCTCATGGCGGAGGAACATCCGCCATCTCCCAAGCGCGGAGACGAATCCTTTGCGCTAGGGAGATTGACTCGCTTCGCATCGTCGAATCGGGGATTTGCGGGGTCAAGCCCGCAATGAGGGTAAAAGGCAGTGTTGTGTGTCCCTGTGGTCAGTCATTAAGGTAAACACTATGGCAAAAGAGAAAAACGTCTTTTTCTGCAAGGAATGCGGCAACGAGTCGCCGAAATGGTTCGGAAAATGTCCCGCCTGCGGCGCATGGAACACCTGCGAGGAGTCGACCGTCGTCACGGGAAAGGAGGCCAAATCGGTAAAGAAAAACATTGCGCTTGAAAGCCAGAGCCTCCCCTTGCCCATCAAGGAAATCAGCAACGCCAAGGAGCAGCGCATCATCCTGCCCTACGAGGAGCTCAACCGCGTATTGGGCGGCGGTTTGGTGCTCGGTTCGCTCACCCTCGTGGGCGGCGAGCCTGGCATTGGCAAGTCGACCTTGCTCTTGCAGACGGCCTTGCAACTGGCGGGCAGAAAGATACTTTACATTTCGGGCGAGGAAAGCCAGACCCAAATCAAGATGCGTGCCGAGCGCATCGGCATCCACAATACCGACTGCCTCATCCTCACCGAGACCAACACGCAAGAGATTCTGAAACACTTCAAGAATGTTCAGCCCGACATCGTGATTGTCGACTCCATACAGACGCTGGAATCGCCTTATGTAGACGCCACGGCGGGCAGCCTTTCACAGATTCGTGAGACTGCAGCCGAGATGAATAAAATCGCCAAAGCCTATCAGGTGCCGGTGTTCCTCATCGGCCACATCACCAAGGACGGCAGCATCGCCGGACCGAAGATCTTGGAGCATATCGTCGACACCGTCTTGCAGTTTGAGGGCGACCGCCATTACGGTTTTCGCATCCTGCGCACCATCAAGAACCGCTTCGGCTCGGCCTCCGAGTTGGGCATCTTCGAGATGAACGCCACGGGCCTCCGCGAGGTGACCAACCCCAGCGAGATCCTCCTCTCGCAACGCGACGAGGAAGTGAGCGGCATTGCCATTGCGGCCACCATGGAAGGCCAACGCCCCATGCTCATTGAAACGCAGGCCTTGGTGAGCAGCGCGGCCTACGGCACCCCACAACGCTCCGCTACGGGTTTCGACATCCGCAGGATGAACATGCTCTTGGCCGTGTTGGAAAAACGCGCTGGATTTAGGCTTTCCATAAAAGACGTATTCTTGAACATCGCCGGTGGTCTCCACGTGGATGACCCCGCCATCGACTTGGCTGTTATTGCGGCGGTGCTTTCATCGAATGCGGATATTCCCATTCCGTCACGCTATGCCTTTGCTGCCGAGGTAGGTCTTTCGGGCGAAATTCGCGCCGTAACTCGTATCGAAGCCCGCATCGCTGAAGCTGACAAACTTGGATTCGAGAAGATTTTCGTTTCGAAATACAATGCCAAAGGCCTGGACACCAAGCGGTTTAAGATTCAGATTGTGCCGGTGGCTTCGGTGTATGAATTAGGAAGTGAACTGTTTGGATGAATCAGGCTTCAATAGCAATTAGTTTTGCAAAAAACAAAAAAAAACACTTGATATTGCAAAATAAATGTATATTTGCACCCGAATTTATTTGTTAACTTATAAAACTTATACATTATGGCAATAGGATTATTTTGGCTTCCAGAAAATCTAAAAGATTACTTAGGGATGAATTCAACTTGTTACACGGTCACGGCTTTAAGAATAAGAGATGACATCAAATACGATTTGCAAATTACACACCCCGCAGATGATTTTTCCTTGGTTTACCGATGGATAAACCTTTGCCGTGCACTTGATGTTTACATGGTACTTCCTGATGAGCAAGGAATGTTGAGAAATTGGGAATTTAAAGGTGCTTTGCCTTCTGGCGAAAATGCAGCTTCTGGTTGGTTCACAGTGGTTTGCAGCAAATGCAATGTAAATGAAATACCCAATCTGCCACACGTTTTTGGTAGTGCACAAAATCTAGCGGCCAGGGGCATTGAAATAGGCGGTGCTCGCCGGGCTATTTATAGATGACCCAAAAAACTCCTTTTCGATAGACTTGTACATCTGTCGAATTAGAGTCACTAATGCCAAAACGCCTGTCACACTTGTGGCAGGCGTTTCATTTTGTTTCTCTTACACTATCAGTAGAACGGGAAGAAGAAGAAATAAGCGGCCACCCATTCGCGTGGAATGCCTGACGCCTTGCCTGAGTACGATCCTGAGCTGTTGCGCACCGTGCCGTCGCTTTCGACTTTGCCAATGCTGGCACCGCTGCTGTTGCGCACCGTGCCATCGCTGTCGAGCCTGCCGATACTAGAGCCTGAACTATTGCGTATAGTGCCGTCCCGGTCGATCTTGCCAATGCTGGAGCCGCTGCTGTTGCGGATGGTGCCGTCGCTGTCGAACCGGCCGACACTAGAGCCACTGCTGTTGCGGATGGTACCGTCACTCTCGATCTTGCCGCAGCTCGACCCGCTGCTGTTGTAGACGGTTTGCGCCATCGCGCCCGATGCCATCGCGAGGCCGGCAGCCAGAATTAAAACACGTAAAATTTTCATGGTTATGTAAGTTTAAAGTTGAAGCTAATCGAAGAAAAAGAAGAAGTAGGCCGCTACCCATTCTTTTGGCACGCCCTGTACCCTACCGATGCTGGAGCCTGAGCCATTGCGCACGGTACCGTCGCTTTCCACCTTACCGATGCTAGAACCCGAGGCGTTGCGTACCGTACCGTCGCTGTCGAGCTTACCGATTCGTGAACCGCTTTTGTTCCAAAAGATACCCTCACGGTCGATCTTGCCGATATTGGAGCCACTTTTGTTCCACACGGTGCCATCGCTGTTGATTTTACCGATGCTGGAGCCGCTTTTGCTGTACACGGTGCCATCAGAATTGATCGAACCACAGCTCGACCCACTGCTATTGTAGACCGTCTGCGCCATTGCGCCCGAAGCCATCATGATGGCTATGGCCATGATTAAAAATTTTAATGCTTTCATCTTTCTAATTGTTTAATGGTTTGACTTTCTGGCAACAAAAGTAGCAAAAATTGTTCCAATTTGGTGATTCGACAAATGCATTATTTGTCCAAATCGTACCAGCTACCAAACGATGCTTCATTTCAATTCGTTTGTTTGTTGTTTTCAACAACAATTAACGGCAACCAATTGCTAGCCGACTTCCCACACTCAGGATAAGCGCCATAGCCGCTCAAGAAGTTAGTCTTTTTTAGATTGGAATTGCCGGCAAAAGTGTCAGAATCCATAATCTCAACGTACTGCCTTACGGTGATGGTTTCCACAAAATCATTAAGGCTGAAATCGGCAATCCGTTTGACACATTCAGGAACGACATAGTCCTTCTGTGTGGTCCAACAGCAAAGCATTTCTCCACTGCTGTCGTCAATCAAGGCATCGTTCTCGACATGATAGCCTGGCGCGTTGCACACAATGCCTTCAAAACCTTCATGAGCCGTGACAATGCCCCAGCCAATGTGGGTCACATTTTTAGGAATGACAAGGGATTTCAAGTGCTCGCACCCATAAAACGCGCAATACCCAATCTCTTGGATGTTCTCGCCTATCTCGATGGATTCGATGCCACTGAATTGTAAAATTGAGGGGGCAATCCATTCGAGTTTGCTTGGCAACTTGATGTGCTTCAACGACAAGCAACCCGCGAAAGCATTGTCGTCAACGTATTCAATGCTTTCCGGAAGCTCGATGGCTTTCAGTTTTGAGCAACCATTGAAAGCACCTATTTGGATTTTTTTGATGGTTGGCGGCATACTAACGGTTTCCAATTCCTTGCAACACTCACATAGGGATGCACTGATTTTTGTAATCCCCGAGGGAATCTCAATGGACTCAATCGGGCAATGAATGAAGGCGTTGTCGCCCATTTCTCGCAAAGCGCTCGGCAAATGGATGCGCCGAAGATTGGATTGACCATAGAAGGAGTCGTATTCCATGACTTCAACACCTTCTGGTATAGTGTATTCTTCACAAGTGAAAAGGTTGCCGTCCACGCTCTTCAGCACTCTGCCATAGCTGCTATAGGTAACACCACACTCGTCAGTTTGCTCCTCGTTGATGAGCATTTTCGCAAAGGGCACAATCACCTCGCGCAGTATGGCATTGTTCATTCTGTGGCCTCCGTTGAAGTCGATGATGTGCGGATAGTATTGACGCTGGAACTCATCCTTGCAATTGACTGTAGTGTCCTCTTTACCGAAGAATCCCCAACACAAGCGACGGTTTTCGTCGGTAAGCCCGTCATACAGATGCTGCTCCATTTCTCTGAAGTGTTGGATGGTTTCTTCTGTGACGGCAAAACTCGTTTTGCCCGATGCCGTGGGCTGGAAATAGTCGAATGTGCCGACTTTCAACACCTCGGGCTGCTCCGACATTCGCAGAGCAGGATTCACGCAGATGCGTCGGCATTTCAGCATTTGCATGGCATACATGGCACCCATGCTTGTGCCTATGACCAAGTCCGGCTTTTTTGTTTCACAGAGAAATCTCAAAAAAGGCAAAGCCTCTTTCGGATCAACGGGAATATCCGGTGCAATGACTTCGCAATCGGGCATCTGTTTTCTCAGATAGCTCACGGTGTTGCTCAAACCCGAAGAGCCGTAACCGTGAAGGTAAATGATGGTTTTCTTCATATTGTTCTTTTTTTTGGACACGGGACGCGAGACTGTGGGACTGCGGGGCAGGCCCCTGAGCCTGTCGAAGGGCCGAATACCCCAAGTCCATAGTCCATCGTCCTACGTCCCATGTCAAGAGATTATACAATTCAAGTTAAACACCTACTTACAAATAGTTCCTCCATTTGGATTTTTCAACCGTCAAAGCGAAAAAGATTCTTTACGCCCTGAATCCTATCGCTCTGCGGGAGCACTCCTTGTCGAGCCTTTCCTCTTCGCAAAGCTCAACAAGTCGGGTGATGCCAATCTCCTTGCTGAACAGCAACTTCTCCACAAACACCTTCCTCGCCACATTCTCAATCTGTCCACCGCTGAAGTCATAGCTTCGGGCAAGTGAAGCGGCGTCGTTTTCCTCCAAGTCGTTGAGCTGCGTTTTCCAGATGAAAGTCTTGGCTTCAACGGAAGGTTGCTCAAATCTGACTTTGTAGATGAACCTGCGCTCGAAAGCCTTGTCGAAGTTGTCAGCCAGGTTGGTGGTGGCAATCATGATGCCGTCGAGGTTCTCCATTTCCTGGAGCAGGATGTTTTGGATGGCATTCTCAGTCTTGTCCGTGCTGTGCGAGTTGCTCAGATTGGACCTCACCGAAAGGATAGCGTCCGCCTCGTTGAACAACAGGATGGGTGTGCGCTTACTTTGCTTCACCAGTTTGCCATACTGGACAAAGATGTCCTTGACAATCTTCTCCGTTTCGCCAAACCATTTGTCGCGCACGGTGGATATGTCAACCTGCATGATGTCTCTGCCCGTCTTTCTGGCAAGCTGAAGCACAGTTTCCGTCTTGCCCGTACCGGGAGCGCCATGAAACAGACAGTTGAAGCCTTGCCGCATACCGTTTTCCTTCAAGTTGTTGCGCACCTCATGCCACTTCGCTTCCGAAAGCAACTCGCTGATAACCTCCAATTCCTTCTGGTTTTGCTCGGAGTAGAACAGATGCTTTTCCTTGATGTCCTTAGCCTTGACGACTTTGAATCGGCTGCAATCGACTTCTTCCTCCTGCTCTTCTATGATGTCATAGTCCTTCAGCAGTTTCTTCTTGGCGTAGGTTGTAAAGGTGAACATGTCACGCATGAGTTGTTCGCCGCCACTGGGTTGAACCAGCTTCTTCTTGATGAGCACATGCTTCCCCTTGGCAAAAGCCCAGCCGTGCGTTGTAAAGTCTTCAACCAATTCCGACAAAGTGTCAAGGCTAACATTAGGCTGCGATTCGTAAACAAGTCGTTTGCAGAAATAAAGCAGGAAAACGATGCTTTCATAATCCAATTCAAGGTTTTCTATGGCTTTCACGATGGGCAGCTTGCGATTGCCGTCGATGAGAATTTGTAATTCTTGGTTGAACTCGTCGGGAAGGAGGTGCCTCTTGTCTATAAACTCTTCATACAACTCGTTAACCGCCTTCATGAAATCATTCGGGCTGAGGTTTGCCATTGACACCTCACGCAAGCCATGCCCTTCTGTCAGGGCATTGCCGGCTTTTTTGGTAAGAGACAAACCGATAGTCCCATATTGGTTTTTGTGGAAAAGATACCTACGATGAACCAGTTGAGTCAAATCCTCGCTGTAACGCATAATCGTTGTGGGTGAGCACTCAAAGAAGCACCTGAGGTCGCGGTGTTTCACCGTCTCGTCGGCATTGGCAATGAATGGCATTAGCAACACCGCCTGTTCCATACTCAATTGGAGATTGACGGCGATGGAAAGAATCAAATCGCGGTATTTGGCAAACAGGTTGTCGTCCAGTTTGCTGCCTCTTGCTGCCTCGATGAGCATATCGATGCGGTCCAGCAACGGGGCATAAATGTCGACTGGGAATTGGTTTTCGATTGGGGCGTCCATGCTGTGGTTTCTGTGATGGTTAGGTTTTGCCATAGTGATATTGTTTTTGAAGGGTTATCGGAATGTTTTTTTAAGACGCGAGACTGTGGGACTACGGGACGCGAGACGGGTCCCTGAGCCTGTCGAAGGGCCCGAGTCCCGAAGTCCCGCGTCCCGTGTCAAGAGATTTCACAACTCATGGTAAGCAACTACTTACTATTAGCTTCTTCAATTGGATTTTTCAACCAGCGTTTCATTTTTTTAAGCGCAGAGGCTATAATCGGGACGGCTCAGCCAGGCATTCATTTTTTTCATTCCTCTGTTGCAAGCTTTTCTGGCACCTTCAATAGAGCACCCTAATTCTTCACCAATACATTCAAGCGAACGCTCATAAAGTCCGTCGAAGCCAAAGAGTAAAGTCACGGCTTTATACTCTTTGTCGGGCAACTGCTTGACAAGCTTTCTTACCGCCGCACGGGTATTCGCCGACTCATATCTTTCGTAGGGCGTCGGGTGTTCGCAATCGCAAATATCTCTTTGCGGATAGTCGTCGTCACCGTCAATCGGGATGATGGGACAGGTGTCGAACTCCTCTTCCAACGAGACTGACAGCACCTGATTGATATTCCTCGCAGCCTTTGACATGGCGTGGCTAAGAACAAAGTAGGCATAGCCCAAGAAAGGCACGCCCAGTTGGGGATTGTAGGATTCGACGGCATTAACCAGTGCCAGACAGCCCTCTTGGAACAAGTCGTCACGCAAGTCTTTGCGGTAGCCGGCTCTTTCATTTGCAAGTTTGCTCACGAGTTTCAGGTTTTCAGCGGTGAAGATGTTTTTTGCCATAAGTCTATGATTTATAAGTGAATAATTGATGTGTTTCAATTTTGATGCTTGTAATATATGAAATCATAATCAATCATTCAATCGTGTTAACACGGTTTTTTTGCACTTTTTTCGAATCAAAAAAAGCTTAATCAATTGAAAAACAAATGGATAAAAAAAACAGAAAAAAATTTCATGGCTGATGAAAAAAATTTTCCAGCGCCATGAAAACTCTAATGATTGTGTGAATCAACGAAAAAAGTTACTCCGCATCTATTCGTATTCGTCACAAATGCAATCAAGCAACAAGTCGTGCCTCCACAAAACGAAAGTTCATCTAATTGTTTTGTAAACAATCTTGTCACAAGCCTTCGTGAATCCCACTCTTCGGATGATTTCAACGGAACTGAAGTCATTCACGTCAAACCAAAAATAATCGAAAAGGCGTTCACCCTCTTCGTCGCACCCATTCGTGATGCGCGAAATGACATCATTAAGTAGGGGCAACAGTCTGTCTGTGTAGCCGTTTTCGCTGGTTGGGATCAAATCGGGATGGGCATAGAACATCAACACCCGGCCTCCTTTTTCCTTGTGCTCCAATTGGGGAATGTGGATGCTGGGGCTTTCTTTTGCAAGAGCGATATACATTACCATGCGGTTGCCTTCCTTGTTCCAACATTGAATGGAAAGCGATTCTTTCGCCATGGAATAAAAACTACCGTTTACCAACTCCTTAGGGGTTTGATCTTCGAATGATGTGAGACTGTTTTCTGGTTTCATTATCGTTAATTATTAAGTAACTATTCAGAATTAAACTGCTATATCTTTTGACTTCGGGACGCGGGACTTCGGGACTTTTTGACTATGGCCAATGACGATGACTATGACCGTTTCGGATAGGCTGTTAACTTCTAGCCGTTAGCTATTAGCTTAGTAGCACGTTAGCTAAAGGCTAATTGCTAATAGCTAACAGCCATGCTAGGTCATAGTCATAGTCACAAGTCATAGTCCCTTAGTCTCGCAGTCAGCATGGATTCAGTTTTCAATCAATTCCACACCTTCCACCTCGTCGATGTCAGTCATGGAAGGGAGAGGATTCTTGCTGTTTTTGGCACCAAGCTTGATCAGCTTGTTGGCCGACATTACGATGCTTTGGCCGTGGTCCTCAAGCTTCGCCTTGCCACCTTCGTATGCCTTTTGCGCCTTATTAAGGGCGTCACCAATATCCTCATACTTTTTCACAAACTGTCCTACGCGTTCAACCATTTCGTTAGCCAGTTTATAGACTTCCTCATGGTTCTGCGCCTGTTTGATTTGCGTCCAAGTCATGTTGATGATTTTCAATGCGGCATAGAGCGACTGCTCGTCGGCGATGAAGACGTTCTGCTCCATGGCTTTGCGCCATAAATCAGGCTGTTCGTTGAGCGCAGTCCATAAGGCACCAGTGTGAGGGACAAACATGATGACATAGTCCATTCTTACCTTTGGCGCCTGGATATATGACGAATAGTCCTTCTTGGCAAGCTCCTTCACATGCTTCTGCAAGCTCTCGATGTGGGCTTTCAGATACTGCTGGCGTTCCGACTCGTTTTCTGCATTGACAAAGTCGAAGAATGCAGTCAGTGAGACCTTGGAGTCGATGATTACCTCTCGTTTCTGGTCGAGGTGAAGGATGACGTCGGGACGCATGATGTTTCCGTCCTCGCTCTTGATGGTTTCGCCCTTTGCATTGCGAATGGTGGCTTGTGTGTCAAACTGCACACCTTCGGTAAGCCCTTGTGAGGTGAGCAACTCGGTGAGCACCGTCTCGCCCCAGTCGCCCTGCACCTTGCTTTGGTGCTTGAAGGCTTTGGTCAGCTCCTCAGTAGTGGATTGAGTTGCCTTGCTTTGCTCCAGCATTTGCTTCAGGTTCTCCTGCATGGCACTGTTGATGGACACCGCTTCCTTTGAGGATTTCTGCATGGCTTCTTCCATTTTGGCGATGGTCTCCTTCAAAGGGTTGACAATCTGTCCAATGTTGGTGCTGCTGCTTTCGGCAAATTCTTTCTGCCGAGCTTTTAGCAAGTCCTCTGTGGCGGCTTTGTTCTCTGTGACGATGCGCGACATGGTGGAGTCGAAGCGTTCCTGCTGGTCTTTCACGGCTTCTTCATAATGCGCTTTGAGGGTTTTCATGGCCTCTTCGTTGGCTTTGTCTTTGGCTTCCAAAGCCGACTCGTAGTGACGTTGTTCGTCGGCTTTCATGTCAGCCAATCGCTGCTCATAATTGTCCTTGGCTTCTTGCAGGTCGGTCTGCGATTGACGTTTGGTTTCTTCCAACAGATGGTTAGCACTTTCCAAGTTGGCTTTTACGGTGCTGTTCTTGCTGTTGAAGATAAGGCCGGTAATGACAGCGCCTAAAACGATGCCCACAAGGGCAATGATGATGGTGGTAAGGTTAATAATCATGAAATATAGAATTAGTTAATGTGTCAACGGAAGAAACAGAGAGACTATTGCCTCGTTGTAATTGAATATAGAAAATTCAAATCGATTTTTCAACCATATCCTTAATCGCCTCCCTTTCTTCTTGCAGAATTTTCCTCAATGCCGTCCAATGAGCTCTACAAGCATTACCGGCTGCGTACATATCATAACGGTACTCCTTTCCGCAATGAGGGCAATACGCCTTGATTTCCCAATAACCACCACTGCCCACTTTTCCAGCCCATTGGGTAATATACGCCTCTGCCCCGCAGTGCGGACATTTGATATGGTATTCCTCATGCTGCCAACACCTGGCAAGTTCACTGACAGTAATATCATCCGAATAGGCGCAAGCTCCCAACCCTCCAGCAGAAAAACGAGTGATTTTTTCAGCGAAGAGCGAAGGCTTTTCCAAAACAGTCTTCATGTTCTCATGCAATGCAAAAAAGGTGCTTATCTCGTTCATGCCATTGTTATTTTTCAGATTCTTGTTCTTGTTTGTTGACCGGGTTCTCGTCAGCCCATCTCACACCTGCAAGGAAAGCCTGTCCGTAATTGGAAAAAAGAGAATGCGGTGCAACGGCACCACTCACCTGAATCATACGACTGTCCATGTGAAGCATTTCACAAATAAATTCTTCACTGACACTTTTGCCGTTCAACATGAAACGTCCAAAATACCATGTAACAATGTCATTTCCCTTTTCATACCTGTTACCAGCCATGAATTGGTGGTACATCACCCAGCCCTCTCTCTCAAAGGCTTCGTTAACCAGCTTGTAATCTAATGTTTTCGTTTCTTTCATTTTACCTTATGTTTTTAATGTTCAAAATCTGCCTTATTCGCCATCATCAATACCGCCGTAGGCACACTGCTTGACGTACAACTTATGGTACCGCCACAAGAGCGCGTCAAAGGCTCTCAAACGTAATTCTTCATCTTTTATAAACTGCTTATTTAATGAAATAAAAAACCAAATAATCTTTTTCTTTTAACAAGCTTAGGTGCATTCTCGGTCAGTTTAAATGAGGATGCATCTATTTTCTTGGTTACGTTCAAACCATATTTTTCTTTCATCTCATTGGCCATTCGCATAAACACCCGTCCATGAGACCTAATAACCTTAATTCTGTTCCATGCAATGTAATAGTGAATCATTTCGTGAACCATGGTTTCAATAAAATCTTTCTCTGGATAATCAAAACAATCAGACATTTTTATCACCTGATCTCTAATCGGCTTCTTGCTGTTTCTTTTGTTTTTATGATATTCAAATTTACCTATGACATTAATACTATTAACCGTTTCAAACCAGGGTGTTGGTAACGAATTGCCAAAGTACTTTTCATTACAATCCCAAAAAGTATCAACCATTGTTTTTTGGTTCGCAATCATAGAATTACCATGTTCATAAGTAATTAAAACAACTTGACTCTCTCAAACCAACGGCTGATATCAAAATATTCGACATGAGCAACGCCATACTCTTCACACTCGAAGCAATCGATGTAACCTAGAAGAAAAGTCTGCCTTTTAATTGTTATAACTGGACTTAAGCTCTTCAATATCTCGTATTCGTGTTCCACACAAATCACGCAATACGGATTCTCTATAGTGCCATCGCCCGTACTCATTAAAGCTTCCTCTATCAAACCTCCTTGACCTACAACTTCATTAAGCGAACGGTCTGAGAGCCTTTCAACAATGTTTTTGTTGGGCTTCAAATAATTAGAATTGGTAACTTTTCCCCTCCAGTAATCCATGCTTAGGGTATCAGGAATAATACCTTTCGCATAATCCTCCGTAAAGGTGTACCCATAGATCAAGCTTCTCACCTTCTCCGTATCAAAATTGCGAAGCTTGCGCCCGCCTTCTTCAAATTCCTTCAGCAAGTCAGCACTGAAGGAATGTTCGTACTCTGAGTAGTTTACTTTTCTTGGGTAGTCGATATTCATAAATCCATGTGTTTTTTGATGTAATCAAAGTTCTGAAACACAACATGAATCTCTGTCCAAAAATCGTTCATACGAAGTAGGTCAAAGATCGGATATTTAAATTGTTCGACGAAAGCACTTGCGGTATGACAGACACAAATCCCCTCAAAATGCGGTGCCGGTCCAAATTTATGCCCCCATGATTCGCCATTGTCTAGTTCATAGAAGGTATCTTCCTGGTCATATCTGTAATAATACTCCACTCCCTTACTGCCAAACATGCCTCTTCTGTGTTGAATCGCATCGTTCACAGACATCATCAGCTTGTAATCACTACCATATTCATCATCGCACTCCATCGGCAACACTGATTGTTCATCGTTGTAGCTATAGAAAAGATTCCCGCACACCTCGATGTCGTCAACAAAGTCGTCCTTCGGCATGTCATGCAACCTTCTGCAAGTTCTTCCCACGGCCTCCTTTAGTTGAGCCATTTTGTCAAAAAGGAGTTGGTTAACAATTCGCATTCGCTCATATTCCTCTGGCGATGCCTTGAGCATCCAGCCCAACAGGAAGAAACGCTTGTACAGAAGCACCTTCAGATCCATCGCGTTATCCTCCACATTTCGAGGAAATAAGGGGTCTAGCCCCACCAAATCCCTCACCTGTTGCTCAATCCGAAGCAACGCTTCACGCTGTCGCTCAAATGGCTGTGCCTTCAAAGGGTGTATTTCATCAATGCCCTCTGATTTTCGCTTTTGCAATTCCAACAGTTTCATGATACTTGACATTAGTATTCTTTTTTCGACAAAAGACCCGCTGCCATTTGCCTATCATCGTTTTGATCAAATAATTCCTTTAGTTGCGCTGCTTTGTCCAAAAAAAACAGGATGTTAGTCAAGAAGTACAGGTCTGAAAAATAAGGAATGCACAGACGGCATTCCCTTTCCCCCCAGATTCTCTTTGGAAGCAAATAAATGATTATGCTATCCCATTTAGGCTCGACGATGATCTGACCACAATAATCACCCATATACGACATTGCTTCTTTTACCCTTTGTCCCCTTTTACTCCAGCCTTCTTCATATTGTTTTTTGAATGCTTCAATGGTCAATCGACCTTCCAACTCGGCAGCTTTTAGTAACACAGCGTAATTTTCGTCACAGATATTCTTGTTACCCTTGTCAATTTCTTCTTTCATACGTTCCATAACCATACTTAATCTAAGATGGTCATCCAACAACTCAGTTTCCTCAATAAAGGTCGCGCTGAACTCAGTATTATACGAACAGGTGAAATCAACTTGGGCAGGAAGCATGTCAGTTACTGACTTTATTGCCGAATATGCTTTCCTAATGATTTTATGGAACTTCTTTATTCCTTTATGATCAAAATCAAAGCAGTCCGTGATGGATGCAACACCAAACTCATGGTTATCATCCATTTGCAGCCTGTAGTCTATGACATAGACGGATTGAATATTAAAAAATGCACTATTACGTCTGATTTTACCCAGCCTAGCCCTGATTAGTTGCGATTGTAAAGAAATGGGTAGGGTCAATTTGAAATCGGAGTCTGCCAAGATCTTTCTTCGTTTTTCAAATATTATCTCAATTTTTGAAAACACCTTATAAAGCTGGTGGGCAGACAAGTGCAATTCGCTCACCCTACTACATGCAATCGCGCCCCAATGATTTCCTTCAAGCATCTGGACAACACCAACCTTACCCCTTCTATATAATGAAAGGATAATTCCTGGCTTCTCATGGACAAACAAAAGCTTCCTGTTTTTTGTTTCTGAAATTGTGAAAAGTGAGCAGCTTTTCCTTTTTAGTTTTTGAAATACAGAAAGATAGTCTGAATACGAAGAGGAATTATTGCACGTTGGATGAATTTTAGCATAATGATCCACCCAATCGAAGAACCATTCAGCCACAAAGTACTTAAGTGCCGTTTTCAATTCTTCTTCATCATTCTTCTTGTTCTCAACCAAAAGAGTGTGATTGAAATTAAACAAAGCTGAAGATAGAGCATTCGCTATTTCATTACCTTTCTCTTGTAACATAATAGACAATTTGTTGCGAGTTACAGTTTTTATTCTTTAGCGAAATGTAACTTTTCCGATCCTTAGCCCTCATGCTGCCTTGGCGACTAAGCTTTTGGCATAACAATAAACCATTTGTTGGGCACGGGCTTTCTGCTCTTTCGAGTTGATAGGCAGATGGTAATAAAGCACCGTCTTGCCACCACATACGAGTGCCAAGACTTCGCCTTCGGCACTCTCTTTGAGGCGAATGGGCAGGGTGCCTGGCTGAATGGCTTGCACCTTCCTGTCAAGCGCCTCTTTGCTCAGGGGACGTACAGAAAGCAACTTGTGACGATACTGGATGTTGTCGACAGTCACTTGCTCGTACATTACGCCATTTTCAATTACGAATTGGCGTGCCGCTTTGCTGTTTTGCTTGACGACAGCCTTGAAGTCGGTTTTGCTCAAATCTTTAATCTCCATAGTTACTTTGTTTTATATTGTTTTTCCCCGAGGTTAAACCCGCATACTGGCACCCTGCCGTACAATAAATAATAGAAACGATGTTTCGATTTTTCAACCAGAAGGATTATTTTTCGTCACTGCCGTGAGAAAAAAACCTCTTCCGTGCGGATTGTAAAGGGGCTGACAACCTGGGATCGTCCAAGAAACGCTCCACGTCACTCAAAGAGATATGAAGGTCAGGAAACAACCCGTCAAGTGTATCGTCGCAAAAACGATGCAGTTGATAAGTATTCTCTTTCCTCTCCTTTCTCAATGGCGTTAGCTGCTCTTGATACTGCTTGTTGTTGAGTTCAAACAACTTAAGCTTGCGGCGCAGTTCCTTGCACTCTTCGGTGATTTCCTCTGCCCGACGCAACACCTGGCTTTCCCTTTCCTTGTATTCCGCCACGAAAGCCTTCAACTCGACTCGATGGTCATAAAACAATTGGAATTTTAGGCTTTCTATCTTGCTTTGGAGACACGCTATTTTATCTGTCGTGGTTTTTCTCAGCCGCCGAAGTTCGCTGTCTAAGAAAAGGATTTGTAAGTCCATGTCATTGACAGCAGTGAGGCCTTCTTTCTCCATGATTTCAACGGTCTTCTCCAACGTGTACGCCTGGTACAGGCTCTTGGCTTCGTCATAACGGTTGTTGATCCTCATAAAACTCGACCACACAGGCGAGAATGAGCCGGCGAGGGATTCCGAGTCCGTTTCTCCCTTTTCGTTGACGATGCCGCAACGGTTGGCTCCCGACAAAGGACTGCCCGCAATTCGGTACACGAGCCACTTAGTCTTGTCTTTCTTGAAAACCCTAGTTTTCTTGAAAACCGTAGCTTCTTCGCAATTGAGCCACCATTCGATATAAACGCCCAGTGTCGGACGGCTGAATCCGCTCGTTCCCGTGTAAGCCAACCCATTTTGGATAGGAAGAGGGCAAAGGAACATGCGGCTATCCGACATGATCCTATCCCTATGCTGGAGAAACAGGAAAGCGTTGTGCAAGAAAAGACTTTCCTCCTTTTTCTTTTGCTCGTCGTTTGTTGGTGTCGCAACTGGTTTGGGCTTTCCAACACTCATATAAGCGCCGTTAGTATCCAATTTCAGTTCATTGTCCACTTTTGCCTTTGGCTGTTCCAATGGATAGCAATCGAGTACATTGCCGTTCAACAGTTGGATTTTCCCTTCAGGATGTTTGAAGTCGTCGTGTGTTTTGATGATGCCCATGATGATTGATTTTTTAAGTAACTGTTCAAAATTAAACTGCAATATCTTATGACTTCAGGACTTTTTGACCATGACCATTGACCATAGCTATTGGCCACTGGCTACTGGCAGCTCGATGATATAACTAAGCTCTTAGGTTTTTCGATAAGCTGCCAGAAGCCAAAAGCCAGAGGCCAGAAGCCGTCATGGTCACAAGTCCTAGTCCCTCAGTCTCGTGTCAAGTATGTAAACTTATTTGCTCATCGACTTATTAATGGAAGTTTGTTTATGTCTATAGTGTTATAGCGTTGCTGATTGGATTATTCAACCGGAATAACAAATATTTTTTTGTCTATTCAAAACTATCCGGTTTCATCATTGGCCAAAAGCAGTTAGCTATCAGCTCAGTAGCACCATGGCTGACGGCTAATAGCTGACGGCTATAAAACATGTGTTTTCCCTCTCTCAAACCAACGGCTGTTGTCGAAATAGATGGTCTCTGTATATCCGCCTTCCTCTTCTAGCTCAAGACAATCAATATGTCCTGGAAGCAGGCGCTGACTCACCACCCTCATGGTCGGATAGTATCTTCTGAGAAACTCGTATTCATGCCCCACGCAGATGACGCAATACGGATCGTCGAGCGTGCCCTTCCCTGTACTTTCTATCGCCTCGCAAATCAGTAGTTCTTGTCCCAGGTATTCTGAAAGGGAAAGTTGTGCGCAAGTTAATCGTTGGGAGCCTGAAAGCCTGCCTTTGTTTTTCTGCTTCCAATACTCCGCGCTGAGTTCGTCGGGGATAATGCCATTCGCATAATCCTTCGTAAAGGTGTAGCCATAGATCAAGCCGCGCATGGTTTCCGTGTCGAAATCACGCAGTTGACCTTCTACGAATTTATTCAGCCAATAGCTGTTGAAGGCGTTTTCGTAGTCTTGGTAGTTTACTTTCTTGGGGTAGTCTGTATTCATAGCTGTAGTTGAATTTGGTGGTTATTTATTAAGTAAAGGTTCAAAACTAATATACAGAATTCTAAGCTGTAAGCTATCAGCTCGGTAGCGCCATGGCTGACTGTTGCTGGCTAAATGCTCACACAACTATTTTATAGCTTCAGTTTATGACATTTTCAACTTGGAATAGAAAAAAATACGAAAAAAAATCATATTTTTTGCAAAATGTATTCAAGATTTCAAAAATATTGTATTTTTGCAAACCGAAAGACTATGGAAATAATCATACCTTAATTAATAAAATGTAAAGAAGAGTCTAATCCATGAAAAAAGTAAAAAAAGATGAATGAAGAAGTAAACACGGTATTTGGAGAACGGCTGGCCAATGCCCGTAAGATGCGGTGCCTCTCGCAACGCGAGCTCAGCGAGAGGCTCGGCATACGGCTATCGGCCAACGCCATCGCCAAGTACGAGACGGGCAAGATGATGCCGACAAGCGAGGTGCAGGCGGCCCTCGCCATCGCGCTTGGGGTGGACATCGATTATTTCCACCACCCCTTCACCGTCACCATCCCTGCCAGTGCCTGGAAATTCCGGAAGCGGGCTTCGCTAGGCACCAAACAAATTGCCGCCATCCAGCAAATGGCCACCGACCAGATGGAACGCATCGCCGACATCGAACAGGTGTGCAACATCAACCAACCCTTTCAACTTGACTACAGCGACACCCCTGTCGCCACCTTCATCCAAGCCGAAGCCATGGCACAACGCCTCCGCAACGAACTCGGCCTCGGCAAAGCCCCTATCTTCACCCCTATCGCCCTACTTGAGTCGCTCGGCTTCCGCATCGTGGAGGTGGAGGCCGACTCAAAGTTTGACGGCACCAGCGCCATGGTCGACCACACCCCACTGGTCGTCCTCAATGCCACCTACGAACCAGAACGCAAACGCTTCACCCTCTTCCACGAGATGGCGCATCTGCTGCTCCGTTTCGAGGAGGGTGCCGACGTCGAACGCCTCTGCAACGCCTTCGCCAGCGAGATGCTCATCCCCGCTTCAGTCCTTATCGAACGCCTAGGCGAGAAACGCAAAAACCTCACCTTCGAGGAGTTGGTCGGCATGCAACGCGACTTTGGCATCTCCATAGAGGCCCTCATGTACAAAGCCCATCAACACGAAATCATCGATGACGCCTATTTCAAGCGCTTTAACATCACAGTAAAAAAGAAAACCAATGTAGAACTCCGCGCCCGGGTGCGCAAAAGCCTCTGGCAGCCCGAAAACACCACCTACTTGCGCCGCCTCGTGCTGCAAGCCCTTAGCAACGAACTCATCACCCCCGCCAAGGCAGCCTCGCTGCTCGGCGTCGAGGTGGATTCCATTGACCCTAAAAACATATTTGTATAAGAAATGAAAATCATCATCTCTATTGATCAGCTTGCAAACCTATTTGCCGATGACTTGCCCAAGAAAAGCAAGTATGCCGGCATCACCCTCTTCAGCCTCGACCTCTACCAAGCGTCCCGGCTGAGTGCCAAAACCCTTGAACGACTTCAAACCCACTTGCGCAAAGGAGACCTCGAAGAGCTACGCTTCCCAGAACAGGAGAAGTTCCGCTATTGCGAAGAGTTTGACCATTGCGAACAACATCGCTGCCTCACCCTCCAGGACTTCGTCGCGGTGGAATGCGCCAAGAGCGAAGGCTACATCCTGCTGGCCGAAAAAGGCTACCTAAGCCGTTATGCCATGCGAAAGGGCGTGGCTATTGTGAGCCTCAGGGAACTTGAGGAAATATGCGAACGACGATGTCGTGACCATTGGCGCAAGAGTCGCTTGAAGTCCTATTACAAGGACAAGGCAGACACAACAGAAGAAGACCATGCAACAACCTATAGACGATGATATTACGTTTTGACATCACTACCACGGCAACTTTATTTGCCTCTGCCCGAAGCCCCATTCCACCTACCGAATGGAACGCCTCATCGTGCCCGTTCGGAGCGTGCATGGGAAGACCTTTTGCCGGCTTGGCCTTTTCACGACAGAAAAGGGACAGCCAGACCACAGCGCGAGCTTTTTGCGCGGGAAAAGTGCAGCCCCGACAACAATTGGGGCGTTTGCACGCGAAAAACGTGGAAAATCTCTCCGCTTGCCTTTTTGACGACAGAAAAAAGCCAACCTGCGTTCCGCTGGGCAAGAGAGATGGAAATATATCAAAGGTGGCGGTCATAAAGCATACTATTATGTATAACATGACACATCTTTTTAGAGGGCTTAAGGTCGCCGAAGTGGCGGGCCTGGCCCACAACCTGTGCGGCTCATACGAGAGCTGCGCAACCGAGCTGAAAGCAGACATACGTCTGCGCAACGTGATGGCAGACCTGAAAGGTCTGTCGGATCGTATCCTGGATTCGTTACGGAACAACCGTCTCATCAACTCGCTTGAGGTACAAGACACGCATCGCAACCGCTGCGTCAGCGCCTTGGTCAACCTCAAGAAGGGTTACGACAAGCTGTCCGACGAAACCGTCCAGTCCCATTGGACTGTGTTACGTCCTGTGTTCGAGAACTTCCTTTCTTCGATACAGGAAGGCAATTACCAGAGCAAAACCGCCCTGATCACCGCGATGCTCCGTCGCCTCTCCGAAACCGACATAGTCTCCCACCTGGAAGGCTTGGTCGACCTGAAGACTGCGGTGGATAAGCTTCGTGAGGCACAAAAGGCATTCGACAGCTCACTGTTGGAGTATCAGCTCCAACTACAAAAGGACAAGACCCTATCGGCCACCGACCTGAAGGACGAGATTGTCGAATACATTAACCAGAAGCTGGTGGTGCATCTCGAAGCCAAGTGCAACGAGGACCTCGCCACTTACGCGGCATTTGCCCGACTCGTCGATGCCCAAATCAGGGCAGAGAACGCCAAGGTGCGCCGCCGTAAGGGCAAAAAAGAAACGCCGTCTGAAATTCCCGGCAAAGAATAAAGCAGACGACGCTTCTATGTGTTGAGTCAAGGTGCCGAACCAACCAAAGAATTATCAACCGACTGCCGCCTTTGATATGACAGGAGGTTTTCTCCAGGTTCGGTACCTTGTTTCATTCACAAGGGACTCCAAAAGTACACAAAAGGTCTGATACTTAGGCCATTTTTAAGAAAAAAAACACGGGGTGATTAGTAAGATATGCAGAATCAACGTGTTAAGTATTAGCTTATAATATCAAGATACTGGTCGCAGAAGCACTCAATCAGCATATCGTGCCATGCGTCCTCATCCATGGTTTCTTTCAGACTTGCTGGAATAAAGCTGTGGTCTTCGACCTTCACATAGCCTTTCTTACCATTAAGGGTGAACAGTGTGGCCTCGTCAATGTTGAGAACTTCGATGTCGTCGTAGATGGGTTCCAGCAGTTCGTCGATAACCCACTGCCAGAGTCCTTGGTGATTGCCGCTACGGAAATAGACCGTCTGGCCGTCGCAACTGTAGGAATCGAGGTTGCAGGGGGTGACTTCGCGACCGTCCATTGCCATAATACCAAAGCGTTCGCCTTTTTCCTTCTTGTAAAGGAAGTGATTGAGAATTTCAGGCACAGCGAAGATTCCCTCATAGACAAACGGTGTAAGCTCGGTTCCCTTGCCGTCGGGGAGCACCAGTCCGTATTTGCCGTCTTTCATAGCCACATAAGGACGAGTATCGGCTTCAAAACTGTCGTAAGTATAGGCAATCTCGTCGTAAAGCGCAGGGATGACCACCTTGCCATTGCTGAGCTTCACGCCTTTTTTGCCGTTTTCGCCGGTGAAGACTTCTGAAAAGTTGTTCTTGGATTCGTTGTTGTTTTCCATAGCAATTTGGTTTTAGGGTTAATGAATCGGTTTTCTATGGATATATAGTGGCAGGGAATGGTTTTTTCAACTTGAAGGCGAAATTAAAATTAAACATAACGCTCCCCACGTCTCAATCCGTGAAGACCCATATCTAAAATGGTTCAGATATGGGTCTCACGGAGTTTTGGGTGTCGAGAAAAACACAACTTTTCAGTTTATTCTTGCGTTAAGACCTTTTCAAGATACTCAATCTCTGTCTTACATGACACGCTATCAAGTGGAATACCGGCATCTTGTGAACGTTTTGCCTTGGGTACAATCAGATGCGCCACTTTTTTCTTGTGTTCCGAGCCTATGACAGCGTAGGTCTTGATACTGCAATTGTCAGGCAGGAAAGATCCGCCCTTGGCTTTAGACGAATCGTTAGTCGGATAATCAAGTATAGAATGAAGCTTAACTTTCATAACGCCATTACTATCTACACTATAGCCCACGAGATAATCTGTCGGCAGCATTAAAAAGATGTTCTTTGGGTTGCCATTATCATCGTTCCAAGGTTTCTTGGTCTGAAGGACATTCAAGTTTGCACCTCTTCTGAACTTACTCCATTCAACAGTATTCACCCTGCCGTTTTCATAACAGAAAGCCAACATGGTGGCTTTCGTGTCTTTATAGACTGGCAATTGGATATGCACATTGGTATCGCTGATTTTATCACGTGTGCGTTTCCAAGTGCCATCCTGATACCATGTGACCCAAAAG
>CACXIM010000027.1 GCA_902767725.1 uncultured Bacteroidia bacterium | reverse complement strand
GACGACAGCCTTCACTTGGGCATTTTGTGTCGAGCTTTGGCTGCGGAAACACACCCAAATCGAAAGAGAGTCGGGGAGTTGGTTGATGGGCGTATTGAAGCCATTCTCATTACGTCGTGTGCCGTTGTAGTTTTCCTCGCCAGTAGTCGAAGTACTGCCTGCGTTCATGCGACCATTGGTCAGGTTGCCGTTTGCAGTGTAAGTCCAAAACAGAAAGCCTACCTCTTTTGGGACAAGTCGGACACTTTTTGAACCTGTTGAACCTGGACGGGTTTGGGTAGAAGATTCTATTAAATCATTAGGAAGAAAACTCGAATAACTACCGTCCGCTGTACCGGCAGAGTGCCAATGCGTGGGTTCGCTGACGCGATTGGTCCATTGATCAAAGCCCCGATTGTCGAATTGAGGACCGTATTGGGCAAAAAGATTTATGCTTAAAAAACTGATAATAAATAAAATAGACAAATACTTTAGGTTGTTTTTCATAAGGCTTAAAGGTTGAAAAAAGAGGTTGCAAAAATAGAGGATTATTCAAAAGATGAAAACGAAAATCAACCAATCTCTATTTTTTCTACCTTTGCGGCTTCAATTGTTCAATCATGAAAAAAGCATTTTTCTTATTAGCACTGATGCTTTTGGCGTTTTCCGTAAAGGCACAGTGGACACTTCAAACTTATGGCGAATACGACTATACGCGTACCTCGGGCAGTAGTGCCGCCTTGGCCTTGAAAGGCGACTATCGCATGGCCGACAATTTCAACATCGGATTGGGTTTCCAGGCCACGACCTTAAGCCGTTATTCCATCAACCTGCAGTATCAAGTGAATCTGCTCAAAGCGAAGAGCGGTACGCTTTATCTGGAAAACCGTTATTTGTACCGTTTGTTCCCAAATTACAACTTGCAGGAATTCAACGGCGTGTTTGACTTGGGCTGGCGCAATCGTCATTTTAACTTCCAGTTGGGTCTGACCAATCGCTACACTGCACCCGTTCCGTTGCGCAAGAACGGTGGCATGGATGCTGTGCTAGAGCCGATGAACGTCACCTTCTGCGTGGAAGGCAACCTCTTCGACCAGGAGCATCCTTGGAATGTGGGTGCCCGAGTGTCGAACTACAGGGATTTCGTCATCGAGCGATTCACGCTGTTTTTCTATAGCGTGAATGGCTATTACGACTTCGGCAATGGCTTACGACTGACTTCGGAATTCGGACTGCACCCTTGTGGTGTGCTCAACCTCTCGTCGCAATACAACGGCTGGTTTGGCAATGTCGGATTGATTTGGAAACCTAAAAAATGAACACCATGAAAAAGCACTTTATATTTATCATCGCCGCAGCCGCGATTTTTGCTATAGGCTGCAATCGTCTTGACGTCGCAGGTATGGTCATCAACCGTAGCGACACTGAAGAGCGTGTGGCCGACTGGCTCGACTACAATGCCCAAAACAGCGAACCCGTCATCGAAAATGCTCCAGACGAGTACCACGTCTATTCCTGTTCCGACTCGCACTATTCCGAGCGTGACAGTATCGTTCCGCAAGGAGAGAAAGACCGTCTCTACAAATACATCACCGCCGAGCGCAACGACCCCAAGGCCATCTTTGCCATCCATGCCGGTGACATGGTGAACGAGAGCGGCGAGGCTGGTTTCAGAATGACCAATGATGCACTTCAGTTTGACCCAAAGTCCCAAACCAAAAACGACCCGTGTTTCTTGGTCATGGGCAACCACGACGTGTACTTCGACTGCACTCCTTTCTTCAAGCAGTATTTCCATACCTCGACCTACACCGTAACCGTGAAGACCGTTGGTGGTTTCCAAGATCTGTATATCTTCTTGGATTCGGGCAATGGCACCCATGGCAAACGTCAGCTGGAATGGCTGGAGGAGAAGCTCTCGCATCGCAAGGACTTCCGTCATTGCTTCGTCGTCAGCCACAACTGGTTGTTCCGCACTTCATACAACTACACCACTACACCTGCTGCCAACCTGCCGCAGGATGAGCAATACGCTTTCATGGACTTGATGAGCAACAACAATGTGGAGATGGTCATCATGGGCCATTTTCACATGCGCGAGCAGCGTCAGTTCGGCGGTGTGCAATACATCATGACCGACAACCTCAACGATGGCAAAGTCAACCCGACTTATTTGGTCGTCAATGTGGGGGAGAGGGTTACCTATTCGTATGAGGAACTGTCGATGGAATAGGCAAATAGTGGCGAGATAATTAAGTATTACCTATTTTTGCAGGGTAAACTCAATTTGACTACCATGAAAATCTCTATTCAAAGAATCATGATGACCTTGTTCTTTTGTTTTACTATTGTCAGTGGCTTCGCTCAGGTGAAAGTGTATAAAAACAATTCCTCCTATAGCGGCGATGTGATCTGTAATTTGAAGGGAGACAAAGTGTATCGAGGCAATTCATCCTACTCTGGCGATGTGCTTTGCCACGTTGACGACAATAAGGTTTACCGTGGCAATTCCTCCTACAGCGGCGACATCCTCTACACCATCAGAAACGGCAAGGTTTACTTGGGATCTTCGTCCTATTCCGGAGACGTGGTTTTCACCATTCGGGAAGGCAAAATCTACAAAGAGAATTCGAGCTATTCGGGTGACATTATCGCCAACAAGAAAGGCAACAAAGTGTACAAGAACACTTCCAGCTATTCAGGAGACGTCGATTTCAACCTTTCTGGCGACGTTACCATCGAACAGTTTGTGGCCATTTGGTATGCGGTGAAGTATTGTTGGTAAATGCGTTAAACAATTGGTTTAGAACCTATAAACTAGGATTCCTTTGAGCATCCAATCGTGGAAAACGCCTCTGAAACTGATGTCGTCCACATAATCGGGTATGTCCATCTGGCTGGCATCAAAGGCGTCACGACTACGGAAATAGAATCGGTTGTATGTGAATTGGGCTGAGAAAAAGAAGCGCCACATGGTAAGGCTAATGGCAGCACTGCCGATATAGTTGGGCATAGGATAACACCAAATTTTCGATATCTTTTCGCCTGTATTATTTAAGGCGCTCGACTCATCATCAAGGTCGTATTCGTAAGAAGTGGTTTTCAAGTAGTTGACCAAAGTTATCACTGGCATAGCCGTCAGATTGATGGTGAGATTGCGCAGGCCTTCGTCGCGAGAACCTGTAGGATCCTTGTGCCAAGGCACGAAGTTGACAGAATAGCCGCCACCAATTGAAGCCTGCATGGTGGAGAAACAATCCAGCATATTATAGGAATCCCATGATGCTTCGGGGGAATTGTACAGGCTGCCTTGCATATAGCGTGCCGTAAGCATCCATGAGCCTGCCGTATGGCGTTGTATGAGACCAATCTTATAAGCGGCAGGATAGGCGAAACGCATGTTGTTGAAAACGTAGTAACCGTCAGCAGTAAAATTCTTCAAAATGGCAGCCTCTTCGGTGATGATTTCGTCGTGATAGTAACTCTCGTCATCTTCTTGCCCAATGGTCATAGAAGAAATGAAAGGATTGGAGATTTTGCTATAATTGAACTTCGCACCCCACGACTTGCCCATGATGCCTAAGCCAAAGGCACTCTTTTTCCAAGCGCTTCGAGGCCCCACTTCCAAGCTGTAACCCAAGGTGACATTGCCATAACCCACTTCAAGGCCTAACTTTTTGCAGAGGTTTTCAGAGAGACTGTATTGCGACAAGCCTTTTAGCCAATCATCGTCGTTGAAACCCAACATGAAGTTGACATCCACATCGAAGCCTATTTTTTGCCCTGTTGTAAACAAACCTAGTGAGAAACTGGGGGCAGGCTGGTAGATGCGTGTCGTGTCAACCAAGGCAGGTTTGGTCATGAAATGGTTGACTTTTCCCCAAAAGGTGTTTTCTTGGGCGTACAAAGAAGCAATGCCAAAGAATAGGATTATCGTAGTCAGGAGTCTTTTCATTGGTTATAAATTTGGAGCAAAAGTAGGAAATAAATCAAAATCGCCCATTGGAAAAAGATCCAACGGGCGATTTAACTGTTTAAGTCTGGCGATTATTTCGTCTGTTTCGGATAGGTCAATCCCATGTTATACAGGATGAACGAGTAAATATCAGCCTGTTCTTCCAGAACCTTGGAGATGGGCTTGCCACCGCCGTGACCGGCCTTGGTGTCGATGCGGATGATCTTGGGCTCCGGTCCGGTTTGGGCAGCCTGCAAGGTGGCCGCATACTTGAACGAGTGGGCGGGCACCACGCGGTCATCGTGGTCGGCAGTGGTGACCATGATGGCGGGATAGTGCACATCAGCGCCGCTCTTGATGGTGTGCAGCGGCGAGTAGGCATACAAGGCCTTGAACATGGCCTCGTCGTCCTCGCTGGTGCCATAGTCGCTGGCCCAGTTCCAACCGATGGTGAAGAGGTGGTAACGCAACATGTCCATCACGCCAACTTGCGGCACGGCCACAGCGAAGAGGTCGGGGCGCTGGTTGACGACAGCACCGACAAGCAGACCGCCATTGGAGCCACCGTTCAGAGCCAAGTACTTCGGTGAAGTGTAGTTGTTGTTAATGAGGTATTCGGCGCAGGCGATGCAGTCATCGAAGACATTCTGCTTCTGTAACTTGGTGCCGGCGATGTGCCATTCCTCACCATACTCGTTGCCACCGCGGAGATTCATCTGGGCATAGATGCCGCCGTTCTCAATGAAGGGCAGACGCGAGGTACTGAAGCCTGGGTTGAGGGTGATGTTGAAGCCGCCGTAACCATACAGGAAGGTCGGGTTGGTGCCGTCTTTCTGCAAGCCTTTCTTGTAGGTCAGGAACATCGGGACCTTGGTGCCGTCCTTCGAGGTGACAAAGACCTGTTCGGTGACGTAGTCGTCCGACTTAAAATCGATGGCGGGAGCGCGGAACACGGTCGAGGTGTTGTCGTCGATGTTGTATTGGTAAATCGTGGTCGGGAAGGCGAAGGAGGTGAAGGCGTAGAAAACTTCTGGCTCCTCGTATTTGCTGCTGAAACCGACGGCACCGTAGGTCGGCAGGGCGATCTCGTGGAGTTGCTGACCGTCCATGGTGTAGACGTAGGCGTGGTTGGCGGCATCCTTGTCGTAGGTGACGATCATCTTGCCCTTGGCGAGGCTGATGCCAGAAATGACATTCTCGCTTTCGGGGATCACGTCCACCCAGTTCTCCATCTGTGGGGTCTTGGCTGGCACACGGCAGATACGGCCCTTGGGCGCGTTGTAGTTGGTGAAGATATACAGCGTGTCGTTGATGACATCGATGGGACCGTACTGGTAGTCCATGTCGTCAGCGATTTGCACGAACTTGCCCATCGCGTCTTGCATGTCGCGGATCCACAGTGTGCTGCCCGCGCCTTGGCCGCTCTCGAAGAGGAACATGTAATGCTCGTCCTCGGTGAGGTCGACCTGGTGGAAATAGCGCGGCTGGGCAGGGTTGGAGTAGAAGAGTTCGTCCTGCTCCTGCGGCGTGCCGAGTCTGTGGTAGTAGATTTTATGGTTCTCGTTCACATTGCTGAACTCCTTGCCGGCTTCGGGGCGGTCGTAAGCGGCGTAGAAGAAGCCGTCCTTGTACCATGAGGCACCCGTGAACTTGGCCCATTCGATGTGGTCGGGAAGGAGTTCAAGGGTGGCCATGTCCTTCACGTAGATCTCGACCCAGTCGGAGCCGCTGCGTTGGATGGTGTAGGCCATGTATTTACCGTCGTTGGAGAAGCTGATGCCGCCGAGTGAGACGGTGCCGTCATCGGAGAGGGCATTGGGGTCTAACAAGACTGTAGGTTCGCCGTCAAGCGTTTGTTGCATGTAGATGACGCTTTGGTTCTGGAGGCCGTCGTTCTTCGAGTAGATGTAACGGCCATGTTTCTTCGAAGGCATGCCGTAGCGTTCATAGTCCACGAGTTGCGTGAGGCGGTCCTTGAGGGCGCTACGGAAGGGGATGTGGCTGAGGTAGTCTTGCGTGACTTCGTTCTGCTCCTTGACCCACTTTGCGGTCTCGGCGGAGGTGTCGTTTTCGAGCCAACGGTACGGGTCGGCGACCTTTGTGCCGAAGTAGTCGTCAACGACGGTGGTGTCTTTTCGCGTCTCAGGGTAGGCCTTGACGGAATAGCGTTGCGGCTGTTGGTTGCAGCCGAATAGGGTGATTGTGCCCATAATAATCAGTGCAATTTTTTTCATTATTTATTGAAATTTAGTTGATTATCACATCTTATCCATCTCCGAGTCATCCTCAATCCTCAGATTATCGATGATAAACCTCTGCCGTTCCATGGTGTTCTTTCCCATGTAGTATTCCAGCAGCTCCTTGATGCCGAAGTCGTAGCGCAGGATGACGGGCTCGAGGCGCATGTTGGGGCCGATGAAGCCACGGAACTCGTCGGGGGAGATTTCGCCCAAGCCTTTAAAGCGGGTGATCTCGGCCTGCTTGCCGCATTTCTCCTTGGCGGTGATGCGTTCCTCGTCACTATAGCAATAATAGGTCTCTTTCTTGTTGCGCACGCGGAACAAGGGCGTCTGCAAGATGTAGACATGGCCGTTGCGCACCAGGTCGGGATAGAACTGGAGGAAGAAGGTGAGCATCAGCAGGCGGATGTGCATGCCGTCGACATCGGCATCGGTGGCGATGACGATGTTGTTGTAGCGCAGGTTCTCGATATCCTCGTCGATGTTCAAGGCGGCTTGCAGAAGGTTGAACTCTTCGTTCTCGTAACACACTTTCTTGGTCATGCCCAAGCAGTTGAGCGGCTTGCCACGCAGGCTGAACACAGCTTGGGTCTGCACGTCGCGGCTCTTGGTGATGCTTCCCGAAGCGGAGTCACCCTCGGTGATGAAGATGGTGCTTTCTAAGCGTTTCTCGTGGTTGGTGTTGAGATGGATGCGGCAGTCGCGGAGCTTGCGGTTGTTGAGGCTGACTTTCTTCGCACTCTCGCGGGCGGCTTTCTTGATGCCGGCAATCTCCTTGCGTTCCTTCTCGTTGGCCTGGATTTTTGCCTGCAATACGCTCACCGTTTCGGGGTTCTTGTGCAGGTAGTTGTCCAAGTGACGTTTTAAGATGTCGAAGACGTATGTCTTCAAGAAGGGACTATCGTTGGTGCCGTCTGGGTTGTTGGGCGCAAGGTGGGTGGAGCCGAGTTTGGTCTTGGTCTGCGCCTCAAACACAGGCTCTTGAATGCGGACACACAACGCGCAAATCAAGCCTTGGCGGATGTCGGCGGGCTCGTATTCCTTTTGGTAGAACTCACGCACCACACGGGCATAGCCCTCGCGGAAAGCGGACTGGTGGGTGCCGCCTTCGGTGGTGTGTTGGCCGTTGACAAATGAATAGAAATAGTCGCTCGACTGCCCGTTGACGTGGGTGAAAGCGGCCTCAAAGTCGCCGTCCTTGATATGAATGATGGGGTAGAGGCCTTCGCCTTCCATGTTGTTTTGCAAAAGGTCGAGGAGGCCGTTCTTGGAATAATAGCGTTTGTCGTTATAGATTAGGCTCAAGCCACGGTTGAGGTAGGCATAGTTCCAAACGCGCTTCTCGATGTATTCATCCACATAGTGAAAGTTACCGAAAAGAGCAGAATCCGGGATGAACTCGGTTAAAGTGCCAGTATCTAAAGCCCCTGAGCCCGTCGAAGATTGAGGTCCCTGAGCCTGTCGAAGGGCCGTTTCTACTGGAATAATCCCCGAATCATTAATCAACTTTCCTTGAGCAAACTCCACAATCCTTGTCTTTCCCTCACGGACAGACTGCACCTTGAAATAAGACGATAGCGCGTTAACAGCCTTGGTACCCACACCATTCAAGCCGACCGACTTCTGGAACACCTTGCTGTCGTATTTTGCACCTGTATTCAGTTGCGAAACAGCTTCCTTCAGCTTGCCCAACGGGATGCCGCGGCCATAGTCGCGGATGCTGACCTTTTTCTCCGCCTTGTTGACGGTCACCTCGATTTTCTTTCCAAAACCAGAGGTGAACTCGTCAATGGAGTTGTCAATCACCTCTTTGATCAGCACATAGATACCATCGTCTTGTGAGGCACCGTCGCCGAGCTTGCCGATGTACATGCCCGGGCGGCGACGGATGTGCTCCATGTCCTCAAGATGGACAATACTGTCGTCGTTATAGTTTTCGGTAGTTGGTATAGGGGTTTCGTTTTGCGTGAAAATATCGTCTTCGTTGATTTCGCTCATAAAAGTGGATTTTGTTGCAAAGGTACAAAAAAAAACGTCAGAAAACACCTTTGACGGTTGTTTTCACCCATTCCCAGTCTTCCTTGTTGGGGATTAACTGCAACAATCGGCTCCCTGTTTGTTTGTGAAACACAATCCATTGGAAAACAAACAATGCCATATAGGTCAGCGTGGTGGTGATGGCTGCGCCTCGAATACCTAAAGTTGGAATTAAAATAAAGGCAGATATTAGCGTGATACTGAGTCCGATAAGTGAGGCATAAAGGTTGTATTTCGGTTTGCCTGTGCCAGAGAAAAAGTTGGCTAAGACGGTGTGTGCAGAGAAAAACACGATACCAGGCGCCATCAAAAGGATGACAGGGCGGATATCGGAAAACTCACCCGAAAAAAACCATTCAAAGAATGTGGTTGGGAGCAAACAAATGACCAGCAAGGCAGTGAAGGTCAGCAAAATGGAGAGCTTCATGAAACGCAAGGTGAGTTGCGAGGCACGTTGCTTGTTCTCGGTGTTGCTCAAGGCGGAAAACTCTACCAAACCGATGCTTTGACCCACAATGTTTACCCCTTCAGTGACTTGCGTTCCAGAGGCATAAACGCCGATGGATTTCTCGTCGCAATGGGTGTTCAACAGATAAAGGCTCAAGCGTTTGTTCAAAGTACTGACCAGGGTAGAGAGTTGCATGAAAGCACCGTAATGCAGCATTTCCTTCAAACTGTCTTTCAAAGGCTCTCTGTTTTCTCGTTTCAGGGTGGGGAAGAGCAAGATCCATCCAATGAGAGTAGCCAAACTATATCCACTTAGTTGAGAGTAGAGCAGGGCTTTTGCCGTCCTCAAATCCAAGGCGAAAATCAACACCGCCATCATCGTGACTTGAGTCAGTATCTGAATGAGAAACAGCCAGTTATATGTCGCTACCTTTTCCTTTCCGAGAAAATGGTTGAGGTTGAATTCGTGCAAGCTATAGACGAAAGTCATCAACAAAACGAGCCAAGCATAACCATCGGGGACAATAGTGTGATAGAAACTTGGGAAGAAATGAAAGACGCCAAACAATAGGAGGTAAACCATCATCACGAAAGCGATCCAGCCGTATGAGATTTTCATCAACGTGGTGAGTTTCTTGCGAGGCGTGAAATAGACCAAACCGCTGCCAGCGATGAGTTCGATGCCTATTAATAAAAAGGTGATGTCGGTTTGGGCGATGAAAGCCTTGCCCCATTCGGCAGCACCAAGGCACTTGGTACCCATGATGAGCGTGGTCAACTGCGTCAGCACATTGACCGCTCTTGCCGCACCCGTACCAAGTATTTTTTTAAACATTAAGCTCACTTGATTCTTATGGGATGCAAAAATACAAAAAATCTTCTTACTTTTGCGGCTTCTTTGCCCCGAGTGAAAAATGAAACAAATCCTGCTGTTTATACTGCCTCTGTTGTTAGCTGTTTCATGCACGAACCAACAAAAGCCATCCATAGAGGAGCCCACGCCCGAACCCGAAATCGTCGACACCGTGCCCGAAGTGCCTGTCATCGAGCCTTTCCCTGATACAGTTTATGCCTCGGCAGAGAAACTCTTGGTGCAAATCGACACGCTTGACAAGACCTTGCCCTCAACGTTAGCCAGCATAGAGGATGCTTACGCAAACAAGCCTGGCATCTTCACTTTCAGAGGCTCATCTTCCCGAATTCCCAATTTCTCTGGTTATTTAACCGATGATTCCATCCAATTCAAGGTGGACTGGGTGTTTATGACAAGGACCGACGGTTTCAAGACTTCGGTTGGGGTGTTTGAAGGAGGCTCGGGCTGGACAGGCCAAGCGTTATATGTGAATTGGCCCGACAGTATCGTTGAACAATTCAAGTCGAATCCCGAAGCGTCATGCAGCAATCTTCACAATCAAGAGATTATCTTGGCATCGCTTTGCGGAGATTTGTATTTCATTGATTTTGAGACTGGTGAAAAAAGCCGAGAAAGCTATAATGTAGGCAATGTACTGAAAGGTACGCCTGCCTTCAATACGGATTTGAACGGACATGTCTATATCGGCCATGGCGCTAAAAAAGAGGCGACGTTTGGCACCCAGGTGTTTGACTTGTTCTCGCACAAGATGATCAACACCTTTGGAATCGACCCGAAGGCATGGCGTGGCTGGGGCGGTTACGACTCATCTCCAGTGGAAGCTGGAGGTTTCTTGTTCCGTCCTGCCGAAAATGGCACCATTTACAAATACTACGTCGGCAACGGTGGCTATACGCTCCAATCCACTTTGCGCTATTCCACCTCAAAAACCAAGAAATCCCCCGGCATGGAGTCGTCGATGGCTGTTTGCCGAAACTACGGCTATATTGGCGATAATGCTGGCAACATATTGTGTATCAACCTGAACACCATGCGGCCTGTGTGGCATTATTGGAACCACGATGACACCGACGCCTCACCGATTGTGGAAGAGGAAGATGGCACTCCCTACGTCTACACGGGATGCGAAGTGGACCACCAAGGCAATACGGGATTCTGTTATTTTGTGAAACTCAACGGCTTGACAGGCGAGTTGGTTTGGGAAGACACCATCCCATGCCGAAAGCTAAAATTTGGCGACAACACAAGCGATGGTGGCATGTATGTCACGCCTTTGATTGGTGGGGGTGATTGTGAAGGCATGATTTTCAGCGCGTTCTGTCTTCATACGGCGCAATCGCCAGACATTTTCGTGGCATTTGACAAAAAAGACGGCAGCGAACTTTACCGTATCAATTTGAAGTGTTATTGCTGGTCGTCGCCAGTTGCTTTCTATAACGACCAGGATGAGATGTTTGTCTTTTTCGGCGACGTGTTAGGCAACGTCTATCTCATCAAAGGGAAAACTGGTGAAATCGTGGCTACGGCCAAGATTGGAAGCAACTTTGAGGCATCGCCCATTATTATCGACAACAAAATAATTATTGGCTCACGAGGTAATAAAATCTACAAGATATCGTTACAATAGTCTATGAAAAGAATAATTATCATATTGAGTCTGTTGGTTTTCGCAATGCCAACGGTTTCATTCGCACAGTTGATTGCATGCCGAGACTCCATACCGAACGGCTACGACTTTTGGCTCTATCTGCCTGACGATTACAATGATACAGTTCGAGAAAAGCCTCTCGTCATATTCCTTCACGGAAGGAGTCTGTGTGGGAAAAACCTGGCCAATGTGAAACGTTACGGCTGCATCGATGCCATCGAACGAGGCCGTAATATCGATGCCGTAGTGGTGGCACCCCAAACGCAAAACACGTGGAAGCCCGACAAAGTGCATGAGGTATACGACTGGGTGAAGACGCATTGCGCCATCGACACCAGCCGAGTCTATGTGTTGGGTATGAGTTTGGGCGGTTATGGAACCATCAATTACACGGCATCCTATCCCGAAACGGTGGCCGCTGCCATGGCCTTATGCGGTGGCGCTTCCATCAAAGGGCTTTGTGGCTTGAACGAAGTGCCGTTATGGATTATCCATGGCACTGCCGACAAAGACGTGCCCTTGTACTGCTCTCAAAAAGTGGTGGATGAGATGATTCAATGCGGCGATACGAGTTTGCTGCGCTTCGACAAATTGAGGAACCAGGCACACTCCATATTGGCGCGCATCTTCTACCTCGAAGAAACTTATGATTGGCTATTTTCCCATTCCTTGGCCGACTCTGTCCGACAAGTCAACAAGGACTATTCCATCACCATGGCAGAAATTAACACTGCCTACAACGGTTTGGTCAAGAACACCGAATTGAAAACCATCGATTCGAGGCCTTCAAAGCCGACCTATATGACCAAGACCGAGGCCCAGTATTACGTAATCAAGAAGGGCGACACGCTGAGTAAGATTGCCTCACGATACCACACGACAGTAAACAACCTTTGTCGTCTCAACGGAATTAAGAAGTCGACTAAACTGAAGATCGGACGACGAATCAGGGTGAAATGATGCCAGAGAAAATGAAAAACGACCCACCAGAACGATGGGTCGTTTTTTTGTGTGTGGGTTGTTGGTGTCTTAATCCACCTTGATGTCCTTGTTGACATTCTTCGAACCCCAGAGGGCGTAGAACAGCAGGAAGGCGAGGCCTACGACAATCACCCAGTAGCTCTGGAGATAGCCGATACCACCCAAGCCGTCGACAATGGCGTTTTGGAGCAGAGGCAGGATGCCACCGCCGCAAACCAAAGCCATGAAAATGCCGGAAGCCTTTTCGGTGTACTTGCCCAAACCTTCAACGGCGAGGTTGAAGATGCCGCCCCACATCACCGAGGTGCAGAGGCCTATGCAGACCAAGAAAGCCGCGTTGAGCGGGATGTTCTCCATGCCGAAGCCATGAGCGCCATTGAAGGCTGGGAACTTCACCATCGTGGAAGGACCGAACATGGCCAACAGGGTGAGGATGATACCGATAGCTGATACCGTAGTCAACATTGCTTTTGCAGAAACTTTGCTGCCGATGATGCCACCAATCAGACGGCCAATCAGCATCAAGAACCAGTATGTGGCAGCCACAGAGCCTGCTACGGCTTCGGCGTTGACACCGCTGCCCAACACATTAAGCTCGGGATTCTGTAGCCATTTGTTCAAGACATTCGGGATGCCCACCTCAACACCAACATAGATGAAGATGGCGATGGCGCCTAGCACAAAGTGACGGAAAGCCATGGGGCCTTTGCCTTTTTCCACTTGCTTGACAGCGTCTTGCTTCTGTTCGTTCTCTGGAATCTTGGTCAGCAGGATGACGATGAAAGCGAAGGCAAAGATGCCCAAAGCAGTGTACATCAGCGGGAAGACATCGCTAATCTTGGCATCAACGATGCTGGGGATGAGCAAGCCCGTGATGATGATGACAGCGGTACCACACAAAGAATTGAATGAGCCACCGATTTGGATGAGCTGATTGCCTTTGTTGCCGCCACCGCCCAAACGGTTCAACATCGGGTTGACCACAGTGTTGAGCAGGCACATACTGAAGCCCGCCACGAAAGCGCCGAGGAGATAGACAGCAAAACTGCCAAAGACACCCGACAAGGTTTGGATGCCGACGCCGATAAATCCCACGATGACAGCGATGAGGGCGGTCTTCTTGTAGCCTTTCTTCTGGAGCAAATTGCCCGAAGGGATGCCCATCACAGCGTAGGCGATGAAGTTTGCGAACACGCCTAAAGTGCCTTGCCAATTCGGGATTTTGAACTGGTTCTTCAGGATGTCGCCCATGGGCGAGGCCAGGTTGGTGACAAACGAAATCATGCCGAACAAGAGAATCATCACAATGATCGGGATGAAGTAGTTCTGTTTCTTTACGGTTGTTTCCATTGATATTAGATTTAAAGATTTAATATTCAGTTATTTAACTACGAATTGCACGAATGATACGAATTGTTTTCGACAGAATTTTGCAACTTCGTTGCGGATGATTACGAATTCGTAAAATCCGCAGCTTTAGCTGCCTAAATTTGAAATCGACATTTGTTTAATTCGTAGTTCATTTTCATCATAACAATGAGAATTTAAAAATGATCGTTTCGTTGTATTCTTCGCCCGAACGCAGGAAGGTACTGGGGAAGTTGGGCTTGTTGGGCGAGTCGGGGAGAGCCTGGCACTCCAAGGCAACGCCTGAATAGTCCTTGTAGACATGACCGTTCTTGCCCTTCGGACAACCTGAGAGCCAGTTGCCGGTATAGACTTGTATGCCAGGCTGTGTGGTGTAAATCTTCACCATACGGCCTGTACCTTCGTGCGAGAGCTCGGCGGCTAGGCAGAGTTTGTCCTTCTCGATGCCATCTATGACCCAACAACTGTCGTAGCCCTTACCATTAATAAGGTCCGGATAGGGCTCCTTGATGTCGCGACCGATGGGCTTGGCTTGGGTGAAATCCATGGGGGTATCGGCCACTTGTCGCATCTCACCAGTGGTAATTAACTCGTTGGTGGCAGGCAGGAAACGTGAAGCGTTCAGCCGTAGATTATGGTCAAGGATGTCGCCGTTGCCTTCGCCTTTCAAATTAAAATAGGTGTGGTTGGTCAGGTTGACGATGGTGGTGTCCGACGAATAGGCGTAGAAACGGATATTCAGCTCGTTTTCGTCGTTGAGGGTGTAGTACACCTTCGACACCAGCTCGGCGGGATAACCTGCCTCGCCGTCGGCACTGAGATAGGTGAACACCACGCTGTCGCCGTTGATACGGCTGGCCCATTTCTGGTTAGCGAAGCCAATGCTACCGCCGTGGAGGTGATGCTTTCCGTCGCCCGTATTAATCTCAAGTTGATACTCCTTTTCGTCAATCTTGAAGCGACCGTTGGCAATACGGTTGGCGAAACGACCAGGCGTCTTACCTGCACAAGGGCCATCGCCGAAATAATCCCAAGTGTGTGGATAGCCGAGGACGATGTCTTCCATGTGGCCGTAACGGTCGGGCGTGACGATGCTCACTATGCCTGCACCAATGTCGCTCAGTTGCACCTTTATGCCGTTGGCGTTGGTCAGGGTATAAAGCTTGATGTCTTTGCCGTCGGGGGTCTTGCCCCAGGTTTTTACTTCGATGTTCATAATAAGGTTGTTTCAATACAAGGTATCAGGGACACTGATCTTTTTGTGTCATGGCGGAGGAGCATCCACCATCTCCTATGCAAGAAGGTTTTCCTCTGCTTTAGGAGATTGCGGATCAAGTCCGCAATGACTCCTTTGGGGAATGTGTCTCGTGAATCATTCTATAAATACTTTACCATAAATGTTCAGGGTACACTCCCTTTTCAATTAACTCGCGGATCTTGCGCATCACCTCGGGCTTGTCTTCCTTGTAGGTCACGCCAAACCATGAGGCATTGCTAGACAGTACCTTCAGTTTGGCTGATCCGTCGTGGATGCTTTGGTTCACCATCAGCGGGATGAAGAACTCGGCTTTGATATTGGTTTGTGCTGGTCCCTTCAGGAACTCGACGAAGCCTTTTTCGGAATAAGCGAAGAAATCTGGGGTGAAGCCGAAGAAGTTCATGGAAACGAGAGAATCCATATCCAGCGGATGCGAGCCAGTTTCGTCGGTGTAGGCCGCGCCGCCGTCCTCGGTGTGACCGATGGCTGTGCGCTCAACGATGGTCTGCAGGTTGTCTTCTGCGTCGGCGGTGCAAATACCGCGACTCACCGTGCCGAAGTCCGACATGGTGTTGCGCAGCTTGTATGCGACCATGCTATAGGCGCCTTTCTTGCCTTCACATTCCATGAGATACTTGGCCAGCACCTCGTAGGCTTCTTTGCCATAGAAGTCATCGGCGTTAATCGCGGCAAAAGGTTCATGGATTACATCCTTGGCCATCAAGACGGCGTGGCAGGTGCCCCAGGGTTTGACGCGCCCTTCCGGGACGCTGAATCCTTCCGGCAGTTTGTCAAGAGATTGGTAGACATATTCCACAGGGATGCCGAATTTCTCCGTGTTGTTCACTTTCTTGAAGGCCTCGGCGAAGTCCTCGCGGATGACGAAGACCACCTTGCCGAAACCGGCGCGTTTGGCGTCGTAAATGGAATAATCGAGGATGGCTTCGTTGTTAGGGCCGACGCCGTCCATCTGCTTCAAAGCGCCGTATCTGGAACCCATTCCAGCGGCTAAAACTAATAATGTTGGTTTCATTGTATGCGTAATTGTTTAATTGTTTCTTATCACAAAACCGACAAAACATATAAAACCCCTTTTTTTTGCTAGGGAAAGCGGCCAACTGGCTCGCTTTCCGGCGGCAACCCGGTTGGGTGCCGCCACACACTTTTCATTGAGGTTAAACATGGTTTTGAGGGTTTTGTATGTTTTGTGATTATTTCAATCTTCTGGCACCATCCGAAATCACGACATCATATACCTTCGGCTCGTGGCCGAATTTGGCGGCGAATTTTTCTTTTGCCGTGACGATGAAGGAATCATATAAGTCTTCCTTCACGAGGTTGATGGTGCAGCCACCGAAGCCGCCGCCCATCACGCGGGAACCTGTCACACCACATTCCTTGGCGATGTCGTTGAGGTAATCCAGTTCCTCGCAACTCACTTCGTAGAGTTTGCTCATGCCGTAGTGCGTGCCATACATGCGGTCGCCAACGGTCTCGTAATCACCTTTTTCCAAGGCGTCACACACATCGAGGACGCGTTGTTTCTCACCGATGACATATTCTGCACGCATGTAATCCTCAGCGGGAATCTCCACGTCGATCTCGTTGAGCATGGCCATCGTCGCATCACTGAGGTATTTCACCTCGGGATGCTTCTTGGCGATGTGGGTGCAGGCGTTCTCGCACGACTCACGACGACGGTTATAGGCCGACGAAGCCAACTCATGCTTCACCAAAGTATCCAAAAGCACCACCTTGTAACCCTTAGGATTGAAAGGATAATACTCAAACTCCATCGTGGCGCAATTAAGACGCATTAGATGGCCAGCCTTGCCAAAGAGGGAAGCGAATTGGTCCATGATGCCACATTTCACTCCGACATAATTATGTTCTGTGGCTTGACCGATACGAGCAAGCTCGAACTTGTCGATGCCAAGGTTGAGTAGCTCATTAAGGGCAAAAGCAAAAGTGCTTTCCAAAGCAGCCGACGACGACATACCTGCACCAATCGGTACATTGCCGTAAAACACAGTGTCGAAACCTTGCAGTTTATAACCTCGTTTGATGATTTCGCGGCATACGCCGAAGATGTAATTGGCCCAGTGCAAGTGTGGATTATCTTCTTCGTTCAAGCCAAACTCACAATAGTCTTCCTTGTCGATGGAGTAGGCGCGAACCTTGTTGGTGCCGTTGAGGCGGATGCAGGCGTAGATACCCGAGTCGATGGCACCTGGGAAAACGAAGCCGCCGTTATAGTCAGTGTGTTCGCCGATGAGGTTGATGCGTCCAGGCGAAGTGTAGACAACGCCCTCATTTCCAAAGCGTTGCTTAAAAAGAGATTTTAATTCTTCGATAGTCATAGTGTAAGGTTAAACTTGGGCGCAAGATAGGAAAAAAATCGAAACCAAACATCGAAGGATTGAGAATTTTGTATTTTTGCCCATTCAAACTTTCAGATTCCTAACAATAAACTGTTAAAAAGATGAAAAAGACCTTTGTTTTCCTTTTTATGATTGCGATTTCGCTGCTTTCAAGAGCGCAAGACATCAATTTCGGACAGTATTTCCTTGATGAAGGTTCCCTGCGAATGGATGTCTTCCAATGCGGTAATGCTGAAGGCTCGCGTTATGTGTTTGAGCGTTTTGTCATCGAGCCCTATTTTGGTGGTTCCAAAGTCAACTTGATTGACCCATTTAATTTTGGCACCAACCGAGTAAAAGTGATTGACACACAAACTAATACACTCATCTATTCAAAAGGTTACAACACCTTGTTCCAGGAATGGCAAACCACCGACGAAGCCCGAGTGATGGAGCGTTGCTATGAAGAATCCGTGAGCGTTCCATTGCCGCGTAATGAAGCCTATATCATTCTTGAAATCAGGAATTTCAATGGCGAGTTTGAAGAGATTTTCTCAAAGCTTTATGAGCCTAACGAAATGTTCAACACTACCGAGCAGCGTTATGTGTTTCCTGTTCAGGACATTATGGTCAATGGTACGCCAGAAAGCAAGGTGGACATTGTGATTTTGCCCGACGGCTACACCGCCGATGAAATGCCTCAGTTTCAGCAAGATTGCCAGAGTTTAGTCAATGTTTTTTCCCAAGCGGAACCCTTTGCAAGCCATATCAACGATTTCAATTTCCGCGCTGTGATGGCGCCTTCTGAGGAGAGTGGCGTTGACATTCCAGCCTCCCATATCTGGAAGCGCACCATCCTCAATTCGCATTTCTACACCTTTTATATTGACCGCTATTGCACCACTCGCAATTACTTCTCGGTGAAAGACGTGGCGGCCAACGCACCATACGACCAAATCTACATTTTAGTGAACAGTGACCAGTATGGCGGCGGCGGTTTCTACAACTTCTATTCGATGAGTACGGCGGGCAATATGTCTTCATCCAGCGTCATTGTGCATGAGTTTGGCCATGCTTTCGCCGGTCTGGCCGACGAATACGAAGAGCCTGACAACCCCTTGGCCTTGTTATATAACTTGAATGTGGAGCCTTGGGAGCCTAACATCACCACTTTGGTGGACTTTGAATCGAAGTGGGCCGATCTTGTTGCACCTACAACGCCGATTCCAACGCCTGACAACAATCAATATAACAACACGGTAGGTGCTTTTGAGGGCGGGGGCTATCTGACGCAAGGCATGTATCGTCCGCAACGAAACTGCATGATGCGCAACTATGCGCCTTTCTGTGCCGTGTGCAACAGGACGATTGAAGCCGTGATTGAAGCCCATTCCGATAATCCGGTTGCTTTGAAATCAGAGCATTTGCAGCCCGAACAATCGCTTCGTGTGTGTCCTAATCCAGCCACAGATTTTATCGATGTCTTTGTGAATCAAAAAGATGGTCAAGCGGAAATCATCGACATTAATGGGAAAACCGTAATGACCATCCAACTCAACAAAGAAGTGAATAGGATTGTAATCAGCGAACTTCCCAAAGGTATGTATATGCTTCGCACTAGAGGCGAGGCGCGTAAATTTGTGAAACAATGATTGGTAGACATCTTACATGGGCATTAATTGGCGGTCTGATGTTGGCTTCTTGTGCCCACCATCCCGAGCCAAGTGGCCCTATTCCAACTCAGCAACAATTGGAATGGCAACAGCTTGAAAACTATGCATTTATACATTTTGGTTTAAATACGTTTAATAATATGGAATGGGGCTATGGCAACACGCCATCCCATACTTTTAATCCCACCAATTTGGACTGTGAACAGTGGGTCATGACTTTGAAAGCTTGTGGCATGAAAGGCGTAATCCTCACGGCAAAACACCACGACGGATTCTGCCTTTGGCCGACCGAAACCACGGAATACTCTATAAAAAACACCAATTATAAAAGTGGGGAAGGAGACTTGGTGCGCGAACTTTCGGATGCCTGCAAGAAGCACGGATTGAAGTTCGGGTTGTATCTTTCGCCATGGGATCGCAACCAAGCCGAGTATGGCTATGAGGGTTATGTGGACATCTATCATCAACAGATTGAGGAACTTGTGAGTAGCTACGGACCGCTGTTTGAGTTCTGGTTTGATGGTGCTAATGGCGGTACGGGATGGTATGGAGGAGCCGACGAGATGCGTTCCATCATAGCGGAGCAATACTACGACTACGAGAAGGCGAGGGACATCGTTTGGAAATACAGTCCCGAAGCGAGTATCTTTGGCGGTACTGTCCCGACCTTGCGTTGGATCGGCAACGAGGAAGGCAAGGCAAACGCCTCGCAATGGTGCATGTATAAAGCTGACTTTGAATCGCTTAACGACACTAAAGCATTGCAACAAGGCTACCGCGACGGTGAAACTTGGCTACCTGCCGAGGTGGATGTCTCCATTCGTCCAGGATGGTTCTATCATGAGAATGAGGACAGCCAAGTGAAGACCGTGGAACAACTGATGGACTTGTATTATCAAAGTGTTGGCCATAACACCAATCTCTTGCTCAATTTCCCTGTGAATCAAGAGGGTAGGATACCCAGTATCGATTCTGCCAATGCCGTTCAATGGTACCAGAAGTTGCAAAATGAGTTTGCCGACAACCTGCTGAAAGACTGTAAGGTGACCGCCAGCAACACTAGAGGCTGGAGGTTCAAAGCCAAGAATGTACTGGATGAAGAATACCAAACATACTGGGCAACGGAAGACGGCATCCACCAATCCGAACTCATCTTTGATTTCCCGAAAACTACTGCCTTTAACCGATTATTATTGCAAGAGTATATTCCTTTAGGACAGAATGTTGATGCATTCTATTTAGACTATTACTTTAAAGGTAAGTGGTTGCCTATCGAAACCGTTGAACCTACCACGACAATCGGATACAAGCGACTTGTTCGTTTCCAGACTGTTAAGGCCGATAAGTTGAGAATTAGGTTTAAGGTGTTTAAGGGTACTCTTTGTATTAATAGAATAGCTGCATTTTGTGTGGCACAATGACTGATGACTATGACAATGACTGTCCTCACGGACAAATTGATTCTTGCCTCAAATTCAAAATCTATAACAAAAGTTGATACTTTAATCCCCTGAACAAACAGTCATAGTCATTGTCAATAGTCATAGTCAAAAAGTAATTCAAATGATAGAATACCATCCATTAAAACCATTTCTCCCTAAGAACGCAAAGGTCTTATTTTTAGGCAGTTTCCCGCCGCCCAAGAAGCGTTGGTGCATGGACTTTTTCTACCCCAACTTCATCAACGACCATTGGCGCATCGAAGGTCAGATTTGGTTCGGAGACAAGAATCATTTCATTGATACTCAGCTCAAATGCTTTAAGAAAGAAGAGATTGTCGCCTTTCTCAACGAAAAGGGCATAGCATTTTTCGATACAGCCATGACAGTCAATAGGTTAAAAGACAACGCCTCGGATGCATTCCTAGAGATTGTGGAACATACTGATATAGAAGCACTTTTGAAGCAGATGCCACAATGCCATGCCATCGCCACTACGGGTGAAAAAGCCACTATAGAAGTCTGCGACTATTACAAGACCAATTTCGTTCCTTCACCGAACACACAAATCATGCTCCGTGAAGGATTGATTCTTTATAGATTACCCTCATCCTCACGTGCTTATCCTTTGTCATTTGATAAAAAGGTTGAAGCATATCGGAAGATGTTCCAAGCGGTGTTTGGAAGTATAAATCTCTAACCGAAAGAACCCGAAACAATCTGATTTCTTTTCTGATAATTTCGGATACGTTCGGTTAGAGATAAATCACCGAGTCATCAATGTATCAATCGCAGGCAGAATCTCACCGGATTTGCCTTCGAGATAGATGTCCGTGATGTAGTTCGTGTAGGTCGAAGGCTCCATGTTGATTTCGATGATCTTGGCGCCATGACGCTTGGCGATGCCAGGGATCATGTTGGCCGGGCTGACTTGTCCCGAAGTGCCGATGATGACAAAGGCGTCGCAGTTCTCCGCAGCGCGTACCGAGCCATAGTAAGCGTCCTCTGGGATGCCCTCGCCGAAGAAGATGAAGTCGGGCTTCATTAGTCCGCCGCATTGGGCGCAACGAGGCGGCTCCTCAGTGAGTGTCAGGCTCTTGGCATCCACCTTGTGGCCGCATTTGGTGCACACGAGTTGCTGAAGAAGTTATAGAACACCTCGCGGATGATCTTCCACGACTCCTTGGTGTGGCGATAGTAGAAGTCGATGTCGAGTGAGTTGGGGTCGTACTGATTCCAGATGCCGCCCTCGCCACGGAAAGGCGGGATGCCGCTCTCGGCGGAAGTGCCTGCTCCAGTGAAGCCCACGATGTTCTTCGCCTTGGAGAGGATTTCGGCTGCTTGCTTGATTTTTTCTTCGTTATTCATTATATGCGTGTTGATTGGTTGTTTCTGTGATCCATTGCAAAGTTAGAGAAAAAAGAGGCAAAAAGAAATGAAAAGTACAATTAATTGAACCGACTACTGTAGTCGGTTGCTATCAATTTGTTACCGACCGAAACCGTTACAAAATGTAACGAGTTGAAAACAGTGTGATGATTAAACGGTTACTAATTGTAACCAGTTGGAAAATTTTGTGGCATTAGTTGGTTCCAAGTTGTAACCAACTGAAATATATAAGAAAACGAACATGTGACAACTTGTCACAGGTTGGGGATTAAGAAATAATTAACCGGTGACAACCCGTCACCAGTTGGGGTTGTCGGGATATCCAACTGGTCCAGTTGGAACAACAAATATAAGTTGCTGAGGAATGAAAAAGTTTAATGTATGCTTATTAACTTGTGAAAATACGTATGATTGCACAGGGAGAAGGGGAATTGGTTTTGAAAGATTGAAAGGAATGCAACTATTCTGCAAATAATAAGACAATAAAACGATGGAGAGGTGTCTCTCCATCGTTTAATACTGCAAATGCAAATTAGGCATCAATTTCATACGCCAATTCCTTATCGCAAATACTCTTTAAAAACCATTGACCTTGGACTGCAACGAAGTAATACTCATTAATTTGATAATAGCAGCCGTCACATAGGGAGATTCCCTTAAGAATTTTATTTAAATACATAAATAGGAATATTAAAAACACATACAAAGATAGTGTTTTTGAAGTTATTTTGCAACAGATTAAGGACTTTTGTGTGTAATCATTAATAAATTTACTTAAAAAGTGAATCAACATTTTCCCCTCAACATTCAATTATTTTCCTACTTTTGCGTTTGAGAAAACAACTAATAATGACTAAACGAGTATCACAACTATTGAAGCACCTAAATGTTGGTCTTGATACATTGAATCAAGAATTGATTCACATGCAACATCCTCAAGTTAGTTTGAATACAAAACTCTCTGACCTTGATTGTGCATTTCTTACAGATTATTTTATGTCTAAGGAAATGGCAGCCTTGACTAATGCATATTTGGAAGTTGCTAAATGTAGAAAAAAACTAGATGGCTTCTTTTTGCATCGTTTTAAACCAATAAATCAGTTGGGCGAAATAGAAAAGATGTTGTTTTTTAAATGGATAATTGGATATGGCCATAAATTCCTTTCATTCCAATCGTTGTTTCCAAATGCATTTTCATTAGAATATTCAGAAAACACTTTTGAGAAATTGTATAAATGGTATGATGAATGGATATCAAAGAGTGATTACGATAGAGAAAATGAAGAAGACGAGGCTTTGGAAAAACTGATCGATGAGGAGACACAACCTGTGCGACATACGAATATATGTCCAGATGAAGAAACAGCAATTATGAGTGCTCTTAAACATGGATACGGTGATTCTTTTGGCTTTTAAGACAATGGTAATATACAACAATAATACTAATGAAATATAGACGATACCAAATAAAGGAAGTTTATCAAGCGAATGATGAATTGCTTGGGAAAGTATGGACTATCATAGCAAAACCCATTGACATGGTTCCAGGGTCAAAAGCTGGATTTGCTGAAACAGACTTATACAGTTTGCTGGATATTACCGAAACTTTTATTTTGCCCTATGAAAATGAACTTATTGAGGAGGTTGTGCATATAGCTCGAAGCGCACAATTATGGTCACCCGATATTGAGGATTGGAGTGTGGATAGTGTTTTTGATGAAAAAGAGAAAAGATTAACGATTGTCCATCGCTACGGTATGATGAAAAGTAAAACATCAGAATGGGGGACTGATATTCCTTGATTGATAAACAAAACAATAATTCATGGAAAAAGAAACAATACAACGATTGGAATACGTAAAGCAGTTATTCAATGATACAGATTCAGAAGAATCTGCCAATATTTGGAAACGCGCCGCAGAGAAATATAAGGCTGAAGGAAATTGGCAAGAAGCAGTGGAGTGTTATGAGAATGCTGAAGCATTTGGAGAGAATTGTGGCTATGAAATGTCACTAATATTTACTTACCATTTGCCAGATTTTGAGAAAGCCAAGAACTGTCTTTTCCGAAGTAAATGGAATTCAATCTATTTTAGCTTTTATTATGCTCTACTTTTGTCGGCATTTCAAAGGTACGAAGAGGCTCTGGCTTATTACTTGGAGGCTATGCGTGGTAATATTCAAGGGCAACAACTTGATAATCTTTTTCAAGCAGGATGTAAGTTTAACAGAGAAGTTCTTTCTCGGAATGGAGAAGAAAGAAGGGATTTTGAGTGGCTGTGGGATGATGAGACAACAGGAGGAAGTATGGTGTTGTCTTTTGATGCCATATTGAAAGGAATGTTGAAATGCTATTATAATGCTGGTTATGCAGAGATGATAGATTTCAAATCGCTTAAACAGGTTGTGGATGAAATTGTTGCCCAAATTGACAATGAAAAAAAGAAGTAATTCTATCTCAGTTAATCATACAACTCCACAAACTCATACGAATTCCCCATCGCCTCCAAGAACTTGATAAAGTCCTCCCGGCTAATGATAATGGTCCCCGTGTTGTCATTGGGATGGAAGCTTAAGCGGGGAGCTTTCAAGAGGTTTTTGTCAATGAAGAGGTGCACCTCGTGGTTCTCGTCGTTGATGAGGCCGAAGGGGGAGACGCTGCCGGGCTTCAGACCGAGGTATTTCTCCATGCGGGCTTCCGAGGCGAAGGTGAGCTTGCCTTGGTGCAGGCGCTGCTCGAGGTCGTGGATGTCCATCTGGTGCATGCATTCGAAGATGACGAGGTAGTGCTTGTTGCCCTTGTGGTTCCTGAAAAACAGGTTCTTGCAGTGCGTGGCCTCGAACTTGCCCCAGTAGGCCAATGACTCCTCGATGGAACCCAACGGCGGGTGGAACTTGATGTCGAAGTCGATGCCAAGGCCGAGCAGGGTATCCACTACCTTCTGCTGCCGCTCACTCAAAGGTTGGTTGATTTCTGATGGTTTCATTGTTCTTGTTTTTATCACAAAACTTGCAAAACCCAACAAAACCTTTTTTCATGGTAGTGGAAAGCGGCCCCTCATTCCGAACTTGATTCGGAACGGCCCGCTTTCCGGCGGCGACGCGGTTGCGCAGCCGCCCACGCCAAAGGATGGTTTTGTATGTTTTGTCGGTTTTGTGACATAATTACAACTTATTCTTCAATGCTTTACCCGTATAAGACTCTTTGCACTTCACCAAGTCTTCGGGTGTGCCTTCAAAGACGATCTCGCCGCCCTTGTTGCCGCTCTCGGGACCCAGGTCGATGACCCAGTCCGCTGACTTGATGACATCCATGTTATGCTCGATGATGATGACGCTGTGGCCATTGGCAATCAAGGCGTTGAACGACTCCAACAGCTTGTTCACATCGTGGAAATGCAGGCCCGTGGTCGGCTCGTCGAAGATGAAGAGCGTGGGCTTCTCCACTTGGCCCTTGATGAGGAAATAGGCCAACTTCACGCGCTGCGCCTCGCCGCCCGAGAGCGAACTCGACGACTGCCCGAGCTTCAGATAACCCAAGCCGACTTCTTGCAAAGGCTTCAAACGGTTGACGATGCGCCCGACGATGGGGGTCTGCCGCTCCGATGAGTGCTCGAAGAAGTCGATGGCCTCCTCGATGCTCATGTTGAGGATGTCGGAGATGTGCTTGCCGTCGTATTTGATCTCCAAGACCTCTTCCTTGAAGCGCGTGCCGTGACAGGCCTCGCAAGGCAGAAAGACATCGGCCATGAACTGCATCTCGATCTTTTGCACGCCTTCGCCCTCACATTCCTCGCAGCGGCCGCCTGGCACGTTGAACGAGAAGAACGCGGGCTTGATGCCGCGCAGTTTGGCTAATTTCTGTTCGGAGAACAGCGTCCGTATCTCATCATAGGCCTTGAGGTAAGTGGCCGGATTGGAGCGTGACGACTTGCCGATGGGGTTCTGGTCGATGAACTCGACGGCTTGGATGAGGCGCAGGTCGCCTTCCAAGGCACCGTAACTACCGCATTTCTCGGCGTTTTCGCCCAGCTGCCGTTTCATGGCGGGGTAGAGCACATCCTTCACCAAAGTCGACTTGCCCGAGCCGCTCACGCCCGTGATGACGGTCATCATGTTGAGTGGGAAGCGCACGGTGAGGTTCTTGAGGTTGTTCTGCGTCGCGCCTTTGATGACGATGGCGTTGGCGCTCTTGCGTCGGCGGGTGGGCACGGGGATGCTCATCTTGCCCGTGAGGTATTGCGTGGTGAGGCTCTTCTCGCAGTTGATCAGATGCTTGATGTCGCCCTCGAACACGACTTCGCCGCCAAAGGCACCTGCCATCGGCCCGATGTCGATGATGTAGTCGGCGGCACGGATGATCTCCTCGTCGTGTTCCACCACGATGACGGTGTTGCCGATGTCGCGCAGGCGTTTCAACACCTTGATGAGTTGCTCGGTGTCGCGAGAGTGCAAGCCGATGCTGGGCTCGTCCAAGATATAGGTGGAGCCGACCAGACTGCTGCCCAACGATGTCGCAAGATTGATGCGCTGCGATTCACCGCCCGAGAGCGTGTTGGAGAGACGGTTCAAGGTCAAGTAACCCAAACCTACCTCGATGATGAAATCCAGGCGGTTGTTGATTTCCACAAGCAGGCGAGAGGCGATCTTGCTGTCGGTCTCGTCGAGTTTGAGGTGGTCGAAGAAGGCCTTCAGCTCGTCCAAGGGCATCAGCACGAGGTCGGTGATGCTCTTGCCGCCCACCTTCACATATTGCGCTTGTCGGCGCAGGCGTGTGCCGTGACATTCGGGGCAGACCGTCTTGCCGCGGTAGCGCGACAGCATCACGCGGTATTGTATCTTATACGACTGTGTCTCAACATAGTTGAAGAAGTCCACGATG
>CACXIM010000026.1 GCA_902767725.1 uncultured Bacteroidia bacterium | reverse complement strand
ACTCATGGCCCGCAAGGACGTGCTGACCATGCGCGTCAGCAACCTGCGCAGCATCTTCGACACCGCCTCGGCGGGACAGGACCGCTACTCGCGCTCGGAAATCAAGACGGTGACCGTGGTCGACGTGAAAGCCATCGGCAAGAAAGTGGACGAATGCTCCGCGCAGCTGCGCCAGCTCGACATGGAGATACAATCACTCAACTTCCAGACTGAGCTGGTCTGAACCACAAGGCATCCGCATTTGTAGGGCGAACCGAACCCCCACCATTGATCGTTGCCCGGAGCCGGCAGCACCCGTTCACGATGAACATCACGGCGCAGGCTCAGCACGTTGTCATCCGAATGTACGGCTTAGGCCGCACGGCGCACTACCGACCGGTTGACTATGAATGTCGGATGCCTTCTTTTGAGATTGCAGTCCTTTAAGGAAATAACGACGCAGCCATAGATGCCTACTGTCCTTTCTGCCCATAGATCCCAGCCTCCCCTCAAGCCTACGCAGGGATGACATGGGCAGAAAGGTTGGAATGACATGGCTGCGATTAGTGATTTAACCTAATTCTTTCAAAAACGCGATCAGCTTCTGAGTGGCACGGCCACGGTGGCTGATGGCGTTTTTCACTTCGTGGCCCAACTCGGCGAAGGTCTGGTCGTAGCCGTCGGGCTGGAAGATGGGGTCGTAGCCAAAACCCTCGGTACCGCGTTGCTCCTCGGTGATGTGGCCGTCGCAACGGCCTTCGAAGTAATAGGATTTGCCGTCAAGGTTAAGCGCGATGCAGGTGCGGAAGGCCGCCTTGCGGTTGGTCTGTCCCTTCATGGCGGCGAGCATCTTGTCGACGTTGTCCTGATAGCTGCAATGCTCACCGGCATAGCGTGCCGAATACACACCTGGGGCACCGCCCAAGGCCTCCACCTCGAGGCCAGTGTCGTCGGCAAAGCAATCCACGTGGTACTTGTTGGTGACGAAGTCCGCCTTGATTTTGGCGTTGCCTTCGATGGTGTCGGCATCTTCGACGATATCTTCGTGGCAGCCGATGTCTTCAAGGCTCAGTACCTCATAGCCTCCTTCCGCGAAAGCGGAACCAGACATGATTTCGCGCATCTCGCGCAGTTTGTTCTTATTGTTGGTGGCGAATACGATTTGTTTCATTATTGTATTGTTTATGCTTTTGCTTTTATTCCATGGGCTTAGAAACACTACACTTACGCCACACCCTCATGGCGGAGGAACATCCGCCATCTCCTGAGCACGAAGACGCCTTTTGCTCAGGAGATTGCGGGTCAAGCCCGCAATGAGGGTTTAAGCGGAGTGTAGTATCCCTCAGTGGAGCAACAGTCATGGCAAAGACCAATCAATCGGTTCAATACCATGCTCTACCAAATAACGGTTCGTTTGCGAGAAGTGATGACACCCGAAGAAGCCGCGGCTGGCGGAGAGTGGCGAGGGGTGCACCGACTTCAGGATCAGGTGCTTGAAGGGGTCAATCAAGGCCTGCTTGGCGATGGCGTAGTTGCCCCAGAGGATGAAGACGAGGTGCTCGCGTTGCTCCGACAGGGCGCGGATGGCGGCGTCGGTGAACTGTTCCCAGCCGTGGCGCGAGTGCGAGGCGGCCTGTCCGGCGCGCACCGTCAGCGAGGCATTGAGCAGCAGCACCCCTTCCCTCGCCCACTTCTCGAGGTTGCCCGAGCGCGCCATGGGCACACCGAGGTCGTCGTGCAGTTCCTTGAAGATGTTTTGCAGGCTGGGCGGGAAAGGCACGCCGTCGGGCACCGAGAACGAGAGACCGTGGGCCTGTCCCGGGCCGTGATACGGGTCTTGACCCAAGATGACCACCTTCACCTTGTCGAAAGGCGTGAGGTTGAAGGCGTTGAAGATCAAGGGGCCGGGGGGATAGACGGCATATTGGCGTTTCTCGCTCACGAGGAACGACTTGAGGTCGGCGAAATAAGGCGCCTCGAACTGCGGCCTCAGCACTTGGTACCAGCTTTCGTCGATGGCGGGTTTCTTGACTTCCATCTTTTTTAGTTGTTCAGTTGTTCAGTTATTCAGTTGTTCAGTTGTTCAGTTGACGCTTGCGTCATCGCGAGGAACGAAGCGATCTAGGGTAATAATTGTCCAGTAGTGGTCGGCCCTTCGATGCTTCGACTTTGCTCAGCAACCTCGGGCTCAGGGACCTTAGCTTGTTTGTTTAGAAAAATCTCTGCAAAGATGGCAATTTTTCGGAGAAAAATGCGTTACTTTGCAAATCAAATTTGATTTCTATGAAGAGAAAACTTGTCATTGCCCTGTTAATCGCCTTTGTTTCAGGCATTATCCTGACTTCTTGTGGGTCAAGCAAGACCTGCCCGGCCTACGGCGAATCTCAAAAATATATCAAGGAGACGCGCTATTAATTTAGGTGTTGGGAGGCATTGCCATGACTGCCGTCAAACAACGCCTATTGCGCATCCTCATGCTCACGCTTTTCGGAGCGTGCGCTTTTTTGTTGCCTGCGCAGAACATCGACATCCAAAGCGATAACGACAAACCCTTGGAGGAGAAGCTGGTCTACAACCACCAGAACACCTTCAACGTGGCCATCCACACACGGGGCTTTGGCGCAGGATTCAAGATAGGGCGCATCAAGAGCATCAACCTGACGCGCAACTGGGAGGCCGAGGTGGTGTCGCTGCGCTCGCTCAAGGAGATCAAGACCTTGAACATCTCCACCGTCAACATGCGTCCTTTCGTCTACGGCAAGCTGAACTACGTTTATGTGGCCCGCTTCGGCTATGGCGAGGAGCGACGCATCTTCGGCAAACCCTATTGGGGTGGCATCGAAACGCGTTGGACCTACGAATTCGGCGCATCCTTGGCGCTGCTCAAGCCTTATTACTACCAAGTGGTCACCTATATCCCCAACGGCTCGGGCGGCTATGTGGAGACGGTGCAAGAGCAGACCTTCGAGCAAGGCATCGACATCCTGGGGCGTTCGGCCTTCACCAAAGGCCTCGGTCGCGCACCTCGGTGCAGGCCATCAACGTCGACGTCAAGGTAGAGTGTTTCCCCATGGGCGTCTCCATCATCGACTCGGAGCGCGACCGCTGGCTCTTCGTCACCTTCATGTTGTCGTACAACTGGGGATCGCGTTTCAACAAATACTGAGAATGAGGCTTTTATCCTACCCCATTCATGATGAGCAAAAAAATCCGAAAAAAAATATCCCATTTTACTTGCAGCATTCAAAAAAAGCGTATTTTTGCAGCCGATTTGGATGCCCAATGGTGTAATGGCAGCACAACTGACTCTGGATCAGTTAGTCTAGGTTCGAATCCTGGTTGGGCAACAAGAATAGACCGCTGTAACTCCTTCTTACGGCGGTTTATTTGTATAAGTACAAACAACAAAAAATTAACACTATCTAACACTATGAAAAAATTGATCACTCTTGTCTGCTTCATCATCTGCGGGCTTCAAATCTGCAATGCGCAATACACCACTGAGAAGTACACTGTCGCCATTGCCGACTTCACCGGCTACTACACCGAAGAAATGTTTAGCGCCTGCCTCGCTGCCATGCCGATTTGCCGGGTGACGGCGATCAATTGGAATGACGTGGCCGAAACCAATATGGCCGACGAAGTGGACTTCATCATCACCGCTAACATAGGTGAAGTCGCCACCGAACAAAAGACGGGTACGCAACTCCTCACCGGAGCAGAATACACCTACTATTCCTGTAAAGTCAATTACACCCTCGTGATGACTGATGCCAAAACAGACAAAATAGTGGCAACACGCAACAGCTTTTTTACCAATACCGACCAAGACCCAGATAAAGCCGCCACTGGCTGCCTCAAATTCTCCGACCAAGACTTACGCCGACTGGTTGACAATGGTTGTATCGTCAAAGTGCCTATCGCGACATTGCAGGATGTGAAAAAGAACAAAGCCCAAACCGCCATCATCGATGCAGGTCCTAACATCGGCATTTGTGAAGGACTCTATTTCGACATACAAGTGGAATCGGAAATCTCAGGCCGCACCTTTTACAAAACCATCGGAGCGGCCAAAGTCAAAGAGGTACTCAGCGATGAACTCACCATCTGCGAAATCACCAAAGGCGGCAAGGATGTCGTAACTTATATCAACGAAGGCAGCACATTAATCCTCAGTTCCAAAGAAGAGCCTCTGATCCATTTCTGAGCTTGCAAGCCCTAAGGCCGAGCAGAATTAGTTTATGTAAAAGGCAAGAAAACTTGGCCGTCAGCAGTCAGCCATCAGCAGTCAGCCGAAATGCTACCGAGCTGATAGCTGACGGCTGATGGCTTACAGCTAAGAAGCTTTTTTGAACTGTTACTAATCAATAGACTGTCACGAACTTATCGCCAGAACAGATCTTCTTGATTGTACCGTCAGGCGACACCGTCTTGATGCCATCCTCATCGGAGAAAGCCAGCTTGCCGTTGGCCAGCCAGCCATAACAAGCCTCTTGACAATCGTAGTACAAAGCCTTCTGAACCTTGCCGTCGAGCGTGGCGAAGCAAAGCGGTCCGTGGCCGACATGACCCCAGTCAATAAGCGCACCGTAGACAACGCAGTCACGCAGAGGGTTCAATCCAAGAAGCTCAAACTGAGGCTCATAGGAATACTCGCCCTTGAAGATCTCGAAGTCGATCTTGTCGCTGATGCAGATTCGCTCATCACCCGACTCATCCGGAACATAGTAATAGTAACTCTTATCCTCGTCGGCACCTTCCACCACCACCTCTTCTTGTTTGAAAAGGTCTTGGTCGTTCAAAAGCTGAATCCACTGCTCATCGGCGCCGTCGCCCATGTTGACTTCATCAGGCCATCCTTCGCTTTTCGTATTATGGTCGGGCAGATAGAATCTGTCATCCATAAACTCGCAGAACATCTCACCCATGTTATGCTGAATTCCTATCATCGGGACGTTGGAATAGCTCGACATGGTGGCATAACCGCAACTGTCAAAAAAGCAATCGCTGAGTTTCAGGTCCCAGTCCGTGAGCATGACCAGAGCGGGATGAGAAGCCAAAAGGTCGACCTTTTTCAAATAGAGCTCATCATCAATCACGACGGTGTAATAAAACTCGTTTTCCTTGAGGAAAACGCCGTTAATCACACGATTCTGTTCGTCAACGAAAGGAACAAGCGAATTCGTGCGTGAGTTGTAGAAGGTCACTTTCCCGTCGTCAAAGATAGCCATGTCGCAGCCCTTAAGAGGGGCAACAGCAACAGCATCTGACGTTTGGGTCTGGGCAGGGAGCGGATTGCTGTCGCAACCCAACAATCCAAACGCCATGAGGACAAACAGAAGCAATAGAGTCTTTTTCAGGAGAAAGCCAGCTTGTTATTGTTCAGCCATCCGTAGCAAGCATCGTAGGCCAACAGCTTCTGCACCTTGCCGTCGAGCGTGGCGAAGCACAGCGGACCACGGCCACCGCGACCCCATTCCATAATGGCAGCGTATGCAACGCAATCGGATTCGGGGCTGAGGTCAAGGTACGTGAACTCAGGTTGGCCTTCATATCCCTCGTATTTACCTTCATGGAAATTGATTTTGTCGCTGATGCAGACCAGATGATTAGGCAACTCTTCCTCAGGATACACGGCAAAATCTACATCGCAGTAATAGTAACGCTTCTCCTCTCCACCTTCTTCGATGGGCAAAGCAATGAAATGCACGTTATCAATGAAATTCTGATACGCAACCATACCCTCATCCACGCCTTCCGGCCAGCCGTCACTCAGGGTTTGTCCTTCAATCATATAGTATTTATTATCTATGAAACCCTCGCACATCTCGCCCATATTATATTCAATACCGACAAATGGGACATCAATATAATAATAGACCATTGACGCGCACTTTTCGCAACTGTCGACGACACAGTCGTTCAGCTTCAGCCCCCAATCGACAATCTGGACCGGAGCAGGTTTGTCGGCAGAGAGATCGACCTTTTTCAGATAGAGCTCGTCATTGACCGAGACAGTGTAATAAAACTCGTTTTCATCGCTGAAAACACCGCTGATCACGTTATCCTTTTCGTCGGCGAACGGGACAAACTTGTCAGTGGATGAATTGTAGAACGTCACCTTTCCGTTGTCGAAGACGGCCATGTCGCAGCCCTTGAGGGTGACGACCTCTTCAGCTTGGTTCAGGTTTGCATTGTTGGTTTTTTGAGTGTTGTCGCAGCCCATCATTACGAATGCCGCGGCGATCATGAACAGAATAAATGTTTTTTTCATTTTTAATTATTATTTAAGGTTTGATTTTCAATGTACGGTTACGAATATTTTGCCATCCGAAATCTTCGTGATGGTGCCATCAGCGGCAACAGCCTTGATGCCTTCTTTGTCGGAATAGGCCAGTCGACCGTCGTTCAGCCATCCATAATACATGTTCTGGACGTCGGTGCCTCCCAAGGCCATCTTCACTTTGCCGTCGACCGTGGCGAAGCAAAGCGGGCCACTTCCTCCTTTGGGGCCCAATTCCGTATAATAGGCGTAGGCGATGCAATCGTGAGACGGCGAGATGGAATACACTTCCAGTTTGTTTTCCTCAACCTCAGAAGGGATGTTGAGATCGAACCTTGACAAGTTCTTCAGCTTCAATTCTTTCATAAGTTTTTCCCGCTCCGCAAACTCATCGTCGGTGTTGTATTCTTCGGGCCAGTAGTCTGTTATCACACCGCTTTCGTTGTTATAGTATTTGACGCCACTGAACACGCACAGATCCTCATCCAAGCCACAATCTATTCCGACCAACAGGACACCATAGGGGTCGTCGGCAGATTTTGCGATAACATGATGCATCGGTGAAACCATTCCGCAGTTTTCCGAGTAGCAATCGCCCAGTTTCAGGTCCCAGTCGGTGACCATGTAGGGTCCCATGAAGGATGCCGTATATAACGTTTTCAGATAGAGTCTATCGCCAATCGCAACGGTGTAATACAAGCAGTCTTCCTCGACGAAGGTGGCGCTGACCACGCGATCCTTTTCGATCACCATGGGGACGAAGGTGTTGTCAGTGGAGTTGTAGAACGTCAACTTTCCGTTGTCGACGATGGCCATATCGCAGCCATACATGGAGTTTTGTTTCTCTCTTGGCTTCAATGGCTCGACCGGATTGACATAATAAACTTCGGCATCGGAAGCCACCAAAGAAGTCGCGCCTTGAGGATCGATGATCTTGATGCAATAACGGGTCGTGTTCCATTCAGCATCGTAATCCGGGTCGCTTTCCGGTCTGGGTTCTCCTCCGACATAGATCATGGAGCCATCGGCGAGCCACTCGGGAGATATGGTCCACATATTCGAATCTTTCAGCAACGTTTGATGCTGTCCGTCGCTGTCGGCAACACAGTATCGTCCATAACCTCCTTCTACCTCATAGGTATATTCAAACACAATCTTCTTTCCATCCTGACTCATCTTTACCGGAAGGTACTCCACGTCTCCCCATGCAAACTTGTCATGGTTATCGCTACGGATATCGATTTGATCGTTGAGGCACACTTTGCCTTTAGGAGTCGCATAATAGAACTTCTCTTGTTCGCTATAGAAATGGTCTAGTGCGATGCTTAAGCCGCTGATAGGTTCATATTCCTCGAACGACAATTCCTTTTTGGTGCCAGAAGCGATATTGAAGGCCTCTGCATAGATAGGATCGTCATCCTCGAAGCTACCCCGCATCAAATAGAGGTTTTCCAGGGCTTCATCCAAGAACATACCCTCGGCACCCGTTCCGTACACCCAATCCGTAATCTGATCCAACGTCAGCTTCCAGCTGGCGCATACCTTGGGTTGCGGATGGGATTCCGTAAGATCGAGGGACTTCAGCGTCAAGGCTTGCTGATGGGCTGCCGTATAGAACAGATGGTCGCTCTTGTCGAATAAGACGTTGACCACGCTGTCGGTTTCGGCTTCATACGGCGTCAGTTTCTGTGTCGCATGGTTGTAGAATTGCATCTGTCCGTGATTGATGATCACGACATCGACATGCGGGATGGTGCGGTCGCAGCTCATGACCCCCAGTGCCAATGCTGCAATGAGAACGAATAGTGTTTTTTTCATGTGGTAAGTTTTTAATGAAGCAAGGATTGTTTTTTCACAAATTCGCCGCAATGGGCGATAATGTCAATGTGTCCGTCAGGATAGACGCGCTTGATGCAATGGGTGCGGTAGTGCCAGTTGGCATTGTAATCGGGATCATCGGGTGAGAGCGGTTCCTCGCCGACATAGACCAGCGATCCGTCGTCGAGCCATTCGGCGGTGTAGCCGGTGCAGTCGGTGTCTTCGAGTGGGATCTGAAGTTTGCCGTCGGTGCTCGAGATGGCCAGGATGCCATGAGGGAAGTCGCCATATTCCACAATGATCATATACAACACTTTCGTGTTATCGGGGGATGAGGACACGTAATCGTATTCCGCACCGATGTAATACTCCGGTGAGGACACATACTTCTTGGGGTCAATCTGGTCGGAGAGGCAAACGGGGGTGCCGTCAGTAAAATAATAGTTTCCGTCCTCAGTGGACAAGTACTCCTGCAACTCGTTTCTTGTGCTGATATAGCGATACTCGTCATCGTCCGAATCAGCACCTTCTCTCTCCCAGGTGTCCCAATCCACCTCGGTGACCGTCCCGGTTTCCATGTTGTAGAGTTTCCGCCTCGTCAGCGAATAGGAATCCCAGCTGAAGTCGTACCACAAGCCGAGTTGGTTACGTCCACGGTAATACTCCAAAGGCGAAACGGTGCCGTAGGTCTCGGTCACGCACTTTTCGTAGGGAATGCCCCAATCGGCGAGCTCCTGCGGCTGTGGGTCGGCTTGTTCCAGGTCAACGCAGCGCAGCAGGATCTTCGGTTTGCAGGCCACGCAGTAATACACCTTGTTGTCGCCAGTGAAGACGCAGTTCACCACGCTGTCCTTTTCGGCCTCAAAAGGCGTCATGACCGCTGTAGTCGAATAGGTCGACAGGTTGGGAGACAATAGAATCTCCATACACTTTCATATTGACGGTAACTTCCACACTATCGACATTCGTCGTAACACTGTTCGGGTCGGGTTTGATGGTAATGTTGCAACTGGCCAAACCCATCGTCAGCAGCATTAGGAGAGAATAAATGTGTCTTTTCATAGTAGTAGGTATTTGTTGTTATTATTTTCAATAGCCCGTCACGAACCAACGGCCTGGCGAAAGCTCCTTTATGGTGCCGTCAAGAGACACCGTCTTGATGCCTTCACGATCGGAAAAGACAAACGTGTCATCGGTCAGCCAGCCCCAGTTGTACATATTGGCAACGTCGATTTCTTCCAAAGCCACCTGCATCTTGCCATCAAGACTAGAGAAGCAAAGCGGGCCATGGCCTGGGATATTGACTATGTCTTGATCCATCCAGTCTTTAATATCACCGAAAGCAATATATTGATGGGATGGATTCATCTCTAACAATACTGCAGAGATTCCCTTCTCTTCCAAACCCAGGGCAATCTCGTTAAACAAGTCCTCATTTTCGAGATGCTTTCCCAACATGCCGTCATCGCCCCAACCATCCCATTGGGTTTGGGCATAAATGTCATAAAATCTGTAATCCTTGAAATTACAATATTCGGGATCCACCCCATGGAGTATTCCTATCTCCTGGAAACCTGGATAACCCACCATCGAAGCGACCTTCTCACATTCATCGTTGACACAATCACTCAGCTTCAGATCCCAATCGGTGAGCAATTCGGGATAGTTCAGATAGTCTGCAGCATAGATCCGTTTCAGATACAATTCGTCACCGATAGCGACGGTGTAATAAAAGGAATTATCAACAAAGACTCCAGTAACCACGTAATCGTCTTCGGCCACGAAAGGAATGATGGTATTGGTGGATGAATTGTAGAAAGTCACTTTTCCTTCATCAAAAATGGCCATGTCGCACCCACCCAAAAGGGCTTGTTTCTCCTTGACCGGATCCAATGGCTTATCGATGGGATTGAGGGCAAACTCTTCTGCATCGGAGCATAAAACAGAAGTCTCACCTTGGGGAGTTATGATCTTGATACAACGACGGGTGTTGTTCCATTCCTCATTAAATGTTGGGTCATCCTCCGGTCTAGGTTCCAGACCCACATAGACCAGCGTGCCGTCTTCAAGCCACTTTGGACTCAAAGTCCAGGTATCGGAATCCTTCAATATGCTTTGATGCTGTCCGTCGCTAGAGGCAAGGCAATAACTACCCCAGCCTTCGCCAATCTCGACGTCCGCTTCATATATGATCTGCTTGCCGTCAGGGCTGATTAATACTGGATAGAAAAACATGTCTTCCAAATCATCTTTATCGAAGATTGTGGAAAAATCGATTTTGTCGTTGAGACAGTATTTGCCTTCCGGCGTCACATGATAGAACTTAATCTGTTCGTTATAAAACCCTTTCAGCGGCACATATTTCCCATAAACGGCATCGTTATACTCTATATTCGACATCTCTTTTGTCTGCCCAGATACCATGTTGAAGCATTCCGCATCAATATGATTCTCGTCTTCGAAAAAATAACTATTCAAATAGAGGTTTCCCTCTTTTGCATCCATGACAAGGCCAGAGGCACCGGTACCGAACATAAAGTCTGTGATCTGGTTCAGTTTCAGCTGCCAGTTGGCGCACAATTTGGGCTGGGGATTGGCTTCCGAAAGATCGATGCATTTCAGTGCCAAGTCTTGTTCATGGGCAGCCGTATAATACAGATGGTTGTTGCGGTCGAACGCCATGTTGACCACGCTGTCTTTTTCGGCTTCGTAGGGCGCCAGCTTCTGGGTCGCAAGGTTGTAGAACTGCAGTTGCCCATGTTGGATGATGACCATATCGACCTTGGAGTTAACGTTTGTGGCAGGCTTGGGGTTGTGGTCACAACCCATGATCCCTACTGCCATTATGGTGATGAGAATGCAATAAAGTCTTTTCATATTGTGATTTATTATGTTCCATTAAAAACAATGCCTTTATGGGCGAAGCACAAAGGAGCGGCCAGGACACAGTACTATGTCTTTCCCACTGGGGGCAAGCAGGTGGATACCTTCCGAGCCATAGACGAGCGAACCATCGGGCAACCATTGGCCGGGATACTTTTCATCGTATGTGCCCAAGACTTTCTGCACTTTGCCATCCAACGAGGCATAACATTGTGGACCATGATAATCATCATCCTCGCCAAAAGTGGTTGCTGCCTTGAACAGAACGTATTTTCCAGTCGGATCCATGGAGAGCACCTCGAAAAAGGGAAGCTCGTCCGGGGTGTCACTGTCAACCTCAAATTCAAGTCGGTCGCTAAGGAAGATCATGTCGTCGCCTTGACGATAGTACAAATCGCCGTTGTCCTCCGCACAGGCAAACTGGCCTTCAAACGGATCGAACATGTCGTAATTGAGGAAGGTCAGGTCTCCTTCCCAATCCATGGCATTGACCGACTTTCCGGTGGCGGGGTCAAAGATGCGGTATTCGGAATAGCCGTAGTTGGGCTCCATCATATAGTTCATGGCGAGGATGTTTTGCTCCGGGACATACTGCAACGCGGGTGCTTCCAAACAGTAATAAGCCGTGCCCACACAGCAATCGTAGGGTACCTCCCAATCAGCAGCCAACTGCGGTTTGAGGTCCGGATCGTTAAGAACCACATATTTCAAGAAAGTTTTATTACCTTGTTTCACAGAATAATAGACACGATCTGATCCAAAAACCATATTAAACACAGAGTCCGTTTCTGCCTCGATTGGGGCTGCAATTCTGTTGGTCAGGTCATAGAGGATCACATGGCCTTTATCCATAATGGCCATATTATATTGCACGTCAGGTTGCGTTGAATTGTTGCTAGCACTGGTCGAGGTCGCATTGCCGCAGCCGAAAAAGGGTATCAGCAACGCCATTAGCAGAAAATAGAGTTGTCTTTTCATAATGGTCTGAGTTTTAGTGTTCTAATTGAAAAAAAATCACTTACCCAAATGCATGCGGATTCTCGAAGCGAGGATGTCGACCACCACGGGGCTGGAGCCACGAGGCAAGATGATGTCGGCCGTGCGCTTGGTAGGTTCGATGAACTGCTGGTGCATGGGCTTCACAAAGGTTTGGTAATGGCGCAACACGTCCTCCCAGGTGCGGCCACGCTCGGCGATGTCGCGACGGATGATGCGCATCAGGCGCTCGTCGCTGTCGGTATCCACAAACACTTTGATGTCCATGCGGTTGCGCAACTCCTCTTGCGTCAGCACCATGATGCCTTCCACGATGATGACCTCGGTGGGATGCACATAGATGACCTCCTGCGAACGGGCACAAGTGACGTAGGTGTAGATAGGCATGGGAATAGTCTCGCCTTTTTTCAGGCGGTCGAGATGGTCGATGAGCAGGTCCCACTCGATGGCATCGGGGTGGTCGAAGTTGATTTGCTTCTTCTCCTCGGGTGTCTTGTCGCCGTTGTCGAAGTAATAAGCATCCTGCGAAATGACTGATACTGAGTTCTCTGGCAGCTGGCTGACCAGCTCCTTGACGACGGTGGTCTTCCCTGAGCCCGAGCCGCCTGCGATTCCAATGACTAACATAATTCGAAGTTTTGGTTATTGAGCTTGTCGAAATAAGATGGCGCAAAGATAGGAGTTTTGTTGAATTGTTGATTTGTTTAATTGTTGATTTGTTGAAAGGTTTTGCTTATTTTTGCCAAAAATTTCAAATTACAAGAATGAAAACGATTCACAAATTTGCAGGCTTTCTCTTACTGGCCGCTGCCTTAGGGCTGTGCAACTGCGGTCCCAAGTTGCCCGAGCTCCCCGTCGAAAACGTCAAACCTTATTTCGCCGATGCCGCCAAGACCAAGGCCATCGACACGGCTTTCTATGAAGTCAAAGACGCCAAAGGCGCCAAACTGGGCACGGTCTTGTATTCCTCGCCTTATTCCGACAACGTGAAAGGCTTCAACGGACCCACGCCTTTGTTGATTGCCTTGGATGCCGAAGGACGCATCAAGAATGTCGTCCTTTTGGAAAACCAGGAAACGCCCAACTTCGCGCAACGTGTCGTCGACGGTGGCCTTTACGAAGCATGGAACGGTCTCACCGTCGACGAAGCCCTCGGCAAGGACGTGGATGCTGTCAGCGGCGCCACCTACACCTCCAAGGGTGTGAAAAACAGCCTTGTCGCGCGACTGAAGGCATACCAGAAACAGGTGAAATGATACATTGTAGAGACGGTGTGCACACCGTCTCTACGATTTTGGTATGGTATTTGTAATTCATAGGTCAACATCAAAATGATATTGACTATGAAAAAGACTGTGTTAGCGTTGTGCCTCCTCTTCGTGCTGTCGGTGACAGCCGAGGCACAAGTCCGCCATCCTCATCACCGCTATCGCTACCGTCCCGGTAGGACGGTGGTGCAACCTCGCGAAACCCGCGCCCCTCGCCTCTATAATCCCGTCGGAGAGTTTCGTTTCCATGTGTATGGCGAACTCGGCGACGACGACTTAGGAGCCATCATCATGCACGAAATTCCCTACCACTTCAGCGTAGGCGGCATGGCCGAGTACCAATTAGGCTACCTCACCAACATCGGCGTCGGAGCAGAATACTATGCCACCTACGGCGAGCACTGCGACCTGTTCTACAACATGCAGGAGACCTACCTCCAAACGCTGCCCATCTATGCCAACCTGAAACTCCAGCTGCCCAACTCGCCCATCAGCCCCTTCATCGAAGGACGCATCGGCTATTCGCTGCCTCTGGGTAGGGTGACCTGCAACGACCCTGAAGGCATTTATCACTACCAATCCATGGGATTGTACACAGGTGGTGCCATAGGCCTCAAGATCTACCGCACCTACCTCAGCTTCGGCATGTCGACCATCGATGTGGTGGATGCCGACCAAGGCTTCATCGGACCGAGGATGGACGTCATCACCGACTATTACGTGAGGCTGTCGGTCGCGTTTTGATCTGAAAAAACAATATGGGATATAATGTGTAGAGACGGTGCACGCACCGTCTCTACTGTTTTTATTCGTCGGAATCGTCGTCTTCAGAGACGGTGCACGCACCGTCTCTACCTTCAAGGACAATGACGATTTCGCCTTTGATTTCTTTCTTTGAGAAATGCTCGATTACTTCAGCCAAGGTGCCACGGGCGTTTTCTTCGTGGATTTTGGTCAGCTCGCGCGAGACGCAGACCTTCCTTTCGGGGCCGCAGACCTCAGCCAACTGCTGCAAAGTCTTCAGCAGGCGGAAAGGCGATTCATAAAGGATAGTCGTATAAGGATATTCCGCCACCGCCTGCAGCTTGGTCTGGCGCCCTTTCTTGTGCGGCAAGAAACCCTCGAAGATGAACTTCTCAGCCGGCAGTCCCGAGTTGACCAAAGCGGGCACAAAAGCCGTCGGGCCAGGCAGGCACTCCACCTCGATGCCGCGCTTGACGCACTCGCGCACCAGCAGGAAGCCCGGATCGGAGATGGCAGGCGTGCCGGCATCGGTGACCAAGGCGAGGGTCTCCCCTGCCTCGATGCGTTCGGCGATGCGTTCCACCACCTGATGCTCGTTGCGGATGTGGAAGGCCGTCATCGGCTTGCTAATGTCGAGATGGCGCAGCAGGTTGCCCGAAGTGCGCGTGTCTTCGGCAAGTATGCCGTCCACTTCCTTCAAGATGCGGATGGCACGCAAAGTGATGTCCTCAAGGTTGCCGATGGGCGTGGGCACAAGATAAAGCTTCGACATAATAGCGATTATTCAAACTTACGTGAAATCAAGTCCTTGAGCTTCAGGTAAGCCTCGTTGCTGCTGTTCCATTGCAACTCAATCTTCAGCTCGTTGAGGTAAATCATGGCACCATTCAAGGTCTTTAGGTCGTTGAGATTCTCGATAGACTTGTTGTATTTCTCCATGCTTCCACCAAACAACTCATTGACAAACAAAAACTTGTCGTTGATACCAATAACCGATTTCAGGTCGCGGACAGGGTTTTGCTGCAGCTTGGCGGCCAAGGAATTGTCCTCGCCTATCATCTTCTCGCCCAGGGTCTCGCCTGTCGACAGTTCAAACTCGGCATCGTCCTGTTCGAAGAAACTGGGCATGCCTTCCGACGACTGCTGCTCGATTTCAGCCTTCTCTGCCCTTCTCTCTTCATCCAGCCGCGGCATCACCAGTGGGTTGTCCTTCACCAGGTCGTCGCCATGCACACGATCGCGCTCAGGAATCTCCTCCTCGGGGATGGCTTCCATCACATGAACGACCCTACCTTCGGATTCCGACATCACCTCAGGTTCTTTCTTCTCGGGGATGTCCTCGAAACGGAAGAAGAAACCGAACTCATCGCCCAAAGGCTTGCTTTCAGGCTCAGGTTCAGGCGTTGGTTCAGGTTGCACCTCTTCCACAATTGGCTCTGGCTCGGCTTCAGGTTCCTCCACCTTGGCCGGCTCGGTGTGGAGCTCAACCGCGGTTGGGGCTTCCACCACTGGCTCATGTTCAGGCTTGGGTTCAGGCTCAGGTTGGGGCGCTTCTACAACAGGCGCTTCAGCGGCAGATTGTTCTTCCACGACGCTGCTTTCATCTTCGGCTGTTTGGGCAGGCTCGTCCTGGGTCATGCCACCAAAAAGACCCGCGAGGGCATCGGCATCGAAGGGAAGATCCTCGTCGAGGCTCTCGTCGCCCACATTGATGGCACATAGCTGGTCGTAAAGGGTGTGCGTGCGGTTCATCAGCACGTCCAAGTCGAGGAGCTCAAGGGGTTTCTCGTTTCTTAATAGGTAGTTGACTTGTTGGTATAACAAACTGATTTCCTGCTTAATAGCAAGCAATCTTTCTTTTTGGTTCTCAAAATTTTCGTTCATATAGAATTTATCTTTATTTTTGCCTCAAAGAACCCCATATCAAGTACGGGATGAGGGTGCTAAATTACAAATATTCTTAATTGTATCGTCATGTTTCTCGAAAAAGATTCTCACAATAGGTCGCAAGGCTGGATTGAAGTGATTTGCGGCTCCATGTTTTCGGGCAAGACGGAAGAGTTGATCCGTCGTTTGAAACGCGCCAAAATCGCCAAACTGAAGGTGGAGATCTTCAAGCCGGGTGTCGACACGCGCTACAGCGAGGAGGACGTGGTTTCGCACAATGCCACGGCCCTGCACTCCATCCCCGTGGAGAGCGCCAGTGAGATCCTTTTCTATGCCAACGACGTGGATGTCATCGGCATCGACGAAGCCCAATTTCTTGACGATGAATTGCCTAACGTGTGCGAGCAGTTGGCCAACCAAGGTGTGCGCGTCATCATCGCCGGATTGGACATGGACTTCATGGGCAATCCCTTCGGTCCCATGCCCAAACTGATGGCCATAGCCGAAGACGTTACCAAAGTGCACGCCATCTGCGTGCGCTGCGGCAGTCCGGCGCAGTTCTCGCACCGAACCATCGCTGGCGATAAATTGGTGGTATTGGGAGAGACAGAAAGCTACGAGCCGCTGTGCAGGGCTTGTTATCTGAAGGCACGACAGGAAAGGGATAATGGGTTGTCTTCATAGAGACGCAAGGCCTTGCGTCTCTACTTGCCACGTCCTTGGATAACGATTAAAACCGTGTAAATCAAGATTTTGATATCCAGAGCAAGGCTCACGTTCTCGATATAAAGCACGTCGTATTTCAGACGCTCAATCATTTCATCGACATTCTCGGCATAACCGTATTTCACCTCGCCCCAGCTGGTGATGCCAGGCTTCACCTTGAGTAACAGGCGATAATAAGGTGCCTTTTCCATGATCTTGTCGATGAAATACTGACGCTCAGGGCGATAGCCTACCAATGACATGTCGCCTTTCAGCACAGTCCAGAACTGGGGAATCTCATCGAGGCGCACCTTGCGCATGAACTTGCCGAACTTGGTGATGCGCGGGTCGTCGTCGCTCGACAGCTGTGGCGTGCCACTCGACTCGGCATCGACCCTCATGCTGCGGAACTTCGACATCTTGAAGGGTTTGCCACCTTTGCCGATGCGTTCCTGGGCATAGAAGACAGGTCCCTTCGAAGTAGCCTTCACAATGATGGCACAAGCCAAGAAAACCGGAGAAAGGATGACGAGCGCCAGGATGGAAGCCACAATGTCGAAAGCGCGTTTCACCACCCTTTGCCAGATGGGCATCAGCTCGGGCGTGACCTGCACCAAAGGAGCCTGCCAGATGGCCGACTGCTTAACGGTGCCAAAAACCAGATCTTGCATGGCGGGGATGATTTTCACGTTGGCATCTGTCGTGTCGACCACCGAGAGCAAAACCTTCATCGTCTCCACCTCGGAGCGCTCGATGGCAATGATGACCTCCTCTACGTTTTGTTCCTTCACGATTTTCTCAATCTCGCGATATGAGCCCAAACGCGGAAGATACTCTGCCAGTTTGTATTCTTTCTTGTCGTACACGTTGAGGAAACCGATCAGCCGGCGGCCCGATGGCTTCACCTCCTCTTCAATCTCCTTGAAGATGGCGCATGCATTGTCGTTGCTGCCCACGATAAGCGTGTTGAACCCAATCTTTTTGTTACGTATCCTCGAAATCACCGAGGTGGTGATGATGACACGCGGGATATAAGTGATAACAAATTGAAGGGTAAACAACGCAATAAACGACTGATAATAAGACTTGTATGAGGCTACTTCATCATCCAAGATGACCACAAAGAAAAGAATGATGACACCCAACAAGGTGATGAAAAACGTCTGTCCCAGCTCTTTCAGCCTCGACTTTTGGTAGACCTTCTCGTAAGCACCTGTCACCGCATGAAGGATAAGCCAACTAATAGGAATGATGATCACACCCAACCAGAAACTCGGTGTGTTGAACGAATTCGTGATGCGGTCCCAATAGTTGATGTAAAGGTCTTCGTGCGCCTTGCGGAAAAAGTAAAACAAGGACCACGCCAGAATGGAAGCCAACCAATCGACGACGAAATAGAGCGATGCCAACCTTTTCTTGTTCATTGGTTAAAAATTGCGATAGAGCAGTTTCAGATTATCGAAATAATAATAGCGCGGCTCGTTGATGGGATGGTACACATTGCCGTAGAGAATATCCTGATCGGTAGTCAGGTCGGAAGTAAGGTAGACCTTGAAATAGTTGGATTTCACATTGTTATTCATCATCGGTCCGATGTTGATATAAATCTTGTTCCAACGCTGCGGTCTGTCGTGTTGCTTATCGGTAGGCGTCACCTTCACCAAGGGCATCATCTCCAGCTGATAATTCTTAAAGTACTGTACGCCAACGAAGAAGGTGTCGTTGCAGTTGTAGTCCATCTCAAGCATGCAATACACGCCGTTGGTGCCTTTATAGAAGTCGAATTCATCGGCGGTGATGACGGTGAAATCCATGGTATCGGGCGGCAGCTCCACCTTGCCCGAGAAGAACGAATTGGCCGAATGCCAAGCCCCACTACCCGTAAAGCGCACCATGCTCGTGTCGCTACTCCCGTATGACAGCAGGGAATTGGTATTCTCGAAGTCTTCCATCCAAGCCACGTTAACGCCTTCACCGATAGGATAATAGTTCAGCGCTGGACTCAAGTTGACGATGCTGTCCTCAACAAGATTCACATTCTGGTAAATGCGAGGCATATAGAACGGATACCTGTCACGCGAAGCAGAAATGCCGTTCACCTTGATACCGCCATAGATGGACACCTTGTGGGGACCATTCTTCAGAACGGGAAACGTGCTCGGAAGCTCATAGCAGCCGATGGGGTTGTCGTCGACATATACCCAGGCATCGGTAATCTTGTGGGTATTGGCGCCGTAGATAAAATAATCCGTAAGCGAATCCACCTCGACGGACTCGATATGAATGTAAGAGGGCACGGTCTGCGAGCCTTCAAACTTGTTGCACGAAGCGACTGTCATTGCCAGGAAAAAGAGACCCAACATGACAGAAAAGATAGAATTCCTTGTCATAGAACTATATTTAATAAGGTAACGACGGGGCTTCATGAATATTGTCTAAAGGGGCTTTTATTTCTGCACCTTGGCAATGGCTTCATCCACGGCGGCCAAAATACGGTAGGCCAGTTTCAGGACATTGATGCCGTCATCGATGGTGACGGCAGGCGTAGTGTTGTGAATGATAGCGTCATAGAAACTCTCAAGCTCCGTCTTGATGGCGTTGATGGGATGGATTTCGGGACGTTCGAAGGTGATTTGTTTTTCGGAGCCGTCGCCCAAGGTGATGGTCGCCGAAAGCGGGTTGCTCTCGTCCACTTCGTCGTTGATGCGGAAAATCTCGGTCACCTTGTCCAAGAAGTCCACCGTGATGTAGGCGCCTTTTTGGAAGATGCGGGTCTTGCGCATGTTCTTCATCGACAGACGCGAAGCAGTGAGGTTGGCCACCGTGCCGTTCTCGAACTCGATACGCACGTTGGTGATGTCGGGTGTGGGGCTGACGATGCTCACGCCGCTGGCGCTGATGTGCGCCACGGGCGACTTGACGATGGTGAGCAGGATGTCGAGGTCATGCACCATCAGGTCGAGCACAACTGGAACGTCGGTGCCGCGCGGGTTGAACAAGGCAAGGCGATGCGCTTCAATAAAAAGAGGCTCGTTAATAAAAGGCTCGGCAGCCACAAAAGCCGGATTGAAACGCTCCACGTGCCCCACTTGGACCTTGACGCCCGCCTCATCGGCCAGCTTTTTCAAGGCATTGGCCTCATCGGGCGTAGCCACGATGGGCTTTTCGATGAAGACGTGTCGACGCTTCTGCAAGGCTTTGGAGGCACATTCAAAATGACGGATAGTAGGCGTGACGATGTCGACCACGTCCACAGCATCGATCAGGGCATCGATGGAGTCGAAGCACTTCACATTCATCTCGGCTTCCACCTGCTTGGCGGTCTCCTCAGCCGGGTCATAAAAGCCGACCAAATCGTACTTCTCTATCTGCTTGATGCAGTTGATATGGATCTTGCCCAGATGGCCTGCACCTAAAACACCTATTCTCAGCATATTTCAAAATTTCGGCAAAAATAGTGTTTTTTATCTTTTCATAGCGTCAGATTTTAGCGTAATTTCGCAGCGTGAATACCTCTTTAGAAGACAACTACCGCCACAAAGGACTACGTCAGCAACTCGTCGACTTGTTGCGCACCAAGGGCATCACCGACGAGGCCGTGCTATCGGCCATCAACGAAGTGCCGCGCCATATCTTCCTTGATTCCTCCTTTGTCGAACTCGCCTATCAAGACAAGGCCTTCCCCATCGGCTCGGGACAAACCATCTCGCAGCCGCATACCGTCGCTTTTCAAACCCAGTTGCTACAAGTGCAGAAAGGCATGAAAGTGCTTGAAATCGGTACGGGGTCGGGCTATCAGGCTTGTGTATTAGCTGCCATGGGCGCCAAGGTGTTCAGCATCGAGCGGCAACGCAACCTCTTCTTCAAGACCAAGGAAATCCTTGAGCAGCTCTCGTTTCGGGTAAAGACTTTCTTAGGCGACGGTTACGAAGGCTTGACCACCTATCAGCCCTTCGACCGCATCATCATCACGGCCGGCGCACCCAGCATCCCTGAGAAACTCATTGAGCAACTGAAACCAGGCGGCATCATGATCATCCCCATGGACAACGCCGAAGGTGATGGCCAGACCATGCTGAGGGTGACCAAGATGGAAGATGGTTCATTGAAAAAAGAGGAATTCGGCGACTTCAAGTTTGTGCCGATGCTGAAAGAGATTGGAAATGACTGAAAAAGGAAGGCTGTAACCTTCCTTTTTCAGTGGACTTCTAAAAACCAAACAATAGAAAGCTCCTACGGAGCAGAACTTACTGGATTATTGTATTTTGCAATTAAACGAAAGCTCCTACGGAGCAATATTTAGAAGGATTCTTTCATTATTTCTTGAATATTCCACCCAAAAGCCCTCTGAAAATCGATTTTCCGAGTTGGCGTCCGAAGGTCGTCGCCGTCGTGTTGATGGTCTTTTCGACGGCTTTTCTTGTGGTCGACTTCTTCTTCGTGCTTGTGCTGCGCGAGCTGGTACTTCTTGAGCGTTCCTTTTCCTTGGCTTCCTTGGCCAGGCGCTTCTCTTCCTCTTCTTCTTCACGCTGACGACGTTTCTCTTCCTGCTTCTGCTGCTCGAGGAGGAGTTCATAGGCACTCTCGCGATCGAAGCTCTTGTCGTAGATGCCATAAAGGCGCGAGTTGCGGATCAGGGCGGTACGCTGTCCTTCGGTAATGGCACCAATTTGGCTCAACGGGAAAAGGATTTTGGCACGCTCGACGATGCAAGGAGCTCCTTTCGCGTCGAGGAAGGACACCAAAGCCTCACCCGTACCGAGTTCGAGAATGGCTGCTTCTGTATTGAAGCTAGGGTTGGCGCGGAAGGTCTGTGCCGCTGCCTTGACGGTCTTCTGGTCTTTGGGCGTATAAGCTCTTAAACCATGCAAGACACGGTTTCCTAACTGTCCCGCAATAACCTCCGGAATGTCGCTCGGACTTTGCGTGACGAAATAGACACCCACGCCCTTGGAACGCACCAAGCGGATGACTTGTTCGATCTTGTCAATCAAGGCCTTGGAAGTGTCCTTGAACAGCATGTGGGCCTCATCGAAGAAGAACACCAGCTTGGGCAATTCAAGGTCACCGACTTCGGGCAATTGTTCGTAGAGCTCGCTCAGGAGCCATAGCAGGAAGGTGGAATAAAGCTTGGGATTGAGCATCAGCTTGTCAGCAGCCAACACGTTCATCACACCACGACCGCCTTCCGTTTGTAGGAAGTCCAAGGCATTGAACGAAGGCTCGCCAAAGAAAATCTCTCCGCCTTCGGCTTCCAAGGCCAACAGGGCACGTTGGATGGCACCCACACTTACCGATGACACCGTTCCGTAGGTGGTGGTGAACTCCTTGGCATTTTTGGCCACATAGTCAAGCATCATCCGCAAGTCCTTCATGTCGATAAGCATCAGCCCTTGGTCATCAGCAATCTTGAAGACGATGTTCAAGATGCCCGTTTGGGTCTCGTTGAGGTCGAGCAGACGGGCCAAGAGTTGCGGACCCATCTCCGAAATGGTAGCACGGAGGGGGTGACCTTGCTCGCCATACACGTCGAAGAAACGTGTGGGGCAGCCATGGAATTGCGGGTTTTCGATGCCGAACTCAGGGCAACGCTTCTCGATGAAGCTGCTCATCTGTCCTGGCTGGCTGATACCCGAGAGGTCGCCTTTCATGTCGGCCATGAAGCAAGGCACGCCTGCCTCGCAGAACGTTTCGGCAAGCACCTGCAGGGTGACGGTCTTACCCGTACCTGTGGCGCCCGCAATCATGCCGTGACGGTTGGCCATCTTGCCAATCATATAGATGGGACCGTTATCGCAATGCGCGATGTAGAGTTGTTTGTCTTCAGTATACATATTGTTGAAGTGTTGATTGTTTAACTGTTTAATCGTTGGCTACTGGCTGTTGGCAGCTTGAACAGAGGCTTGAACTTTTAGCATTTTGTTAAGCTGCCAGAAGCCAAAGGCCAGAGTATTATGGATTTATCTTGAATCGAATGTATTTGATAGTGAGGCCTTGGTCAAGCCACATCTGTTCGTAGAAGGTGCGGATAGTCTTCACTTCGAGGTTATCATCGTTAGCGTAGAGGTCGTCGGTGGCATAGAGCAACGGCAGACCCTGGGGCTCCACCACATCGTGGAGAGTGAACTCATACATGATGGGGCTGTCGGTCTTGAGGTTGAGGATGCCATCGGGACGGACAATCTTGCGATAGCGGTTGAGGAACTCGGGCGAGGTGAGGCGGTGACGGGCGTTGCGTTCGCCTTCGCCAGGATGCGGGTCGGGGAAGGTGACCCAAATCTCAGCCACTTCGTCCTTGGCGAAGAAATGCTCGATCTGGTCGATGCGGGCACGGAGAAACGCCACATTCTTCAGGCCTTCTTCGTTCGACTGCTTCAGTCCGCGCCAGATGCGGGCGCCTTTGATGTCGACACCTATATAATTAATATCACGATGGGCACGAGCCAAACCGACGGTGTACTCACCTTTGCCACAACCCAGCTCCAGCACGATGGGGTTGTCGTTGTGGAAGAAGTCGGCATGCCACTTCCCTTGCAGGGGGAAGCCCTCGCTCATGATACGTTCATAGCTGTATTCGAACAAGTTGGGGAAGGTCTTGTTCTCGGCGAATCGCTCTAGTTTGTTCTTTTTCGACATTGTTCTAATATCCTGTCGCCCCTACGGGGCTATTCGATCGTTTTGTCAGCAGAGGTTTACACCGCCTGCTTATTTTGCTGTCGCCCCAACGGGGCTTTTTCGGCTGTCGCCCCTACGGGGCTCATTTGAAGATCCATGCCTTGTATTCGGTGTTGGCCCTGATTTCGCGCAAGGCTGCAGCAGCTTCTTCGTCGGTTTTATATTGGCCAAACGATACATACCACATGTTGTAGTGCATCTCATACAAAGCACCCGCATAGCCTTTTTCCTTCAACGTATTGGTCAACTTGATAGCATTCTCCTCTTGACCGAAACAACCTGCAATGATGCGAATGTTGGCATCAGATGGAGTTGCCTCTGGTTGTGCTTTAGGTTGTTGCTCGGGCTGAGTCGTAAGTTGTTTTTGAGGCTGCTGGGGTTGAGCCTTAGGCTGCTCGATGGGTTGTGTAATCGGTTTTGCTGCAGGTTGTTCCGTAGGCTTTTCCACAGCTTGCTGTTCAATAGGCTCCTTGATTGTATCGCCAACCACCTGCGTTGTGTCCTGAGCCACAGGCTCTTTCCACTCCCACGTCTTTTGATAAGTGGGCAAGGTATAGGTCTTAGGCTCAGTTACGATAGGTCTCTCCTCCTGCTGCCACGGGAATGTGATGACTTTGAAATAATACAATCCATAGACAATCCCAGCCAGCAGTAAGAGGCCTAACAAGATCCACATCCAACCTAAACCGCGCCTTGTTTCGTCGTCATCCTCATCAACCTTCTCATGCACTGCCTTTTCATCAACACTCATTGGAGTGTTTTTGTCTTTTTGCTGCTGCTCAATTTCGCTTTTGATTTCCTCTTTTGTCTTAGATCGCAGCACTGGCTCAGGGTTGAAATCGCACAAGCCAAAGGCATCGGCGTTGTAGTTGACCGATTTGTCATGTTCAAGCACAAGGTCATTGGCCCAATCATACGACAAGGTGCCAATCTGGTGAAGCACCACTTTCTTCCCTTGCTTGAGACTATTGAAGCAATCTGAAACAAACATCGAAAGCAGCTTTTGAGCTTCTTCCTTGGGAATATCGTTCTTCTCCGACATATAATTGACGACCAAATCGTTATCCTCACGCAAGTTAGCATCAAAAACGATTTCGCTGGAAGGCATGGCGAAATAATTCGCCACAGGGTTTACCTTGGCCGAAACGGGTTTCTTCACGAAAGCGCCCAAACCCGGCACCACCACAGTGTCGCGCACAAACAAAAGGTCTGATATGGCTTCAGCAATGGATATCATTTCTCACTGTCACAATGTCTATGAGCAAATCGTTCGGCTTTGGCCAAATCGTTCGGAGTGTCGATGGCAACATTGTCAAAGTCCGTGACCGCCATCCGAATAGTCAAGCCATTTTCAAGCCAACGCAGCTGTTCGAGCGACTCGGCCATCTCCAAGCGTGAAGGACTCATTGCGGCCACTCGCCGAAGGGCTTCCGCCTTGTAAGCATAGATGCCTACATGCTGATAGAAATCACCTTTTTCCAGCCATTCCTCACGGGCCCTATTACGCATGAATGGAATTGGGTTGCGGCTGAAATACAAAGCCCTGCCTTCACGGTCCATCACCACTTTCACCACATTGGGGCTAAACAAATCATCCTCATCGTCAATCCTCTTGGCGAGAGAGGCCAAAGGGGTGTCTTCCATGGCAATCAAGTCGACCAGCTTATTGATTTGTCGAGGATCGATGAAAGGCTCATCGCCCTGAATATTAACCACCGCATCATACTGGGTTTCAAGCATATCCAACGCCTCTCGGCAGCGGTCGGTGCCACTCTGGTGGTTAGGATCGGTGAGCACATATTGTCCGCCAAAGCTGAGAACTTCATCAGCGATGCGCATGTCGTCGGTAGCCACCACTACGGCATCCAATTTCGACTTCCAAGCCTGCTCGCATACACGCCTAATCATGGTCTTGCCCTTAATCATAGCCAAAGGCTTACCAGGGAAGCGCGTTGAGGCGTAACGCGAAGGTATGATTCCTACTACTTTCATTTTCAAAACAATCCATTAAGTGAAGCCTCGATTCGGTCGACTACGGTGCTCAAGTCTTCGGGGTTTTCAAGTTCGAGGTTATCAGTATCGATGATGAGCAGTTTGCCTTCGTGGTAGTTGTTGATCCATTCCTCGTAACGTTCGTTGAGGTTGGTAAGGTAGCTGATGCTGATGGACTGCTCAAACTCACGGTTACGTTTGGCAATGTGTCTAATCAAAGTCGGCACCGAAGCGCGGAGATAAATCAGCAAATCGGGCGGTTGGAGGAACTTGGTCATCAGCTCGAAAAGCGACTTATAGTTCTCGAAATCACGCGTTTCCATCAAGCCCATGGAATAGAGGTTGGCTGCGAAGATATGGGCATCCTCGTAGATGGTACGGTCCTGGATAACGTCCTGACCGCTGTTGCGGATGTCCATCACCTGACGGAAACGGCTATTGAGGAAGAATATCTGGATGTTGAACGACCAGCGTTGCATGTCCTCATAGAAACTGTCGAGATAGGGATTGTGCTCCACTTCCTCATAGTGAGGCTTCCAGTTGAAATGCTTGGCCAAGAGTCCAGTCAGTGTGGTCTTGCCCGAGCCTATGTTGCCAGCTACTGCGATATGCATAATACTCTAGTTTAAGGGTGATAAGAAGTGGCTAAATTAAGGAAAAGTCGGCAAAAAGAGCCGAATTTTTTGCAGAAAAATAACAAATACTTGATTTTCAGTTATTTTGGCGCTTTAATCAATAGATAGATGCCTAGAACACAAAAGATGAAATTGGGAATCCATGCGGCGATGAAGGGCGACAGGCTGCCCGAGATGGCAAACGACTTGGAAATCTGCATAAAGAGGATGTAAGCAAAGGCGATGGTGATGCCGATACCGAGATGCATGCCAATGCCTCCCCTCACCTTGCGGCTCGACAAGGCCGCGCCAATAAGTGTCAGGATAAGCACGGCCGCGGGAGCCGACATGCGGGTGTGCATCTCCACCTGATAAGCCTTCACGCCTTCCGAGCCTTTCTCTTTCATGCCTCGGATATGGTCGCGCAACTCAAAGAAATCCATTTCCTCGAAGTCCTCCTTCATCTTGTAGAGGTCTGTCGGATACAAGTTGATGACGGTGTCGAGATTGCGCCCTTTCACAATACTCTCCTCACGTCCGTCGATGTTTCGGATGGCGTACGGGTCGATTTTCCAGCTGTTGAGCGCCAAGGTATCATGATAGAGCATATCCGACATCACCTTGTATTTCAACTCGTTGCCATCATATTTCTCCCACGAGAACTTGTATCCGTTTTGTTTGGCGATATTGAAGCTCTCCACATACACGAATTCATCCTTCCCAATCTGAACATGCACATTGCGTCCCGCACTCACGCTCAGCTTCTCCATATACTCGTCTTTGAACTGCCGTCGTATTTCGTTGGTCTTGGGAATCAAGAAGTTACCAAAATAAAGCGACATAAAGGCTATCAATATCGCCGCCCACATATAAGGGAAAAGGAAGCGCCAAAAGCTGATGCCGCTGCTCAGGATGGCCACAATCTCGGTACGGGCTGCCATCTTGGAGGTGAAAAACACCACAGCAATGAAGGCAAAAAGATGGATGAATAGGTTGATATAATAGGGTATCGACATGATGTAGTAGTCGACCACCACCCGCTGCCAAGGCGCATGATGCTTCAGGAAACTGTCGATGTTTTCTGACACGTCGAAGATGATGACGATCAAAAGCAGCATCGAAATGGCAAAGAAGAAAGTGCCAAGATACTTCTTGAAGATATATGCGTCTATTTTTCTCATCTACTTTTTTTGACTGCAGGACGTGAGACTGCGGGACGCGAGACTCACAACCTCCTTGTAACTTTTGGGAGCATCATGTTACGCCATTCGGTGAAGTCGCCGGCAATGATGTGCTTGCGGGACTCGCGCACCAACCAGAGGTAGAAGCCGATGTTGTGCAAGCTGGCAATCATGGGACCGAGAATCTCGCCTGCGACGAAGAGATGACGCAAATAGGCTCTCGTATATTGTGCATCGACGAAAGTTTCGCCGTTGGGGTCGACAGGCGAGAAGTCGAGCTTCCACTTCTCGTTTTTGATGTTGATGATGCCTTCGGAGGTGAAAATCATACCATTACGCCCATTGCGCGTAGGCATCACACAGTCGAACATGTCCACACCGCGCGAGATGCTTTCAAGGATGTTGGCCGGCGTGCCCACACCCATCAGATAACGCGGCTTGTCTTTCGGCAAGATGGTGTTCACCAATTCAATCATCTCGTACATCGTCTCCGTCGGCTCGCCCACGGCCAAGCCACCGATGGCATTGCCAACCGCGTTTTTTGAGGCGATGTATTCGGCCGACTGCTCACGCAAGTCACGGTAGACGCAGCCTTGGACGATAGGAAACAGCGCTTGCTCGTAGCCATATTTAGGCTCGGTGGCATTGAAGCGTTCCAAGCATCGGTCGAGCCACCGGTGGGTGCGTTCCATCGAAGGCTTGGCATATTTGTAGTCGGCAGTACCTGGCGTGCATTCATCGAAGGCCATCATGATGTCGGCACCGATGCTGCGCTGGATGTCCATCACACGCTCGGGGGTAAAGAGGTGTCGCGAGCCGTCGATGTGCGACTGGAAAGTAACGCCTTCCTCTTTCATCTTGCGGATGCCCGTCAGCGAAAACACCTGAAAGCCACCACTATCCGTCAATATAGGACGGCCCCAGCCATTGAATTTGTGCAGTCCTCCTGCGGCTTCGAGAACATCCAATCCTGGACGCAGGTACAAATGGTAGGTGTTGCCCAAGATAATCTGTGCCTTCACCTCATCGCGCACATCACGCAGATGGCAGGCCTTCACCGTGCCCGCCGTGCCTACCGGCATGAAAATCGGGGTCTCGATGGGACCATGGTCGGTATTCAGAACGCCAGCACGGGCATTGCTTTTCGGATCGTTGGATACAACATTAAAGTTCATCACTCTATTTTTGTGCAAAAGTACAAAATTTTTCAATGCGAATTCATAGATTCCCGCAGCGGGAATGGAGATCGGTTATACTTCAAAAAGCGGCGGCAAAAGATTTTCCCAATCGTAAACATTGCAAGCCGCCGCGAAAAACAAAACAACCTACAACTCCATTCCCGCAGGGAATCTAATAATTGACTTCATCGAATCATCATTTCGACAAATATTCTTCTTTTGTTCCAACATTTTTACTACCTTTGCAAAACAAAAACACACCGAAGCGATGCAATTCAGTTTTAACTATAACAGCCTAAGTTTCATTCTTTTAATTGTCTTTGGCGTATGCCTTATTATCCAACTGCTCTATCATTGGGGCTTCTTTTCGAAAGTAGCTTTCTACAAGAGGAACGCTCGCCCGAAACTCGACGAAGAGTTGGAACCAGTCTCCGTCGTTATATGCGCCCGCGATGCTTATGAGTACCTTATCGATTTAATCCCTGCCCTACTCAAACAAGACTATCCTGATTTTGAAATCGTTGTGGTGAATGACTGCTCCGACGACGAGACCGAGGAATACCTGAAAGACCTGGAGCGCAAGGAAAGCCGTGTGAAACCTGTGCAACTCAAACAGCATCTTAACTTCTTCAACGGCAAGAAGTTCCCGCTCTCGATGGGCATCAAGTCGGCACAAAACGACCTTATCGTCCTCACCGACTGCAACTGCATGCCCGTCAACGACCAATGGCTGCGCAGCGTGGTGAACCGCTACAACAACAAAACTGAGATTGTCATCGGTTACAGTCCTTACGTGCAAAAGAAGAGCAGCCTAAACCGCATCATGCGTTTCGATACCCTCCAAAACGGTCTGCTTTACCTCTCGGCTGCCTTGAACCGTAACCCCTATATGGGCATCGGCAAGAACTTGTCGTATCGTAAAGAGCTGTTCTATAGGAACCAAGGCTTCATCTCGCATTACACCACGGCTGTTGGCGACGATGATTTGTTCATCAACCAAGTGGCCACCAGAAAGAACACGGAAGTCCTCATTGACGCGGAAAACGCCATCCTCACCACCCCACCCAGCAGTTTCCATCTCTGGATGCGGCAGAAGAGCAGCCGTTATTCCACCGTGTCGAAATACGACACAAGATCTCGCCTGATGCTGAGTCTGTTTTACGTCTCGCAGTTCTTCTTCTATGCGTCTTTCATCGCGCTGCTTGCCCTCTGTGCAAACCCAGCCTTCACCATCACTGGCGGCGAGGTGTTTTACATTCCCATCTTGGTATTTTTCTTCCTCTTACGCTTTGGCAGTCAGTTGTTTATCTACCATAAAGCCTCAAAGCGCTTGGGCGAAAAAGGCCTGCTTCCAGGACTAATTCTTTACGATTTCCTGTTCGCCTTCCTCTCGCCTTGGCAAAGGCTGATGGGAAGAATGAATGTGGGGGTGGAATAAGTTTATCCCTTGATTTGAATCACAAATCCTTCATCGATGAGCGGCTGCACAAATGCTCTCATCTCATCCACTGTGAACTTTTGTAAACCTTCCTCTGGAGTGGGCCTATCGATGGTATAGGCCATGATCTCGCGTGGCTTCAACTGACGGACGATGTCCATCCAGCCATTCAAGACTTCGGGGCTTGACGAGTCGAAGTCCTTGCTCTTCAAGAACATAGTTTGCAAGATAAAGTTGCCTTTGAATTGCTTTAAAGCCTCCACCACACGATGGATATCGTAGCCAGGCGCAGGATGGTTGATCTTTTCAATCAATTCATTGGTTGGCGCATCGATTTTCATCGTCGGATTGTCAACCTTGCGCAAAGCGTTGAAAACCTCAGGTTTATGTACCATCGTGGCGTTCGAAAGCACAGTTATCTTGGAATTGGGATAATACTGATTACGTAAAGCTATCGTGTCATCAATGATCTGCGGAAACTCAGGATTGATGGTCGGTTCCCCGTCGCCACTGAAAGTGATGGAGTCGATGTTCACGCCATCTTTTTGGCATTGCTGCAACTTGGTTTCCAAGGCTTTACGCACCTTTTCTGCCGAGGGCAATTGGGTGTCGTTGCGCCCGTCCTTGTTCCAACCGCACTCGCAATAGATGCAGTCGAACGTGCAGATTTTCCCCTTTTCAGGCAACAAATTGATTCCCAATGAGCTACCGAGACGGCGGCTGTGGATGGGACCGAAAACGACTTCTTCTCTGATCATTCTTATTTCTTTTTTATCACAAAACCCTCAAAACTCGCAAAACTTTAACTAGTGGCCGGATAGGTCATCTCGGTCTGGATCTGCTTCGAGAGGTCGTAGGCGATGCGGTCGGCGTCTTGGTCGCTCACCTTGTCGGCACCCACGATGACGCGCAACTCACGGCCAGCCTGGATGGCGTAGGTCTTCACCACACCCGGATAACTCATGGCCATCTCCTCCAACTTGTTGAGACGCTGGATGTATGCCTCCACCACCTCGCGACGGGCACCCGGACGGGCGCCAGAGATGGCGTCGCACACCTGCACGATAGGCGAAATCAGGTTGTCCATCTCGATCTCCTCGTGGTGAGCACCGATGGCATTGCAGATGTCGGGTTTCTCCTTGAGGCGCTCTGCGACCTTCATACCCAGGATGGCGTGCGGCAGTTCTTCCTCATTTTCAGCCACCTTACCGATGTCGTGCAAGAGACCGGCGCGTTTGGCAGCCTTTACGTTGAGACCCAGTTCAGCAGCCATGGTGGCGCAGAGCTTGGCAGTCTCAATGGAGTGTTGCAACAGGTTCTGACCATAGCTGGTGCGGTACTTCATACGGCCAATCATCTTGATCAGCTCGGGGTTGAGGTTATGGATGCCAAGGTCGATGGAGGTACGCTTACCAGTCTCCATAATCTCTTGATCCACTTGCTTTTCCACCTTATGTACCACCTCTTCGATGCGGGCGGGGTGGATGCGACCGTCGACGACAAGCTTCTGTAAGGAGAGGCGGGCGATCTCGCGGCGGATGGGGTCGAAACCTGAGATGAGGATGGCATCGGGGCTGTCGTCGATGATGATTTCAACGCCCGTGAGTGACTCAAGGGTGCGAATGTTACGACCTTCACGACCGATGATACGACCCTTAATCTCATCATTTTCAATATTGAACACGCTGACGGTGTTCTCGATAGCCGTCTCCGAAGCCGTGCGTTGGATGGTCTCCAGCACAATCTTCTTGGCCGTCTGGGCGGCGCTCATCTTGGCTTCTTCAGTGACTTCCTTCACATAGACCATGGCATCGGCCTGGGCCTCTTCCTTGATCAGTTCGACAAGCTGTTCCTTGGCTTCCTTGGCCGAGAGACCCGAGATGGTCTCGAGTTTCTTGGAGGCCTCGCTATGCATGCGGTCAAGGTCGGCCTTTTTCTTGTTGAAGGTCTCTATCTGGCTCTCCAGCTTCTGTTGTGCGGCCTGCACCTCTTTGCTCTTGCGTTGGGCCTCTTCCATCTTCTGGTTGGCGTCCTGCTTCAGTTGGTTGGCCTTCTGTTCCACCTTTTGGGCAGCGCGGTTGCGTTCTTCGCAAGCCTTTTCGTGTTCGTCCTTCATCTGGAGGAACTTCTCCTTAGCTTGCAGAATGCGCTCTTTCTTAATGACTTCCGCTTTTTCCTTGGCTTCTTCGAGCAAAGCCTGCTCTTCTTTGGTGACTGCTTTTTTCAGCAGGGTGGACGTGATGAAATAACCCACTGCAAGGCCCACGACCAAAGCCGCTGCAGCGATAATAATCCAAGTTGTGTTTGTGATGGTGAGTAATAACATTTTAAACTCTGTTTTTACTCGAAAAATGAGGAGGAAACAAAAAGAAGCTGCCTGCTCTTGGAGATGCGTAAACTCCAAATAATACGCTTGTGGCCACCGCGTTGCGCAAACGTCCACCGGCACCAAAAGGTACTTCCCCGAAGGGAATGAGGCCTGTTTTTACAGAGCGCGAGTAGACCGATTGATGTGTTGATAATGTTGAGTTTACCAAATGCGCTGAACAGGCAGTTCCAGATCTTCAAAGAACGATTCCACGGGTTGGCGTGAAACTATGATTGTTCGCTCAATAAGTTGTTCAAGTCTTCCAACTTGCGTTCCAGATTCTGATTACGATAGGTCAGTTCAGTGTCCATCTTCACCACCGAGGTGGCAAACTGCAAGGCGGTCATCGATAGCAAATCCTGCACATCCTTGTAGGCGTAATGCTTCGAGTAGTATTTGATCCTCTCGTTGATGAGGTTGCCGGCCTTGCGGACCTTCTCTTCGTCAGCGCGAGCCACCGACAAGCGGTAGGGCCTATCCAACAGGGTGATATTGATCTCTTTAATGAGCTTTCTTCCTTCTTCTACTTCTCCCTCGTTGTCGAGTGCGTTAACAATTGTAGATTTATTTATTTTGTCCTGCAACTCCTCCACCGAGCGGCGCAATGCCAGATTCTCCTGATCCAACGTGGCGTTTTCCTCGGTGAGCCGCTTGTTTTCCACCGCCAACTGCTTCTTCTCATCAATCAATTTCCTCAATTTCAGCTCAATCTCGGATACTATGATGCTTAAGTCGGCCATGTTGCAAACGGTCTTGGAATTGTGCCACAAAAATACGGAATTATACATTACTTCGCCCGGTTTTGAGAAAAAAATTACTCATATTGCCGCACAAAGCCGAAAAAGTCCTACTTTTAGCGCTTTAAAAATCCCATTCACAATGAAAACCAAAAGACTTGTCCTTATGATTGCATTGACCGCACTATTTGCCTCATGCGCCCCAAAAGAAACCACTTTAACGCTCATCGAAACCACTGATACTCATGGCCGTTACGATGAATTCGCCAACGACGTCCATGTCATCAAACAGATGAAAGCCACTTTAGGCGACCGACTTATCCTCTTGGACAACGGCGACGACATGCAAGGCACACCGTTCCAATATTGCTCCAACCAAGACGCCGAGCATCCCAACCTTGTATCCGAAGTGCTGAATTATTTCCCATACGATGTTGCCTGTGTGGGCAACCACGACATTGAGGCCGGTCGCAAGGTATTTGACCGCGTGTATTCCGAAACCAAGATGCCTGTGTTGGCTGCCAATGTCATCGATGAAACCACGGGCGAGCCTTATTTCACACCTTATATAGTGTTGGAACGCGAGGGTTACAAAATCGCCATCCTCGGTCTGCTGACGCCCTACGTAGTCACTTGGGTACCAGATAGATTGCGCCCAGGTTTGCGCTTTGAACAATTGGAAGCCGCAGCCGAAAAATGGGTGAAAATCATCCAAGAGAAAGAACATCCCGACCTGATGGTGGGCCTTTTCCATTCAGGCTATGAGCCTCAGATGCAGAATCTTCCCGAGGACCATCCGCTTGGGCGTGAGAATGCAGTAAAATGGGTGGCCGAGAACGTGCCAGGCTTCGACCTCATCTTCTACGGCCACGACCATCGTGCCAAAGCCGAAAAACTGACAAACCCCGATAGTGAGCCCGTTTATGTGCTCAACTCTGGCTGCCGTGGGCAAGGATTGGCCAAAGCCGACGTGACACTGAAGAAAGGAGAAAAACCAAAAATCAGCATCGAACTCATGCCCACCGAAGGCGATGAGAAGGACGAAGCCTTCCTCGCCATGCTCCAACCTTACCTCGACCGTGCGGAAGACTACCAAAACAAGGAGGTGGCCGAATTGCCCGTCAGCATCAGCAGCGACGACATTTTCAAGGGGCCTTGCCTCTGGGTCGACGAGATCCACCGCTGTCAGTTGGAAACAGTTGAAGCCGAAGGCATCCATGCCGACATCTCGATGGCGGCTCCCCTCGGAGGCGGCAAGACCATCGAAGCAGGGATGCTGAAAGTCAAGGACTTCTTCACTTGGTATCCCTTCGAAAACTCGCTGGCCGTCATGGCTTTGACTGGTAAGGAAGTGAAAGACTTCATCGAGTATGCTTATGAGATGAAGAACCCTATCTACAACTTCGACTGCGCTGCAGGCATCCGCTACGAGGTAACCGACAAAAACCCTATGGGCGAACGCATCAACATCCTCAGCATGGCTGATGGCACGCCCTTCGATATGGAGAAGACCTACAACGTGGTGATGAACTCCTACCGCTCGATGGGTGGCGGCAACCACCTCATCAACGGCATCGGCTGGGCACAGGAAGAGATCAAGGACCACGTCGTTTGGCAAAGCGACCGCGACCTGCGCTCCCTCTTCATCGACTGGGCAACAAAGAAAGGTGTTTTGGACACTGAACCGTTGAACTGCTGGAAGATTCAATAATCACAAAACCCACAAAACTAACAAAACCCAATGAAAAAAGCGCGGCGGCACCCAACTGGGTTGCCGACGGAAAGCGGGCCGTTCCGAATCAAGTTCGGAATGAGGGGCCGCTTCCACTACCCGAAAAACAAGTTTTGAACGTTTTGCAGGTTTTGTGACAAAAAAGAAACAATGAGAGAAGAATTCCTATACTACATTTGGGAGAACCACCTGACCCATAAGGACTTGAAGACCACGGAAGGTGAAGCGGTCGACATTGTTGCCACAGGTTACCGCAACACCGACTCGGGTCCCGACTTCCTCGAGGCCAAAATCCAAATCGGAGACAAACTGTGGGCTGGACATGTGGAGATCCATGTGAAATCCTCTGACTGGAACCGCCACGGCCACCAGAACGACAAAGCCTACAAAAACGTCATCCTGCATGTGGTATATGAAAACGACCTGCAAGTCAACGACATCCCAACTTTGGAACTGAAAGAGCGTTTCGACGAAAGCCTCTTTGCTCAATATCAGAAACTTATTGCCGCAAAAAGTTGGATTCCCTGCGAGAAAAGCATCGCCAAAGTGCCTGTCTTCACCAGACTATCATGGCTCGACCGCATGGCCGTGGAGCGCTTGGAGAGCAAGTCGGGCACCGTCACCAAGATACTGGAAGCCAACCAATTCGACTGGGAGGACGCCCTTTACAAACTGCTCATGCGCTATTTCGGCCTGAAAGTCAACAACGAGGCTTTTGAGTATTTGGCCAACATCTTACCTTTCAAGACCTTGCTAAAACATGCCGACAATCTCTTGCAGGTCGAAGCCATGCTGATGGGTTGTGCAGGATTCCTTGAAGAGAACTTCACAGAGGAGTATCCTCTACTGCTCAAACGTGAGTTTAACGTGATGAAGGCCAAGTTCAACCTGCTGACCATGCCTGCAGAGAGATGGAAATTCATGAGAATGCGACCTTCAAATTTTCCTACTATTCGTCTGGCACAGATGGCACAGCTCATCCATAAAAACGGGCCCCTGTTCTCCAAGATCAAAGCGGCGAAAGACACTGCCGAGGTCAAGGCCTTGTTTGACGTGGAGGCTTCGGAGTATTGGGAGACGCATTGGCGGTTTGGCGTTTCAACCGAATCGAAACCAAAACACCTAGGTGAAACAACAGCCGATGTGTTAATCATCAATGCAGTAGCCCCAATGCTGTTTTGCTATGGCAAGCTCCACAAAGACGAATCAGTTTGTGAGACCGCCTTGCAATTCCTGGAAGACACTGAGGCCGAGGACAATGCCATCATCCGCCATTACGCCTCATGCGGCATCACAGCGGAAAATGCCATGCAGACACAGGCTTTGTTACACCTTTATTCCTATTTTTGCAAGCGCAAACGATGTTTGGACTGTCGCATCGGGAACGTACTGTTGAAGTAAGCAACCAAAACCCATGAAGAACTTTTGGAGCATCGATATTGATCGGAAACGAGTCTTTGGATTGGACTTTTTGAGGGCTTTCGCCATTTTTTGCGTGGTGCAAGGCCACGCCGAGCGAATCCTGTTCGACACGCCCCTCGACCGTTTCACCAACATGCCCGTGCCCCATGGCGTCGACATCTTCTTCGTCATCACAGGATTCCTCATCGGGAAGTCGTTCATCACCCACCTCGAAAAACACAACAATCACATCGGTCGTTCCAAGACCCTCTCTTTCTATGTCCGGACCGCGTTGCGCATCTTGCCCAACTACCTCTTCATACTGTTTGTCAACTATCTTTTGGTCCAGCTCAATGTCATCGAAGGCGACGTCCACACCTTCCCACTATGGCGTTTTGCCACCTTCACCCAAAACCTGTTCACGCCTGTCTGGGGGTTCTATTGGGAGTCGTATTCCCTGCCCGTACAATGGTGGTTCTATATCTTCTTCCCGCTCCTTCTGATGCTCTTTTCGCTCTTCGCGAAGCCGAAAAAATACATCCCGTGGCTGTGTCTCCTTTTCATTGCGGCCTCCATCGCCTTCCGTCTCTCCGTGGCCGACCAGGTCCACGACCGCTTCGGCTGGGACATCTGGATCCGCAAGACCGTGGCTTCGCGTACCGACAACATCTACTTAGGTGTGCTTGCCGCCTGGATGATGTGCTATCATCCCAAGCAATGGGAGCGTCACGCGGTGGCCAGTTTCATCATAGGCGTGGCCTTATTTGCTGCCACACGCATCATTCCCCGCACTCCGGGCACCTTCTATTATGACGCCTTATATCTGACAATCTCAGCCCTTGCCATCACGTTGTGGTTCCCTCTGCTGTCGAAATGGAAATCATACAAAACACGTTGGGGTGACATCATTTCGGGCATCAGCATACTTTCCTACGCCATGTTCCTCACCAACCTGCTGCTACTCCAAGTCCTCGAACACAGCTTCCCACAATTCTTGAGCCGTTACGCCATTGCCTATCCCGTTTATTGGATATTGGTCTTCGTAGCGGCCTATGTCCTGTATGTCTTTGTTGAAAAGCCCTTCGTGAGGATAAGGGATAAGATCTCTTTTTCGTAAACAATACTTAATTAACCAAATACCATGAAAAAATCCGTTTTTACCCTTCTCTTGGTCCTTTGCTTTAGTGCATTGTTTGGCCAATCCAACCATCTTCAACACGTCATCGTGATGATGGCGGAACGTTACGACGACAGCCAACTGTCGCAAAAGACTGCTTTGATGACCAAGGAGCAACGCCGCGACTTCGTCATCGCCGAACGAAAGGCCTATTGTCAAGCCTCGCAAGCCCAAGTGCTTGATTTCCTTGAAGGTTTCAAGAGTTCTGATATGGTCAGTGACCTGAAAACCTTCTGGTCATTCAACGGCTTCAGCTGCACGGCTAGCGAAGAAGTCATCTCACAACTCGCTCAACGCAAAGACGTTGCTATGATTATCCCTGACGAGATGCGCCAGATGATTCCTCAAAATGAGAAAACCAGTCCTACCTCTACGAGAGCCAACGCCTGGCATGTCGACAAGATCAACGCGCCGGCGGTCTGGAACTACAACGGCACGGGCTATACGGGCAACGGCGTCATCATCGGCCACATCGACACGGGCGTCAACTACAACCACATCGACATCGCCAATAGCATGTGGGACGGCGGCAGCGAATTCCCGCACCACGGCTATGACATCTTCTATCAAGACAACGACCCTATGGACGACGATGGTCACGGCACACATACCGCTGGCATCTTGGCGGGACAAGGCACGGCAGGCACCCAAACGGGCATAGCCCCGGGAGCCAAAATCATGTCCATCAAGGTCTTGGGTGAAGATGGTCAAGGTGAAGCCACCCACCTCATCCAAGGTGTTGAGTTTGCCTTGGAACATGGTGCCCATATCCTCAGCCTCTCGCTCAGCGACGTAGGCGCTGGCCCTTGCTACTACTACCGTGACGTCTTCGCCACCTGCCTCGAGGCGGGCGTGGCTGCTGCCGTGGCTTGCGGCAACGAAGGCCAAACACAATACACCTTCCCCATTCCCTTCAACATCAGCGCCCCGGGCAACTGCCCTCCAGCATGGCTCCATCCCGACCAGAGGAACCTCATCGAAGGCGGCCTGACCTCCGTCATCAGCGTAGGCGCCACCGACTCCAACGACGAGCGCTGCGGCTTCGCCTCCGTTGGCCCCACAACTTGGGCTGCGGGTGCCAATGTCGGTAGCTACAACGACTACCCCTACGAAAACGGCGATGTCAACCAGCCCGGCTTAATCCGCCCCGACATCTCGGCTCCTGGCGCCAACATCACCTCATTGAACTACCTGAATACCAACGGTTACACCGAGCTGGACGGCACCTCGATGGCTACACCCTGTGTGGCCGGCGTGTTGGCCATGCTGCTTGAAGCAAACCCCGAACTGACCCCTGCCGAATTGGATTCCATCATCGAACTCACCTCAGTCCGTGTCGGCAACACCATGAAAAACAACCGTGTAGGCTCAGGTCGCATCGATGCCTTGGCCGCCATGAATGCCTTGTTCCACCACGGTCCCACCAACCTCACCGCCGACTTCGACGGCGAACAGGTCATCCTCAACTGGACGGCAGCTCCCGAGGGCACCTCTTATGATGTCTATCGCGATGGCATGCGCATCGCCAACAATCTGACGGCAACCACCTATACCGACCACATCAGCTACGCGGGTTCTTACACCTATTATATTATCGCCCATCTGGAAAACGACATGACCTCACTCCCCTCCAACTATGTCACCCTGACAAAAGCGGTCGAGATTGAGGCCGAAGTCATCAACAACATGCGTGTGTCGCTGTCGTGGAACCTGCCTGCTGGCATTTACGACGGCTTCGAATCGGGCGACTTCTACCAAAACATGTGGATCAACGATGCCACCAGTCCTTGGGTCGTCACCACCACGCAACCCAACACAGGCACCTATTGCGCCAAGTCGACCAACACGGGGATGTTCTCCAACAGCAAAATCTCGTTGGCGGTCAACCTGCCCACCTCGTGTGTGGTAAGCTATTATGCTCGCGTCAATTGCTTCCCGCTTAACGGCTGCGGCTTCTTCATCGACAACGTGCAGTATGGCGAGACCTTAAAAGACGATGTGCCGTGGACACGATACACCGTGGCCATCGGTCCCGGAAACCATATCTTGGAATGGAAATATTCCAACCAACTCGCTGAGGGCGAATACGATAACGTCTTCTATATCGACGACATTACCGTGGGCAACACCTACAGCATCTACCGCGCCAACTGCGACGGCAGCAACGCTGAACTGATTGCTTCAAACGTGGCCGACGCCCATTATGTGGATTACGGTTGGGATGCCTTGCCCATTGGACAATACAAATACGGCATCAGCACTGATGGTGGAAATACCATTGCCTGGTCGGAATGTTTGGAGAAGGATGTGATGGTCATTGATGAGAATAATGCAATGGAAATCAAGGTTTATCCTAATCCTACAAACGGTATTCTGTTTGTAGAGACGCGGTGCGCCACGTCTCTACAGGCAGAAACCGAATACACCATAACCAACATTACAGGCCAAACGCTGCTTTCAGGCCACATTACCAGTGAAACCCAACAGATTGATGTCTCGGGTTTGGCCGAGGGAATGTATTTCGTTAGGATTCAAAACAAAAGCAAGACTATTATCAAGAAATTCTGTATTGTAAAGTAAACACACCATTGAGATTCCCTGCGGAATGGCATGTTTGCTATAGTGTATACAGCGGCGGCAAGAGCAAGTTACCCAATGGTAGCACCTCAAGCCGCCGCGGTGTACATATTATAGTTACTCCATTCCCGAAGGGAATCTCTCAACCATCAATCCTCCTCTTCGAGGAAGAAAATTTCCTCCACCGATTTCCCGAACACCTGCGCCATCTTCAAGGCCAAGACCGTGGAAGGCACATACCGCCCTGATTCTATGGCGTTTATTGATTGTCGGCTGACACCAATTAGTCTGGCCAAATCCTCTTGCGTGAGGTCCTTTTCGGCCCGTGCCACTTTCAAACGGTTCTTCATTGCGCACCTCCTTTGTTGTAATGATGCAAGGCGATCTTGAATTTGAGGATGAACAGCAGGAGAAACACAAAAAACACCATATATGGTATCAAGAGGTAAGTGATACCGTAAATCAACAAGGTGCCAAGGATGAACAATCCTGCGGTGACATACGTGGACCAAATCAGGCTTTGGGAACGAAGATACTGAACGAATTCATCTTCAACCAGGCATGGCAATGGAGAACATGCCAGTATCAGCCATGCGGAAGAAACCGCTATTGGATTCTTCGTCAAAGGAAATATCGCCATTATAAAGGGCTGGCATTCGAATGGAAAAATCCATATTTGGACCAATGCATAGAGCCACAAAGGAAGCGGCGGCTATCACCAATCCAATCCATTGAAAGTAATGGGGAAACAAATAGTTTTTCTTCATAACGTATAGTTTTTTGAAAGTTTGACGCTGCAAAAGTAAAGTAAACTTTCCAATTAGACAAATTAATTTGTCATTTTCTCGCAAAAAAATATTTCTCACGCAGAATCCGCAGAAAACGCTGAACATTCCGAAAGTAAGCAACACGTCGCTTTGTGCTTCATATTGTTCAGCGAATTCTGCGTGAAATAATATCGCATAGTGCAAAACTGCCCGAGAACGCGCAACGCGAACTGAAACCGGGCGAAGAGTATGAGCCCATACTCTCGAAAAACAAGAAGTACCAGGAAGTTACAGTATGGTCGGTCTGCATCGGCCTGCTGATGACCATCCTGTTTTCGGCTGCCGCCGCCTACCTAGGCTTGAAGGTCGGACAGGTGTTTGAGGCCGCCATCCCCATCGCCATCATCGCCATCGGCCTTACGGGGCTGGCCCGCAAGAACGACGCACTGTCGCAAAACGTCATCATCCAAAGCATCGGTGGATGCTCTGGCGGTGTGGTGGCAGGTGCCATCTTCACCTTGCCTGCACTTTACATCTTGCAAGGCAAGGGCTACCAAATCGAAATCAACTTCTGGCAAGTGTTCATAGCCTCCTTATTAGGTGGCATCTTGGGCATCCTGTTCCTCATCCCTTTCCGCAAATACTTCGTTAAGGAGCAACACGGCAAGTTCCCCTTTCCCGAAGCCACAGCAACCACCCAGGTGCTGGTTAGCGGACAAAAGAAGGGCAAGGACTCTTTATTGCTGGTTATCAGCGGCTTGATTGGCGGTTTGTACGACTTCATCGTTTCCACCTTCGGCTGGTGGTCGGAGACACTCACCACCCGCATGATGGGTTGGGGCGCTGCCCTGGCCGACAAAGCCAAACTGATGTTCAAGGTGAACACTGGTGCCGCCGTGCTCGGCTTGGGCTACATCATCGGTCTGAAATACGCCTTCATCATCTGCTGCGGTTCCATGCTGGTGTGGTTCATCATCATCCCAGGCATGAACCTCATCTGGGGCGACCAAATCGTTGACCTGATGAACACAGGCGTGCTGCAAACTATAGGTGAAATGTCACCCGAGCAGATTTTCAAGGACTATGCACGCCACATCGGCATCGGCGGCATCGCCATGGCGGGTGTCATCAGCATCATCAAGTCATGGAAGGTCATCAAGTCGTCGGTGAGCCTCGCCGCCAATGAGTTCAAAGGCAAGAAAGCCTCGGCTGAGCACGTCGACCGCACCCAAAGCGACATCTCCATGAAAGTTATCGTGATCGGCATCGTGGCCGTGCTCATCGTCACTTTCTTCTTCTTCTGGTTTGGCGTGGTACACAATGGTTGGCACGCTTTGATTGGTATTCTGGTCGTGGCCGTCATTGCCTTCCTGTTTACGACGGTGGCCGCCAATGCCATCGCCATCGTGGGCAGCAATCCCGTGAGCGGTATGACACTGATGACCTTGATTTTGGCCTCCTTGGTGATGGTCGCCGCCGGATTGAGTGGTCCCAGCGGTATGACCGCCACTTTGATTATTGGTGGTGTGGTCTGTACGGCATTGGCTGTAGCTGGTGCCTTCATCACCGACCTGAAAGTGGGTTACTGGATTGGCACGACGCCTAAGAAACAAGAGATTTGGAAGTTCGTCGGCGTGGCCGTGGCTGCTGCCACTGTGGCCGGCGTCATCATGATTCTGAACAAGGCCTACGGTTTCGTGGGCGACGGTGCCTTGGTTGCGCCACAAGCCAATGCCATGAGCGCCGTCATCGAGCCCATGATGTCGGGCGGTAGCGCTCCTTGGCTGCTCTACGGCATCGGTGCTGCCATCGCCTTGATCCTCAACTTCTGCAAAGTACCGGCACTGCCCTTCGCCTTGGGTATGTTCATCCCCATCGACCTCAACATCCCGCTGCTCATCGGTGGCGCCATCTCATGGTTCGTGAGCAGCCGCAGCAAGGACCAGAAACTCAACGATGCCCGCTACAACCGCGGCACCCTCATTGCCTCGGGCTTTATCGCCGGTGGCGCCTTGATGGGTGTGGTGAGTGCCATCTTGAAGTTCTGCAACGTGGATGCCGTTGCACGTACCGCCAACGGAGGCTTCTTCAACGAAACCCCATGGGCTGGCCTTATCGCCCTGGTGATGTATATCGCCATCATCGTCTACATGATTTGGGATTCGAAGCGAGCAAAATCTGAAGAGTAATGAGGTATAATGAGCAGAATCAAGCATCCTCTATCGACATTTGTTCTTCTGGTTTGTATAGGCTTGGTCACAAATAGCCAAGCCCAAAGCAAGTCGGCATCGATAGGCTTGTCCTATTCCATCGAAGCCCTCCTGTATTCCCCAGCTAGAACAGCAGATTTAGGCAAAGTCAGCCACGCATTCAATTTCGTGGCTGACATGCCTTTTTATACAGGAGAACAATGTGCATGGGGATTTCAAACGGGTTTCAGTATCAGCCGATTAGCAAACCATACCGAATATTCAAGCCCACTTCCAGACAAACCCAAATCTATGGATACGGAAGTCGTGAGTTTGCATATTCCCATGCTCGCAAGCTTCAACTATAACTTAAAGGGAAAGACAAAGATGTCAGCGCTTCTCGGACTGGAATTGGGGTCTTATCTTCATTGCCTCAAGTATTTTGATTATGGAGATGGTCCAGAAGCTGTAGCTTTCCCATGGCGGACAACCAACTTGGACGCACTTCCAGTTTCTTTCGTTCTTGCACACAGTTTTCGCTGGAATCTCAACCAAACATGGGGACTTTTTGCAGAACCTTATGCTTCATACCATCTGAACTCTGGCTTTTATGAGCTCAACCACAGTATATGGATCGGCTTGAATATGGGCATTTTATTCCAATAAAAACTGATATTATGGCAAAGAAAAAGATTTTCTTCCTCGTAGCTCTGTTCATTGGGATAACTTCCGTCAAACTCCCAGCACAATCCATGAATCCTACCGTCCATTTATATTTGATGAATGAAGGCCATTTGAAGCCATTCGACCTTTATACTTTATCTGGAGCCAACCGACTTGGAGGTTTGATTGGCAATGACTTCAAACTTACAAATGATGACTTGATAAACATCAGTGTCGGAGCTGATTTTGCGCTGTTCAAACATATTAGCGAAGCTCGTAACGGCGCAGACTTTCATGTTCGAAGCGAATATCATTTTGTCCCTGAAAAAAAATGGGACTGGTATGGATTGTCATGTATCACATACAGCCATGGGCTGAAGCATACTACATCACAATACTCAAATGACCCAAACCTCACACCTATTTCAGGTCATGAGGTAGGTCAATATTCTTTGTGGCTTCAAGTTGGATCTGGAGTTCAACATCATTGGTCGAAACACTTCTCCGGAACCATGGAAATCGTATTACGGGATGCTGCTCTCACTAAAGGATTTGAAAACACAACAGCAACACAAACCGAAGCAAAATTCTGCATCAACTTTAATCTAGGTGTAATAATCAAATAGCAAATTCATTATTTTTGCGCCACAATTCAAGAATCGTGGCAAGCATTTCAAACCAACCTTATAAAAATGATGCCCACATCGACGCGATAGTCAAGACTTTGCGCGATGGAGGGCATTTGCTTTGTTCCAATTTGGCGGCCTCTTCAAAGGCCTTCGTCGTGGAGGAAACCTTCCGTCAAATTGGCGGTCAGCACCTCATCGTCTGCGCCGACAAGGAAGACGCAGCTTATTTCTACAACGACCTTGAGAGCCTTCTTGGCGAGCGTGGCATGGACTACAGCAAGAAGCAGGTGCTCTTCTACCCCACCTCCTACAAACGCCCCTACGAGCCCGAGAAGCCCGACAACACCTATATCCTCTCCCGCACCGAGGTGCTGCAACGCGTCTCCACCTCCGAGCGCAAAACCTTGATTGTCAGCTATCCCGAGGCATTAAGCGAAAAAGTCTTCACCCGCAAACTGCTGGCCAAGAACACTTTCAAACTCAAAGTTGGCGAAAAGGTCAACCTCGATTTCCTCACCGACTTGCTCTACGACTACGAGTTCGAGAACGTCGATTTCGTGGTGGAGCCGGGACAGTTTGCCATACGTGGCGGTTTGGTCGATGTGTTTTCTTTCGCCAACGACTACCCCTACCGTATTGAGTTCTTTGGCGACGAAGTCGATAGCATCCGTAGCTTCAACATCGCCGACCAGCTCTCCATCGAACAACTGAAACAGATCGTGCTGCTTCCCAACATGCAGGAGCGCGCCTTTATCGAGGACCGCGAAGCCATCCTGCAATACCTGCCCGACACCACCACCGTGTGGCTCACCGACATGGCCTTCTTCGCCACCCAGGTTGACAAGGAATACGACCGCGCCGTGGAAGCCTTCGAAAAGATGCAAGAACAGGACGAGGAAGTCAAGGCCTTGAAACCCGGGCAGCTGTTCAGCAAGTCGGAAGAACTTTTGGACTGCTTGACAAATCGCCGTACCGTGGAGTTTGGAGCCTCCAGCAAATTGTCAATTGACTCCGTCGAATGCTCTGCATTTATCAATTCTCAATTATCAATTGTCAATTTCCACACTAAGCCTCAACCGATATTCAGCAAGAACTTCAATTTGCTTATCGACGACATCGCCGAACATAAGGAAGAAGGCTACCGCGTCATCGTGTTCTCCGAAAGCAGCAAGCAGCTCTCTCGTATCCAAGCGATTCTGAACGACATCAACCACAATGACGAGAGCCATCGCGACTTCGAAACCGAGACCATTGCCATCCACGGCGGCTTCATCGACGAAGACCTGAAGGTGTGCTGCTACACCGACCACCAGATCTTTGAGCGTTACCACCGCTTCCACCTGCGCGACAACTTCTCTACCAAGCAAGCCATCACGCTGAAAGACCTCTACGAGCTGAAGCCCGGCGACTACGTCACCCACATCGACCACGGCATCGGTCGCTTCGACGGATTGGAGACCATTGACAACAACGGTAAGCCGCAAGAGGCCATCCGCCTGATCTACAACAACGGCGACCTGCTTTATGTGAGCATCCACTCGCTCCACCGCATCGCCAAATACAGCAGCAAGGACGGCACCGAACCCAAACTCAGCACCCTCGGCAGCGGCGCATGGAACCGACTGAAAAACAAGACCAAGAGCAAGGTC
>CACXIM010000025.1 GCA_902767725.1 uncultured Bacteroidia bacterium | reverse complement strand
GAGAGTTAGTATCTAACTAAAAGATATCGAGAAATGTACGCAATAGTAGAAATCGCAGGACAACAGTTCAAAGTTGAGAAGGGTCAGCAGATCTTCGTCAACAGACTGCATGAAGAAGAAGGAAGCAAGGTTTCTTTCGACAAAGTGTTATTGATTGGAAACGACGGTTCGACGAAAGTAGGAGCCCCGACGGTAGCCGGCGCCAGTGTCGAAGCCACGGTGATGCAGCACCTGAAAGGTAATAAGATTATCGTTTTCAAGAAGAAGAGAAGAAAAGGATATCAGACTTCTAACGGTCACCGTCAGTATCTGAGCAAGATCCAGATTGAGAACATCACTGAGTAATAACCCGAAAAACTGAATAAGATATGGCACACAAAAAAGGTGTTGGTAGTTCTGAGAACGGTCGTGAGTCCGCTAGTAAGCGACTCGGAGTGAAACTTTTCGGTGGACAAGCCGCCATCGCTGGCAACATCATCGTTCGTCAGCGCGGCACGAAGCACTATCCCGGCAAGAACGTCGGTATGGGCAAGGATCACACTCTGTATGCATTGTGTGACGGCATCGTCGAATTCCAGAAGAAGAAAGAAGGCAAGTCCTTCGTCTCTGTCCTTCCCGTTGAAGGTCAAGTCACTGAATAATTGTTCATAACATACCGTTTAATCCCGACTGTCGTCCGATGGTCGGGATTTTTTATGTTTGTTTCCACCAAAATGCGTATCTTTGCCGTCTTAACCAATCATGATGGTAAACACACTATGAACAAAATACAAATCTTCTTCGGCTGGCTTGCGGTGTTGCTGCTGTTTGCTGGTTGCCAGCCCAAGACCGACCTCGACAAAATCGATGTGTTGAAAAAGCAAGTCAACAAAGATCTAAAGACTTTGAACGAATTGAATGCCAACGCTTTCGTTCAACTTGAAAAAGACTTCATCGTCTGTGACTCTTTGCTGCAATACTTGCCTGAAGAAGAATTGGACGGTGTTTTTCCCCAACTGCAACTTGTGGATGCCTACATCCAACAGTTCAAGGAGACATGTCCAATCATGCAAGCAGAAATGGACTCCACTTTGACCCGCCTTGACCTGCTCAAGGCCGATGCCGAATCCCATTACCTTAATGATTCGTTGGTGGCTGTTTATGTTGTCGACGAGGCACAACAGGTGGAAAAGTTGAGCAGCCAAGTGGCTTATTTCAAGGACCGCTTGGGCAACTGCCGCAAGGACTTGGATGGTTTCAAGAAAAAGAAGTGATTTGTTCCAATGAAAACGCTCCGGATACTCTTTCTGCTTATTAATCTCGCTTTCATCATGCCAGTGATTGCGCAGATTAACATGCCTACCAAGGGTAAGAAATTGGATGCGCAGCAGAAGGAACAGATTCAGATTGACGAACAACTGGCTTCACAGTATTTCCGTGAGCAGGACTATGAGAAAGCTCGCGATTTGTACGAGAAGATTTATGCGAAAACCAATCAAACAGGTTATTTCCAGCAATATATCGAGTGTCTTTTCCATTTGAAAGACTACGACAAGGCAGAGCGGGAGCTGAAGTCATTCGCAAAGAAAAATCCGAGTTATTCCAAAGCCGTCACTGATCTTATCTATGTCTATACCATGCAAGGTAAGACGGACAAAGCCAAGAAGCAGTACAACGAGTTGGTCAAAGACCTGCCCGACCATGCTCCTACCATCCGAAACTTGAGTTACGGATTCCAGTCAAGGGGACTGAATGACATGGCTTTGGCCGTTTTGGAGAAAGGCAATATGCTGCTCAACGGCAGGGAAACCTTCTATTTGGACCAAGCCTACATTCATCAGTCATCGGCCAACTACCAGGAGGCGTTCAGGTACTATTTCCTTGAGTTGGAGACCCATCCTGGACAATACAACAACATACGCAACCGCCTGCAAACCATGATGTACTATGACGTAAACCATAGTATTTCCGACGATTTGCGCATGGCTCTTCTTAAGCAGACACAAGAGAAACCTGACAACTTGGAGTTTGCCCAGCTGCTCGTTTGGTTTGCCCTTCAACAGGAAGACTTCGACATTGCCTTGGCCCAAAGCCAGAGCATCGACCGCAAGACCCACGATCAAGATGGCCAAATCAACAATTTGGCGGGCATTTGCCTGAACAACAAGCAATACGATATTGCCAAGCAGGGCTATGCTTACATATTGGACAAAGGCAACAGTAGTCCATACTTTGGTCAAGCCCTCACGGGTAGCCTCAAGGCCGACTACCTGAAACTGAAGGCTGCCAACAGCACCGATGTCAAAGCTTACGAAAAGCTCACCCAACGCATCGAGGACGCATATACGGAAGTCAATTCCAACGACTTGGCGAAGCTGATACTGATACAAGCTGACATCATGACTTACCAACTCGACAAGTCGGAAAAAGCCATAACCTTGCTCCAGCAAACCATTGAGACCGTTGGCGGTCAACAGGACAAGGCCGAACTCAAGTTGAAACTTGGCGACATCTATCTATACAAGGATGAGGTGTGGGAGGCTACGCTGCTTTATAGTCAAGTCGACAAGAGTCGCAAGGAAGAACCGTTAGGTCACGAAGCCCGTTTCAAGAACGCTCAGCTACGTTATTTCATTGGCCAATATGAATGGGCTGAGAGTCAGTTAAAGGTATTGAAAGCCGCCACCTCGAAGCTTATCGCGAACGATGCCATGACGCTTTCGCTGGTGATTAAAGACAACCTCGAAGTGGATACCACTGGCACCGAGCTCAACCGTCTCGCTCGCGCTGACTATAGGATTTACCAGCAAAGGGAAGATGAAGCCGTTATTCTACTCGACGACATCATCGCCACGGGAAACGAAATCAGCAAACCGCATGCCTTGTTCCGTAAGGGTGAGATCATGGAGAAACGGAAGGAATTTGCCGATGCCGAGCAACTGTTTCTTCAGATTGTGGAGCAATATCCCTATAGCTACATGGCCGATGCCGCACTGATGCACGCTGCACAGATTGAGCAAAACGAATTGAAGGACAAGGAGAAGGCCAAGCAGCATTATGAGAAGCTGATTGACGAATACCCGACCAGCATTTATACCGCCCAGGCGAAGAAGAACTATAGAAAGTTGTGAGTGAGGAGTGAGTAGTTAGGAGTATTGGCTGTTGAGCTATTAGCCATTAGCTGTTAGCTATTAGCAACGTTGACGCGGCTAATGGCTAACAGCTAAAAGCTAACAGCCAAAATAGATGATAATATGTACAACGAAGTAAAACCGAAAAAAGCCTTAGGCCAGCATTTTCTGACTGACCAGAATATCGCCCAGCGCATTGTGGAGCAGCTCTCGCCCGACGTGGAAAGCGTCATCGAAGTGGGAGCCGGAACGGGCGTTTTGACCCAATACATGGTGCAGGACATCTTGGACAAGTTCCATGTCATCGAAATCGACAAGGAGTCCATCGCCTATCTGCAAAAGCGTTTCCCCATGCTCGGTGAGCGTTTGATTGAGGGCGACTTCCTGCGCACCGATCTCAGCCAATTCGGGAAGCAAAACATGGCTATCATCGGTAATTTCCCTTACAACATCAGCAGCCAGATTTTCTTCCAGGTGTTGAAATACAAGGAACAAGTCATTGAGGTGGTGGGCATGGTGCAGAAGGAGATGGCCGAGCGCATAGCTGCCAAGGAAGGCAGCAAGACTTACGGCATCCTCAGCGTGTTGATGCAGGCATGGTACGACATCGACTACCTTTTCACCGTTCACGAAAACGTCTTCAACCCACCACCCAAGGTGAAATCGGCGGTGATTAAGATGCGGCGCAATGTTGTCACCGACTTGGGCTGCGATGAGAAGCTGTTTGTCAGCATCGTCAAGCAGGCTTTTAACCAACGCCGCAAGACTATGCGCAACTCACTGCGCCCCATGCTCAGCCCAGAAATCATTGAGAATGAGGTTTTCAACAAACGCCCCGAGCAGCTGTCGGTGCAGGAGTTTGTTGAGTTGACAAATTTGATTGGTGGGAATCCTGTCAAATAACGTTGTAGAGACGGTGTGCACACCGTCTCTACAGGTAGAATTGATTCTGTTTCATATAGGCAAACACCTTCTCCGGCATGAAATGCCTGACATCGCGGCCTTCTTTGATGCATTGGCGGATGAAAGGAAAACTAATTATAAGCGACCAGTATTCACATTGCCTCCCTTATGGTTTTGGAAACGTTTCAAATTCTTGCGGTTGAAACTGTAACGCACAGAAAAGCGGATATAACGAGAGTCAATGATATTATCGCTTTTGGTAACGACACCGTTCAAGAAGGTCGTTCGATAGCCTTGGTCCCAGTTGAACAAATCCTTGCAAAATAAACTAGTGGTAAGATTGCCGTCCAAAAACTTTGCAGAGAGACCAATGCCCATTTCCGGAATACCTTTTGTGACGGCATATTCCCTAAGTTTCTGTGAGGAATATAAAGCATAACCATCTATGGTCAGGTCATATTTCTGAACCAGCAAGTATGAAAAATGCAAATCCTCTAAATGGTGCCATAGCGAGTTCTTATAGTTGAGATTATCGCCACTGTTGTAATACATGTATTCCACCAAGCCATTAAAGCTTAAGCTCAGTCGTTTGTCGAACAAGCGTGTTGACAAATTCAACGTAAATTTCAAATCATCGTTTTTCCCGAAGTTACCGTATGTATAGCCGATGATAGCATTGTCGGCATCAAATTGAGGTACCAAAAGAATGCCATCCCTTGTGTTGGTATACGTGACGCCAAAGTTAAGCCAATAACGATAACGATAGCGGAAACGTAGCATGTTTATGATGGAATGTGACAAGTAAGGGTTGCCTTCCTCATAATAAACAGGGCTTTCGTATCTACGGAATGGATTCAGGTATCGGAAATTGGGTTCGGAATAGCCCCTCAGATAAACAAAGGTAAAAAAATGGTTGTCGTTGGGTTTGTATCGCAAGGTAAAATCGGGTGTAAACTCGTTGTAGTTCTTTGGGGTTACACTGTTCGTGGTTTCAGAGATACCTAATGTCTGCACGTAGTTGTCATAAATCGAGACAGTGTAACTGAACATCTCGTTCATTTGATGGGTGAAAACGGCGTAGGCACCATAATTGTTTTCTTTATAGGTGAAATCATTGGTCACCAAAGTATCGGGATGCCATACATCGTCAATGAGGTTCTCGAAGCTGAAGTCGTTTTGCAGTTCGGAACGGTTGAAAGACAACCCTGCCTCAAGCTGGCATTTGTCCCATTCGCGGTAATAATCTGCTCTTGTCGAGAACAGCCATGCTGAATAGGGGGAGGCATCGCGGTTGTAGGCGACAGAATCAAGCAGGTAGGTGTATCGACGGTTGCTGCCCGACTCATTGAGATTGTGGCTCATGTTGGCGTCCACCGTGAAGTAATGCTTGGGGTTGTTGAAGTTGTGCTTGTAATAAATGTCACCCCCAAAAGAGCGCGAATCGTTCCGTGCCGTGTCGTAGGAAAGGATGTTCGTTTCGCGGTCGAGGATATATTCATCGATGTTGTCGTGGTCATACTTTAGACTTCCCGAGAAATTGAAATCCAAGGAATTGTTGTCGTCCATTTGTATGCCCGTGCCACCGTTCAGAGAATACCTGTTGACACTATTGAAATGGTTGGATTCGCGTCGCATAAGCGTATCGCCGCCTTCGCGGTACTGCCAATAACGATAGGAATACACCCTTGGGTTGCAGTCCTGCGAAAATGACAGATAAGTGTTGGTTTTCAACGTGCGATAGTTGAGGTGGAACGATGACCAGGGGCCAAGACGCTTGCGCATCTGAAGGTCGCCGCTAACGGAGCCGTAGAAGCCTGTGGCCAATTTCTTTTTCGTGATGATGTTCACTACGGGTCCATCCCATTCGCCTTTCAGTCTTGGCGGGGTTTCATACATGATTTCCATCTCGCCAATGTCGTTGGCTAGTCCGCCTTGTAACATATTGCTGAGTTGCTCGAAATTGAGACGTACGGGTCTGCCGTTGAGCAAGACAAGCACGGCTTTGTTCAAAACGGTTAATGTGTTTTGGCTCGGACTGTAGAACGAGCCGGGGATTTCCTTCAAGACGTCCACATAGGTGGCGGTCGGTGGGAGCTTCAATTCGCTCACGTTCATACGAAGCTTGTCAAACTTGTCTTCAAAGACTTTGGACGCAGTGACTTGCACCTCATTCAGTTGCTTCACATTGGGCTGGAGGCGCAACGTGTCCAAGTGAACATCTTTGTCAAGGTTGACTGAGAAAGGCAAATGCTCAAAGCCGGTAAATTTAACCATGCCTTTGTAAGGGCCTTCTTTGAGGCCGTGCAGGGCGAAATCGCCCTTTTTGTCGGTGATGCCATAGGCGGCTTTCACCGTGTCGTTGCCTTGCCATACCATGACGGTGGCGTAGGGCAAAGTTCCGTTTTCATCGCAGATCGTGCCGTTCAACGAATGGATTTGCGCCATGCTTGCTAAAGGAAGCAGGCACAAACCCATTAACAAAACATAAAGATTCTTTATTTTATTCATTTATTCAAAATGTATAGTATTACGTTTTCCTGTTGTTTTATCGGACAAAATTACTGTCTTTGGAAATTGTGTCAACAATGATACAATTTTGATTTTGGCTTTTACAATGGATTCTCTGAGTGGTTTTTATAATCCATTGAATACCATAGATAATGCATGCAAGATTTACAAACTTTTATGCGTGTGTTTCCAACAGAGGCAAGCTATTTATAGCTTATTTTTCAAATCCCCAGGCTCAAATCCCAGTTTCTTGCGGAGTTCGCTGCGGCTCTTATTGACTGAATAGACACTCAGACCAAGCAACTCGCCCATCTCCGTGTTGGTGATGTCGCTGCACGAGAGTAAGCAAACCTTGGAGTCTGTCTCGTTCAGGTCGGGATAAAGTTCGCTGATTTTCGCCTGTAGACTAGGATAGGCACTCTCGATGACTGAAACAGCAGCCTCGAAAGCCGTTTCCTTGCCGTTCATCACCTGCCGTACTAAAGGATTCCATTCCTTCTTGGGGTCGTTGGCGCGCTTTTCAGCACGTAGGGCCGTAAGAATCAAGCGAAGTCGAGATGTAATCTCTTGATTGACAAAAGAATTGCATTTGAATACTTGCATTTCTTTTTTGGTATTAATTGTCTCTGTTTTCGCTTCTGGCTTTGTCTTAGGTTCTTCTACTAATGCTTTGCGTTTCTGACAGAATAGTATTGCGCCTATAATTATAAATAAAATGGCTACCAAAGCCCAAGTGCTCCAAACGGAAGCAGTATGTTGCTTTTGCAATTTTTTTTCACTCATTGCATTCCGAAGAGCCAAATAATCATTTCGCTGTTGTTGGCGGGCGTAGTTCTTCACCAAACCATATAATTCTCCATAATAAGTATTATCGGCAGTATGCCAATGACTCATAAAAACAGGAAACAGGTCGTGCTGTCGCCCATAATAGCAAAACATATCACCACCGCTGAACTTATAATATTGATTGTGTGACAATGCTTCAGACCATACTTGGATATAATAACTAGTTGAGTCATCACTCACTGGTTTTATGTGATGTCTGACATTATGATTTAAAAACAACTTTTCCATTGCGTATGCCTTAGTTGCCTTTTTTATCCCAACCTCTTCCACTTCCAATTGTCTCAGCACCTCAAGACCTTTATCCCTTTGATCAATATGTTTATCGCCCAACATTGTTCCGTAGTTAAACAAGGCACGCCATTTGACTTCGTTTTTGCCACTTTTTTCGGCGAAAGCCAAACATTGGTCGTAGCACTCTTTGGCCTTGCCAACCATTCTCATGAATTGGTAGTTCAACCCCAACATATTCTGAACAAGGCCTCTTTCATAGAGGTGGTGACCAAAATACTGATTAGAGGAATCCAAAGCGGCAATGGCTTCTTCGTACTTGTCGTACATGTACAAGGTTCTACCTTCTTGAAATAATGCTCGAGCTGTGGTGAGACTGTCATTGGCTTGAAGGCCATAATGCACAGCCTCCCTAAAAGTATGCAAGGCTGCACTGTCGGCATAAATAGCCTGCAGGTCAAAGCCTTTGTAAAGCGCAGCCAAAGCCGCCTTTTCAGGATGGCCGTTTTGGGCGAAATATGTCGAGGCGCGGTCAAGGTCGGGCGAGAGGTAGATTTGGTTCATTATCTTGTCCAACATGAGGTTGCCGTTGGGTTCGGTAGGGTCGGTGGCATCACGGTCGTCACCGTAAATCGCCCGTCCTTGCAGCAAAGACATCTCCATACGTTCGGCTTCGCTGAAATAGACTTCCATGTGCATTACGCTGTCTATCAAGTGCAAGGCACTATCTGGAAAGGTTTCCACTATACTTTCGGCTTGGCGGAGTAGCTTTTTGGCTTCGCGATTGGGTTGGCTACAGGCTGCGAACAACAATAGACAGCATAATAATAAAGGTTTGGTTTTCATAAAGCAAAACTACAAAATTGTTTGTTTTCTGCAAAACTATTACATCGAAAGACGCCATTTGTCGAATTACCGTTTTTACTTTGTTTTTTACAAACTATTTCCCGAATCTAAATTGTAAAAAATTGAATTTCAAGATAATATGAAAACCGTTTTACAAACTGGTTATATTATGGTTACAATAGAAACGCGCCATGGCACGTCTCTACAAAAACGATTATAATCTAGGTTTACTCGTAAAACCGATTCTCTTTCATATACAGGAACGCCTTCTCCGGCATGAAATGCCTGACATCGCGCCCTTCCTTGACGCATTGGCGGATGAAGGTGGACGAAATCTCCAAAATCGGGGTCTTCAGCACCGTGACCGAGGGATAATTGATGAGCTCGCCGCCATCGTAACCCTCGCGGGGGAAGACTAACAGCTCGTAATTGTCAAGAATCTTCTGGTATTCGCGCCAGTTCTTGAAATTTTGCAGGCTGTCCATGCCGCAGATGAAAACGAACTCGCAGTCGGGGTGTTGCTCCGACAACGCTGTTAAGGTATTAATGGTATAAGACGGCGTGGGTAGGTGCATCTCAATGTCGCTGACGAAGAATCGAGAGTCGTCGCCAATGGCAAGTTGCACCATCTTGAGACGTTCGTCGTCGTCGAGTAAGTCCTCTTTCTTCTTCAAAGGATTCTGTGGTGTGACCACAAACCACAACTCGTCCAAGTCGGAGAACTCGACTAGATAGTTGGCCAACATGATGTGCCCGTGATGGATCGGGTTGAACGAGCCGGAATAAATGCCTACTTTTTTCATTGGTAGTAAACCTTATAGGATTACAGTTTTCAAGCCTTAACCGTCATTGCGGGCTTGCCCCGCCATCTCCCAATCGAAAGGAATTCATCTTCGCGCTTGGGAGATGGGCGGATGTTACTCCGCCATGACATCTAGAGGCGAAAGGTATCCCTTACTCAGTGTATGAATCGTTGGAACTATTCAAGAAAGTTGTGACCACTTCAAGAATTTCGCGCTTGGCGGTCTCGAGGTCATCGTTGATGATGGTGCGGTCGAACTTGCCTTTGGCAAACTCGGTCTCCCATTCGGCTTTGGCGACACGGTTCTCAATCTCTTCCATCGAGTCGGTGCCACGATTGATGAGACGTTGGCGCAACACTTCAACCGAAGGGGCTTGGATGAAGACCGACAAGGCTTGGTCACCATAGTGTTTTTTGATGTTCACGCCACCGCACACGTCCACGTCGAATGCCACATGCTTGCCGTCTTCCTGCATCTGTGCGACCACGGCGAGCAAAGTGCCGTAGCAACGGCCGGGATAGACTTCTTCCCATTCGAGGAACTCGCCGTTCTCGACGCGCTGCTTGAATTCGTCCATCGATAGGAAATAATACTCACGGCCGTTCACCTCTTCGCCACGGGGCGGGCGAGTGGTGGCCGAAACCGAGAAAGCCATCTCAGGGATGTTGGCCATAACGTGGTTCAACAATGTGGTTTTGCCCGAGCCTGATGGGGCGCTGAAGATTAGAAGTTTTCCTTTTTTCATAGTTGTTTTTATTGCCTTTGGCTCTTGGCTTCTGGCTTCTGGCAGTCTCATGGTGAGGTAGAGGGCTCTCCTTCTGTTGGGATTGCCAGCTGCCAATAGCCAATAGCCAGTAGCCATTACAAAATATTACATACCTGTTCCTTTATCTTCTCCAATTCATCCTTCATCTTGACGACGATTTTCTGGATGTTCACCTCGTTGGCTTTTGAGCCTAAGGTGTTGATTTCGCGACCCATCTCTTGGGCGATGAAACCGAGTTTTTTGCCTGCCTGGTCGTCGTCGCAACTCTCGTTGAAGTAGTTGCAATGCTGGCGCAGACGCACTTTTTCCTCGGTGATGTCGAGTTTTTCGAGATAATAGATCAGCTCTTGCTCGAAACGGTTTTCGTCGTATTGTCCGTTGGTAGTCAGCTCACTGAGGTTCTTGGTGATGCGTTGTTTGATGACCTCGTGGCGGCTCTTTTCGTAGGGCTCCACTTGTCCCAGCAGGTCGAGAATCAGCTCCACGCGGTGCAGCAAATCCTTTTTCAAGGTGTTGCCTTCTTGGATGCGGAAACCATCAACGATGTTCAAAGCTTGGTCTAGGGTCTCGGCCACTTTGGCTACAAAGGCTTCATCGTAGTTCTCCACGGGCACGTTGAAGATGCCTGGCATACGAAAAAGTATGGATGCCATGTCGTCGGCAGGAGCCACGTTCAAAGCAATGGAGATGGCTTCAATTTGGTCTTTGTAGGCCTTCACGATGTCTTTGTCGATATGGTAAGTTTGGCTCAAGTCGGTGTCGGTGATGGTGATGACCACATCCACCTTGCCGCGTTGCAATTTGGCCCCAATCCTGTTGCGGAAGTCAAGTTCTGCAAAACGCAGTTCGTTGGGTAACTTCACTTGAAGGTCCAATTGCTTGCTGTTGAGGGTTTTGACTTCAACGGATACCTTCTTTGCATTATAGGTTTGCTCGGCAATGCCGTAACCTGTCATGGAACGAATCATAAATCTTGTTTTTAGTTAATGCTGCACAAATCCCCAGGGCTTGCCATAGAGGTCTTTTTGCGTGCCTGCAGAGATGCTGGCTTCCTGCATCAGGTTGATTCTGGAAGAAAACACGCCATAGCCGCCTATGACGTTGGTGTAGTCTGGCACGGATTGCGAGAAGCCCGACTCGGAATTGACTTGAATGTAGTTATATAACTCATCGGCGCCTGCCGAGAGTTTGATTTGTATGGGTTTGATGTCGAATGAACGTTCTACGTTGGGGTGGTTGTTGTCATATACCGTGTCGGCGCCAATGGCTTCTTCCAAAAGGTTGAACAGGATGTTTTCGTTGTAGGTGAAGTAAAACAAGCTGTTTTCGGTGGTCAGTCCCTCAACGCTCTTTGAGCCGCACGAATACGACACTTGTTTGTCGACCATCGGACCGCCATTAATGGATTCGTGGTAGTTGAAGACAAACTCCAGGTCGTAGAAGACAGCGTTTTCGGCGGCAGAGAATTTAATCTTGCCCGTTCTGTCACTCGGTTCGGCATTGAAATTGAGGGAATAGGTTGCGATTTTAAAACCTTCGCCACCCACGATTCCGGTTTTGGCAGTAACAGTGTCGTTGCCTTTGTGGACGACGAGTTTGTATAAATACTTTGAATGACTGTTATTGTTGGCGAACTTGTCCTTGTCGGTGGTATAATACACTTTTTGGCTCGGTGAGTAGAAGATGCCATCCTGTTTGTTCTGAATCGTCGTTGTGTCAAGCATCAGTGTGTCGCCTGTGGGTTGGTAGTCGTTGCCGTATACATTTCTGTATTCAACAATATAAGCCCTCAACTTGCCAGGATAATTGCACGAGTCGGCGATGAGTGCCACCTCGTTGGCGTTGATGTGGCTATCGTTGCTACCCGAAAAAGCCCTGTTGATTCTAATGTAGTTGGTGTCTGCTTTGGCGTTGAGCAGGCCATAGATCACGGGGATGTCTTTGTAATCGGCATAGAGGTCTACATCGGTTGTGCAGGCATTGAAAAGTGCTAAGCCAATTAGTGAAAGAAAGAATAAAAAGTGTTTTTTCATCGTTCAGGTCGGTTGTTTTGAAACTGCAAAGGTAGCAATTTTTCACAAAGCATCGTAAATTTTGGCAATTATTGCTCCTTGAAGCCCCATGAATACATACCGAAAAGCTCTCGTTTGGTATTCGCGGATAGTTTTGCCACCTTTTCAATTTTGGTGCGTGATGAAAAAAGTCCGTAGCCGCCTTCGATGTTGGTGTAGGTCGTTACCAGTGACATCGGACTGTTGGCTTGAGATTGGTGGGCAATATAATAATTAGCGAGTTCGTCACTGGCGGCACTGATGGTGATGACAAAATCGTCGATGTATCGAACCACTTCGGGGTGATTGGGATTCATTATGGTGTCACCTCCGATGGCATAGGAGAGGGCGTTGAAAAGCCAGTTTTCGGAATATTGCAGATAATAGGCGTTGCTGCTTCCTTCTAGTTTCGGAAACTCATTAATGGTTCTGATTCCATAACTGACTTTGACGTTTTTTTTCTGTTTCTCTTGACCGTTCTTTTGCTCCCAGTAGTTGAATTGCATCGAGATTTCATAAACAGAAGCTAAACCATCTGCCCTAAACATGATTTTCCCCATGTTATTAGTGGGAGCCATCTTAAAGCTTACGCCGCCTGTCAATATGATGAATTCTTCGTTGCCGACCATGCCGGTTAGGGCGGTGAGCGAGTCTCCGTCTGGCTTGGTCACAATGAGGCGATATTTATACTTGGTTCCGCCAGCGCCTGTATTGAAAGGTTCTGTGGTGTAATAGAAAATCTGGTCAGGGGCATAGAAAACGCCCGTTTCTTTGTTGTGAAGGGTTATCGTGTCCAATACCATAATGCGGCCTGTAGGCTCATAGTAGCTGCCGTGTGTGCTTTTCAACTCGATGATGCGGGCATCCAACTTACCTGGATAGTTGCTCGAGTCGGCAATCAACGCCACTTCATTGGCATTAATGGGGTTGTCGTTGGTGCCGCAAAAGGCTCGGGTGATTTTGACATAATTGGTGTCTGACTTTGGATTGAGCATGGCATAAATGATGGGAACATCTTTGTACTCGGCATATAAATCCACGTCGGTGCTACATGAGGTAAAAATCGTAATAAATAGGGATAAAACTATGGTAAAATGTATAATTTTCATGTTGAAATGATTTGTTTGATTCAGCAAAAGTAGCGTTTTTTTTCTTTACCTGCATATTATTTTGCAATTATTTCTATTTTTGTCCTCAAAATAATTCAAACTATATGAAAAGAAGAATAGCTTTACTCACTATGTGTTTCCTTTGGGCCTTCACGGTAAAGGCTCAAGTGGAATACCTCTACGACTTCAATAGCCTCACCGAAGGCTCGCAAAACCTCAACGGTCAGGATGGCTGGATGACGCACTATCAAACAGCCTCCTCGTCGCAAGATTTCGATGTCAGTTACGTTTGTGGCTCCGAAATGGCGCCCGACGAAAGTCTCGCCGTTTGGTATCCCTACGGCGGCTCGGGTGTGGGTCGCACGGCCACACGCAAAGCCTCGTCCAACTTCAACTTCAGCTTCCAAAGCGGTGGCATCATGGACCTTGAGATCGATATGAACCGCACATGGTGGGGCTCCTTCTTCGGCGTGGGCTTCGATAGTGATGGCGATGGCCACATCCTGCCTGGCATGACCGACCCCGATGGAGGCGTATACCTCTTCATTAAGAGCCAAGGCGACAGCGGCCACGCCAAGGTATGCCTGCCCGACGGCAGCAACATCCCCTTTGACTATGAGGAAGGCGGCTGGACACGCTATAAGATGTCGTTTGACTTCTCGGCATACGATGGCGCGGGTGCGGTGACGGTTTTTGTCAAGCCAGGCTGCCAAGGCGACTGGATTCAGATGGCGGGCTGTACCAACGTTTGCATGAACCTCACTCCTGGTAGCGGCGACAAAAACGACTACCATGTTTGGGACGGCATTTTCTTCCACTCGCAAGGCGGCACGGGCGGTTTCGACAATCTCCTTGTGCGCCAGCAACCCGATGGTAATGCACAACTCATTGAGATGGCTGACATTCCCAACCAGCTGATTTTCAATGATCCGATTACCTTGGTAGCCACTGCTTCGTCAGGGTTGCCTGTCTCGTTTGAGCTGATGGATGGCCCTGCCACAATTGAGGGCAATATCTTGACGCTGACGGGTGAGACCGGCATAGTCAAGTTCAAGGCCATGCAGGCAGGCGATGCCGACTGGCTGCCCGCCCCCGACGTGGTGAAGACCTTCGAAGTCGTCGACCCATACGCATACGTTCCTGAGGTGAAAATCCGCCGCCCGTATGAAGGCACTAAGGTCTATTTGAATGAAATCCATCCGGTTTTGATTGTCGTCTCGGCTTACATCGAGCATCCCGAAGTCATCAAGTTCACCGAGGTCAAGGCAAGTGTTGATGGACAAGAAATCGCACTCCAGACCGACTATCCCAACGATCCAGAAAACGGCTATTATTATGGTTTTTGGGCACCTTCAGGTTTCGGCGATTTTGATATGACCGTCAGCGTGACACAATCGGGCGACAAGACAACGACTTTCAGCAACAGTTTTGAGGTTACCAATGACATTGACAGCCATTTGGATGTGGTGACACTCAATGGTGACTTGGTTTGCACTCCTACGGTACACAGCGCGAAAGGTGAATACGTGATGCCTTCGCATGTGGGGGCCTTCAAAGAGATTCTTGCTCATTTTGAGTATAACTGCGTGAATGGCAATTGCGACACCTACGACCGCATAGGTGGAGTGAAAATCCGCAACTATCGTGGTGAGTGGATAGAGCTGTTTCGCTATATCACACCCTTTGGCGTGCAGTGCCAAGACGATGTGGATGTAAGTGATTATACCTCTATGTTGCAAGGTTTGGTGGAGATGGAGTATTATATGGAGCTATGGAATGGTAGTGGGTCCAATCCTAACCTGATTTTTAGTTTCACTAAGGGCTTGCCCGACTACCTCTACGCTGATGTGGATGAAATCTGGTTCGGCACCTTCGCTTTTGGCGACTATGCCAACCAACAACCCGTACCCGTTGTGGATTATTCTTTCAGCGACCAAACGCAGACTGCCAAACTGAAAATCACGACCACTGGCCACAACTGGAGCAGTGGTACCAATAACAGCTACAACACGGGCAACGCTGCCGAGTTTTACGATGCCACGCATCACATCGTCGTGAATGGGCAAAACAAATATGACCAGCATTTGTGGCGCACATGCTCGCCCAATCCAGCGGGCTGCCAGCCGCAAAATGGTACATGGCCACATAATAGGTCTGGTTGGTGCCCAGGCAGCATCGGCATGGTGTGGGACTTCGACCTGACGGAGTACCTCACCGCCGGACAAGCTGAGCTGTTCTACCAGTTTGACCCGACCTATCTCGACTATTGCCACCCCAACCACCCCGATTGCGTCGACGGAGTGACTTGCACCGAATGTGCCGCGCCCGACAATCCAGTGTTGCGCGTGGCGGGCAAGGTCGTCACTTTCAGTAACGATGAGAATATGATGGTGAGTGTACATGAAGCCCATGCTGAACCAGCTTTCACAGTTGAGATATATCCTAATCCCGCCAAGGGGCAATTCACACTTCGCACCGACTATGACAAAGGCGCAGTCAGCGTGATGATGCTCAACATGTACGGACAGATGGTGATGTTTTTCACCGTGGAAGGCCAGCGCATCATCGACGTGAGCCATCTTCCCGCTGGCGTCTATACCTTGCAGATGCTAGGCGGAAGTATGTTGACCAAAAAAATAGTCGTGGAATGATTATTGCATAAAATGATTGTAGAGACTGTGTGCACACCGTCTCTACCAAACAGAAAACGTTATGAAAAAACACCTTTTAATTGCCCTCATCCTGCTCCTCACCTTGCCGAGCATGGCTCAAGAGGCTACTGTAAGATCCAAGAAAGTCAAAGTTCATCATGGCAGCACCACCTTGACTGTGTCAACACCACGTAACATGAATGCTCGTTTATGGCTCTATGTCGACGACGTGCTGCAAAACGAACAGTCTGTCCGCTCCATCTGCATTCGCAATCTTGGCGAGGACAGCTATTATGTCCGCGTGGAGCTCGACAATGTACTGCAAAATTGTGTGGGTCAGTTTGTTGACCTTCGCCAATCACAAAACCTCGCAGTCGTCAGTTCCGGCAAATGGTATGGTTTGGAGTCTTCCAATATCAACATTCGGCCTGAGCTGACCATGGATCTGAAAACGGGACAAACTGAGCCTTCAGTTGTGCCTCCTGTGCCTCCCACGCCTCCCGTACCAGTCATCCCATACGCTATGAATCCTCAGGATTATGATGAAGCTTATCAACTGATTTCTAAGGAATCATTCGACAGTTCAAAGTTGACTCTTGCCGAGCAGGTGGTGTCGACCAACCCAATGTCGGCAAGCCAAATCCTTGGCATCTGCAAGCTGTTTTCCTTCGAGAGCAACAAGTTGGAGTTCGCTAAATACGCCTACGAATATTGTGTTGACAGAAACAAATACTTCCTTCTGAACGAAGCCTTCACCTACGAATCCTCGAAGCGCGAACTGAGTGAGTTCATTAAGAAATTCTGACCCTGTTGGGTTATAGACACAAAAAAGGCCGCAAACCAGTTGCGGCCTTTTTTGCAATAAGTGCGATGTCTTAGTGAATCCTGTAACGGACGCTGAAGGCCACACCATAGCCGAAGCCGTTATAGGCGCAATGTTCCGGCAAAACAAACTCATACACTGGACGAAAATCAACCGCCAGTTGGATGGGCGCATTTTTCGGATTCCATTCTGCACCACCTTGAGCGCCAGCAGCCAATCCAAAACCATGGTTGTTGCAGTAGCCAAGATTAACGGCGGGACCGATGAACCAGCTGAAGTCGCCAGCGATGGGTAATACCCAGTGGTACGCAAGGGCAAAGTTGATGTAATTGTCATTGCTGCGGCTGAAACCGAGGTCTAATTCCAGGCGATTGGTATTCGCAACAAAATGCTGGTAAGACAGTTCGGCACCAAAACCGGCGGCATGTGGCGTACCGACACCGCCGAAGCGGCCACCGATGTTCTGTGCGTTGGCAGCAAAGGACAAGCCCAAGACTGCGACCAAGACAAGCAATAATTTCTTCATAGTTGTTAGGTTTTAGTGAATAAATAGGTAAGTTGTTTTGTGTTTTTACGAGACAAAGATATAAAAAACTCACATAGGCAAGTTTTTCTTGTTTTTCATTCTTCATACACGACATGCAAAAGCACGTTGCCTACCATGCCAAGGGTGTTCTTGTCAATGTTTTCAATGTTGTCGTTCAAGGTGTGCCACACATCGGGGAAACATTCGTTACTGCTTTCGGGCTGCAAGTCGATAATGTCGATGGTGGGGATGCCTGCAATCTCGTTCATGGGGATGTGGTCGTCACTGATGGGCGCACCCAATTCGTTGTTGAAGTAGGGACGGAAGCCCAAGTCGTAAGCCATGCGCCAAACCTTGTTGCTGATTGTTGCGGCGTAGCCTTGAGAATAATATTCTTTGGGGAAGTTGGGGTTGCTGCCGCCCACCATGTCCAAGAGGATGCCATAGAAGGCCTTGTAACCATACACATGCGGGTGCTTGGCCCAATACTGCGAACCCAAAGCCCAATAGTTCACGTCATCATTATAGTATTTCTCGGCTTCATCCGCATGGGGGCCGTAGTCCTCGAGGTCGAAAAGGATGATGTCGATGCCGAGTTTTTCTGGCAAGGGTTGGACTTTGAAGAGGCGGGCGCATTCAAGCAGAACGCCTACGCCGCTGGCGCCGTCGTTGGCACCATCGATGGGCGTGTGGATGTTGGCCTCATCGGGGTCGTGGTCAGCATAGGGGCGCGAGTCCCAGTGGGCACAAAGCACGATGCGCTTCTTGGCCTCGGGATGAAATACGCCTATGATGTTTTGTCCATCGATGCCCTTGCCGTTGAAGAGCTTGGCACGGAAGTCTTGCACAACGACCGTGTCGGCATATTCGCCAAGCTTAGCCGTGAGCCATTCGGCACAGTCGGCATGTGCTTGGGTTTCGGGCACACGAGGTCCGAAATTGGTTTGCTGCGCCACAAACTGATAGGCTGAGTCGGCATTGAAGTTAGGTACGGTGACGGTCTTCTTGGAATCTGGTTTGCTGCTGGGGTCTACCTTAGGCTTTTCGGTGCATGCGGCCAATAAGAGGGTCGCAGCTATGGTGATTAGGATTTGTTTTTTCATTTTGAATGGTTTTATGCTGCAAAAGTACAATTTTTCTGCGTAACTATTCCTCGTTGACAAGATGCACATCGCATTGCGGGAAGGGGATTGAAATACCATTTTCATTCAATGTATTGTAGATCAATTCTTTGGCACGGTCGATATAGCCTACGCGCTCAGCCACGAGCACCTGTTGCTTCACGGCAATGGTGACGGCGCTGTCATCCATTTCTTCCAAGGTTATACTGACGCCACGTTTCGAGTCCACGATGTCACGACCGAAGGCGTCCTTGTCTTGCAGCGTCTGCAAGGCTTCTCCCAACAGCTCGCGCACACGTTGGATGTCAGTGCCATAGGCCACACCTACGGTGATCTTGACGAACTCATATCCATGGTTGCGGGTGAGATTGCTGAAGTTCTTGGCGAACAGGGTGGCATTGAGGAACGACATCTCGGCACCATCGATGGTCTCAATTTCCGTGCTTTGATAACCAATGTGGGTGACCTTGCCTCGGATGCCGTCGCAGACAATCCAGTCGCCGACACGCAGGCGTCCCGACATGAGTTGGATGCCATAGATGAAGTTGTTGAGGGTGTCCTTGAGGGCAAAACCGATACCGGCAGAAAGACCGCCAGCCACAAGACTCAACGAACTAGTGGGGATGTGCAACGTGAGTACGATGACAACAATGTAGACGAACCATACCAAGACGCTGATGATGCTGTTGCCCAACGACAGGTTAATTTCGTTGTTGCGGATGGTCTTGCGATTATGTTTCTTCATGAAGACCGCATAACGAACCTGTTGCCAGATGGCATGCAAGGCACGGTTGATATAACGGAACACGAAGAACAGGCTCACAATGAGCAGAATCCCGTGGAATGACATCCTAAATGTGTCGGCCCCGCTGTCGTTGACGAGTTGTACGAAGTTGTGGTGGTAGATGTTGTTGTACAAGTCTTCGAAGTCAAAGACATCCAATGCCAGATGGAGGCAGAAAGGGATGGACAGGAAGCCCATCACGGGAAGCGCCACATCCTTGACCAAGTCGTAGAACCAAGTGGCACCAAACATCAACGTCTCCTTACCCGGGCCCGTGATGAAGGTTATGCGAGAGCGGTAGTCGTTGAGACGATGGGTCATCCGTTTCTTGCGATATTGCACAATCAAGTAAAGGACGGTGAAGACGATGTGGATGGCTGCCAGTTGGAAGTACCACCAAACCAAAACGAGCAGAGAAGCGAAGATATAGCCCGCAATGGCCACGCCCAAGGCTACGCCTGTCACCGCCAGCGAGATCCAGCCCAAAAGACGGTCGCCGCGATCCACCTTCTTTGCATTGTGCAAGCAGGCGAAGAGTTGCCAAATGAAGAAGGCAACAAGGACGGGCGGGAAGATGAAGTTCATCAGTGCATTGGGCATGAAGACCACACGAAAGCCGATGACCGCCAAGGCCATGCAGAAGGTGGGCAGGTAGAGCTTCACGCCATATTTCAGCTGTTTGGCTTTCAAACGGAAGAACAGCGCAATGAGGATGGCAGCCAGCAACCAAAGGAAGGTGTTGGTGAGCTTTGCTGCGATATGAAGCAAGCCGTCGCCACCAATCGTGCTGTTGACGATGATGGTGATGAAGATGCCGAGCAGCAAGGCGAGATAACGTCGCCGCGCCTTGCTGATTTCCTTCAAGGGCTTGATGTAACGGAAAACAGGAATGAGCAGGAGGGAGGCGAAGAGCCAACTCACCAGCAACTCAATGAGGAACAAGACGATGATGAAGACTTGGAGTGAGTATTCCCAACCGGTGTCGGTGGTCGACTGTTCAGTCTTGCCCCTGCTGAACAACGATTGTAGGGAGCTGACATCGTATTTCTCTCCTGCATCTTCCATGGCTTGCCTCCAATAATAGCCTGGACGCTTCAGGATGGCGTACCACGGGGTCTGTCCTTCGACGAAAATGCGGTTTTGCAGCACTTGGTAATAGTCGTGCGCATAGTCGTAGGTCTCCTTCAAACGCAGGTAGGTCTCATAATAATGAATGCTGTCGGCCACTACAACGGCTTTGGTATCGGCATACATTTTGAGCAGCTCGCCAGCATAGAAGATGCACTGTTCGCGGGCGTCCTCACCTTGTTCGTCAAGCACGAAAGGTATTATGGAGAGGGAGTCGGCCATGGCTTTGACTTCTTCGTCCAGTTCAAGGTGCGCAGTGCTGAAAAAGAGTGGGTTGAGCGAGTCGTAGTGGATGAGCAGGCTGTCGGGAATGCCGATGATAGTGTCGAGCTCGGGAGGCAGACGTCGCAACGACTCGATGAGGCGGGCATGACGTTCCATCTCCACGTTGAGGTTGCTGACGATATGGTCGAAAGGTCCACGGTCCTGGTTGAACTCGTTGTATTTTTGGGCGACTTTCTGCAAGGCATAGCTCACATCAAAGGTGAAGCCTTGCTTTTGTGAATATAGCATCAGCGAGAGTTCGTCGCACTGCTTCATCACGTCGATCATCTTCTGACGTTGCTTCTCATAGTCCTCGGTGAGCCGGTCGCGGTTCTTGTCGATTTGCTGGTAGTCGGCATTCAACTCGTTGCGTAGCGTACGGAGGGTGCGGTTGAGGTTTCGGCCATAGGAGATGGCGAAGAGTGGCACCGCGATGGCCAAGAAGGCGGCCAGGAAGAGGATGCGTTTTTGCTTGAAAGGCGTTCTCATTGGGCGATTTCTTTGATGAAACTCATGAATAAGGGGTGAGGATGCAGAACGGTGCTGGAGTATTCGGGATGGAACTGGGTGCCAATGAACCAACGGTGGCTGGGGATCTCGACAATCTCAACCAAGTCGCTCTCGGGGTTCACGCCGACGCACTTCATGCCGTTTTTCTCGTATTCGTCTTTATATTTATTGTTGAATTCGTATCTGTGGCGATGGCGTTCGCTGATTTGCGGTGTGCCATAGATCTCTGATACGCGGCTGCCTTCACGCAAGTTGCAGCCATAGGCGCCCAAACGCATGGTGCCGCCCAGGTTGACGATAGTCTTCTGCTCCTCCATCATGTCGATGACATTGTGTGGGGTGTTGGCGTCCATCTCACTCGAGTTGGCATCTTTATATCCCAACACATTGCGGGCGAATTCAATGACCATCATCTGCATACCAAGGCATACGCCGAAGACGGGCAGGTTGTTAACACGTGCATACTCCACAGCCACGATCTTGCCTTCGATGCCACGTTGTCCGAAGCCGGGGCAGACCAAGATGCCTGCCACGCCTGAGAGTTGCTCCGCGACATTCTCTTTGGTGATGTTCTCGCTGTTGATGAAGTCGATCTTTACCTTCACATGGTTGTAGATTCCTGCCAATATCAGGCTCTCGCGGATGCTCTTGTAAGCGTCTTGCAAGTCGTATTTGCCTACCAGACCCACATGCACCTCTTTGGCGGCAGTGCGTTGCAGTTCAAGGAAGCGATGCCAGCCTTCCATCTTGGGGGTTTCTCCTACCGGTAAACCGAACTTGCGCAGCAAGGCGGCATCAAGGCCTTGGCGTTGCATGTTGACAGGCACCTCGTAGATGCTCGGCAAGTCTTCGCTCTGCACTACGCATTCGAGGTCGACGTTGCAGAAGGAGGCCACTTTCTGGCGGACGCCGTCGGAGAGGTGTTTCTCGGTGCGCAGCACGAGCACATCGGGTTGGATACCAGCGGCTTGCAGCTCTTTCACCGAATGTTGGGTGGGTTTGGTCTTCAACTCATCGGCGGCTTTTAGGTAAGGGATATAGGTGAGGTGTACGCTGACGGCACGGTTACCGAGTTCCCATTTCAGCTGACGGATGGCTTCGAGGAAGGGGGCCGCTTCGATGTCACCTATGGTGCCGCCAATCTCTTGGATAACGAAGTCGACATCAGTGTTTTGCATGATGCGGTGTTTGATCTCGTCGGTGATGTGAGGCACCACTTGTATGGTCTTGCCGAGGTAGTCGCCGTGGCGTTCCTTGTCTATGACGGTCTTGTAGATCTTACCCGTGGTCACCGAGTTGGCCTGAGTGGTGCGGATGCCTGTGAAGCGTTCGTAGTGGCCGAGGTCGAGGTCGGTCTCGGTGCCGTCCACGGTCACATAGCACTCGCCGTGCTCGTATGGATTCAATGTCCCTGGGTCGATATTGATGTAAGGGTCGATTTTTTGTATGGTGATGGTGTAGCCGCGGGCTTGCAGTAGTTTGCCAATGCTGGCCACCAAGAGAGGAAACCACGCCTCCCGTCACAAAAATATAGCGTGTCATAGTAGTAGTTAGTTTTTGTTGTTGAATAAAGGGGCAAAAATAGAAAAAATGGCATTAACAACAAAAAAAGCGAAAGTATAAGTATCTTTGCAACTTTAATGAAAGACTTATGAGCAAGTCATCGATTATAGGCGTCACGCCACTTTGGGACGCGGAGCGCAAGAGTGTTTGGATGCTGCCCGATTATTTGGACGGCATCAAGGCGGCAGGAGGTATTCCTGTCGTCCTGCCTATTGAAATGTCAGAGGAAGACGCTGACCGCATTGTGGAAACCTGTGATGGTTTTCTGTTTACGGGTGGTCAGGATGTCGCGCCTGAGCTTTATGGGATGAAGGACATCACTGGAACCATCGTTCCCAGCCCGGAACGCGACAAGTTGGAAACGCTGTTGCTCTCGAAAGCGCTGCAAGCCGACAAGGCCATCCTCGGCATCTGCCGGGGACTTCAGTTCATAAATGCGTTTTTGGGTGGTACGCTTTGGCACGACCTCCCTTCGCAGCATCCTTCGGATATCGTCCACAGGCAGGGCAAGCCTTACGGTGTTCCGACACACAAAGTCACCTTGAGTGGCGACCTACAAACGTTATTAGGCAAAGACACCCTCGAAGTGAATACACTGCATCATCAAGCCATCAAAGACCTCGGTAGGGATTTGATACCCATGGCCGAATCCCCCGATGGCCTCATCGAAGCCGTAAAAATGGTGGGTAAGCGTTTCGTCTGTGCCGTGCAATGGCATCCCGAGTATATGTTCAAGACGGATGGTGATAGTTTGAGAGTGTTTTCTTGGTTTGTTGAAAATTGCGGATGAAGACGACATAATAAACAACGAAGCCACGCCAAATAGCGTGGCTTCGTTGTTTTTCAATTGATGGGTTCAATACACGGCATGTTCCAAAACAAGTTGCCTTTCAATCTTTTCGCCCGAGTTGATAGTAATAGGATTGATGCCACCATAGCCATCGAGTCCACCTCCATCCGTCAGTTTCCCGTTATCCAATAAAAATATCGAGTAAGTGCCAGGAGCAAGATTGATTTCGTAGAAGCCTTTGGCGTTTGATGTGGTCTTGGCCACAAATGGCTTTGGCATTGCGTCAATAGGATAATTAACGCAAATACCGCCATTGAAGTCAGAGAGCATGGTATATTCGTACACATACACATCGCAAGCGATGGGTCTCTCGCCATGGTCGGCGTTTGCACCAGGCATCCAATCGCCGTAACGTTCTATTACAGTACCATACACACCTTGTGTGATGGATGGTTCTTTTTTACAGGCGGACATCAAAGTGATGACGCTTAATAACGCGAGGATAAAAACTGATTTTTTCATGTTATATAAGATTTAGTTTACGGTATCTTTAACGCTTAAAAGTCGTAATTATTTCGTTTAAAGGAATTTTTCCCTGAATTATTGGTTTTGGATGGCAATTGGGGACAATGGTGTATGGAGCGGAACACAGCCATTTTGGGATGCTATATTCATCTACTTTATACTTTCTTTATCGCAGTTTGTGAGGGCAAAAACAGGGAATGTTTGGAAAAATCACGGTTGTTTGGATAGCAATTTTTGTTTTTGTAACCAGCATTAAGTTAATGCGCATTAAATTAGCAACAAATCATTGTTAAGTTTTATGATAGGAAAAAGGGTTCAAGGTTTTTCGGACAAATTGGGCATAAACTACCAGAAATCGACAAGGTGGCTACCCTAGGCAAGGAATTGGCAAAATATGATGTCCGTCAGATTGGATTGTGTATGAAGAATATGTGATTTTGGCTTATGTGCAAGGAGACCATGACAACATGACAACGGCGGCTTGGAACGTAGAGATTTTTACTTCCTTTTCTGCAATTCTTTCAGCTTCTCCTGTGCAGATTTGTTGCCTTGATTTGCAGCACATGTGTACCATATTTCGGCTTTTTCAAGGTTGGGTTTAACGCCCACACCTTTTTCACAACATACAGCATAATTAAATTGTGCCGTTGACTCTCCTTGTAAAGCTGCTTTTTTATACCAACGAGCTGCTTTTTTCGGGTCTTTTTTTACACCGTTCCCATGCTCGTAGCAAACACCTAAGTCGTTTTG
>CACXIM010000024.1 GCA_902767725.1 uncultured Bacteroidia bacterium | reverse complement strand
GGACGGCAAGGTCACCCGCAATACTAAGGTCCGTGTCATCCGCGATGGCATTGTAATCTACACGGGTGTGCTCGGCTCCTTGAAGCGTTACAAGGACGATGTCAAGGAAGTCAGCGCCGGTATGGACTGCGGCTTGAACATCGAGAACTTCAACGACATTAAAGTCGGCGACATCATCGAGGGTTACACTGAGAAGGAAGTCGCGAGGAAGTTGTAATCCGATTAAATGCAGAAACTTAGTAGAGACGCGATATCGCGTCTCTACTGTTTTTATTGGAAAGAGATTATCGCTGTTTCAATTCACACAAACCATCTTTGTTGCCAACCACAAAAGCCACGGGTGGCTCGTTACCCTGAACTAGATCATTCAAGTAAAGTGGCTCACCGAGGATGAAGAGTGCACAACGGAAGGTGTTGCCCACCTTCAGTTTGGAGTTTTCGGATTGCTCAACGATGAAACGGTATTCGCCAAGGAAGCGGAATGTGCAGTGACGATTGGGTTTCCATGACACGGAGATATGGTCGCCTACCTTCAAGTCGTCCGTTTTGATATGCTGCTTGGTGACGCGGTCAGAGCCGTTGCCTTGGCTGATATGCCCCAGGAAACCGTCCCAATCTTTGAAACCCAAGAATTTTGACAAGATTTCAAGCGTGCTACTGCGGGTGGTGTCGGGACCGTCCACATAGCCCCAGAGCCGCTTCAGTGTTGAGGCGCTCAGGTTTTCGTGTATGCGTTCCCAAATGGCACCGCTGAGAAAGGTGAAGTCATTGGAAGTCTTCATCTTGCGACCTACACTTTCCTCGATTTGCTGCTTGAGTTCGGAGATTTCTGGACAGGTTTTCTGCATGGCGTTTCGTTTTCTGCTGCAAAAATGCGACTTCTTTTTGAAACTGTGCAATTCTTTTTGGTTCATTTTTTAAAATGTGAGATTCCCCAAGGGGAATGGAGTGGGCATGTGGAGTACAATGCGGCGACAAGTAGTTCATTTGCTATGTAAACTCTATCTGTCGCCGCAGTTCTAATTAGTACCAACTTTCCATTCCCTTGGGAATCTCTGACTTCAATGGACGAATGATGTTTATAGAAAAGCCCAAACGGTTTATAATAGTTTTCGTACTTTTGCCAAAAAATAAGTGACCATGGACGACGATAGCACTTCGGGAATCATCAACGGTAGTTTCATCACCGAGACGGAAGCCTTGACGGTGTACGAGTCCTCGTCGTCGCGTGGCTTCAACCAGGTGGTGAAGATTCGTAGGCAGGGCAAGTGGTTCATTTTGAAAGGGTTGAAGCGCGAATATCGCGACCAGCAGGCCTATATCGAGTTGTTGAAGAAAGAGTTTGAACTGGGCACCCAACTCGACCATCCCAACATCGTGAAACTGCTCGCCAAGGAGATGAATCCCGAGGTTGGGCCTTGCATCGTAATGGAGTATGTGGACGGTGTGCCTTTGAATGAGTTCCTTGCTGCAAAGCCCTCTGTGAATGTCCGCAAAAAGGTGGTGGAGCAGCTGGTGGACGCCCTCGTTTACATCCATGGCAAGCAAATCATCCACCGCGACTTGAAGCCGAGCAACATTTTGGTGACAAGAAACGGCAATAATGTGAAAATCATCGATTTCGGTCTTTCCGATGCCGATGACTATGCCGTGTTGAAACAGCCTGCCGGCACCTTGAAGTATATGGCTCCCGAGCAAAAGGATCCGGATGTGAAGATAGATGGTCGCACCGACATCTATGCTTTTGGATTGTTGTTGAAGGAAATCTTCCCGCACCGCTACAAGCGCATCGCCGCCAAGTGTTCCCGTCCCGACCGTGAGCGCCGCTACGCCAATGCCGAAGCCTTGAAGAAAGCCTTTGAGCGGCATACGCGTTGGCTTTGGATACTCCCGATATTGATAGGTGTGGCGTTGGCAGTTATCCCATTGTTGTTGCGACCCAAAGAAATAGTCAGGACCGAGGTGCAGCATGTGATTGACACCATCATCGTGGAGCGTAATTCCAACGGTTATTCCGACGAGTTCATGGTGCTGCTCGACAGGGCGGAGCATATCATCGACAGCATGTATCAGCCTATCATCGACGATTTGAATGGCGGGAAAGCCTACTCTGATGTCGTCAATGACTTCAATGACAGGATGCTGACATGCCGCTCTCTGTTGCAAAACATCCAATCGCCGTTGCTTGACGACCGCAAGACGAGCGATGAGTTCAGAAGTGCATGGGAAAAAGTGCACAACGACAAGTATAACCAGATTGCTTTTATGATGTTCGACCGGGTTCAGGTGAAGTGAACCAACATGAACCAAACCGATTCCGTTTTTATTATCTTATTTTGCAGCCGTAAACATTCTGTTAAACATTTAAAGGTTGCGCCCGACACGGAATTAGGGATAATAAAATGAAAAAGACAATTATGACTGCTGCTGTTATGGCTTTCCTGATGGGAGGATTCTACTTCACTGCTTCGGCCAATGTGGTGCCGGCCAAGGATGCCACTGAGTTTTTTGTTGGTGACAAGTGGGACAAGCTTCTTGACGAATACGAGAAGTATGTCGACCAGTACATCAATACTTACAAAAAGGCAATGAAAGGTGACATGACGGCCATGGGCGAGTATGTGAAACTGGCAGAGAAGGCACAGAAGCTTGCTGAACAACTGGAGGACGCTGAAGACGACATGTCTGCTGCCCAGTTGAAGCGCTATGCCAAGATCACTGAGAAGATGACGAAAGCTTTGATGGATTAAAAAGTAGACCTCCTAAAAAAGAAAAGCTATGGAAAACCAACCTCTGACAACCAACCAACAATTCGAAAAGTTGCCGAATGCCACTGCCGTGCTCATTTTGGGCATCTGTTCAATCCTATTTGGATGCGTATTTGTGGGCTTTATCTGTGGCATTATTGGCTTGGCGTTGTCCAAGAAACCTATGATGATGTATCGAATGAATCCGATGAAATATGTTAACTTTGGAGCGTTGAATGCAGGTCGCATCCTATCCATTATAGGTGTGATTTTGGGAGCCATTGCAATAATATGGGGCATTATCTCCGCCTTGTTTTTGGGCGGATCATTTTTGCTCTTTGACTCTGACTTGTTTGAAGATTTGTTGGATTTCTAATCACCCAATGCTATGATACTAACCGCCCAATGGCTTTTGGCCAACATGCTGCCGTGTTTCTACAAACAGGTATTTGGGGTTTCGTGCCCGGTATGCGGAGGCCAACGGGCGGTTGCTTTACTATTTCAAGGACATGTTTGGGACAGCATGAAGATGTTCCCACCCTTGTTGCCATTGGCAATTACTTTGTTGTTGGTATGCCTTTGGAAGTTAACGGGGCTTGTCGGCAAAAAAGCGATACTGATTGCACTTGTAGTGGATGCAGTCATGCTTCTATTCAATATGGTGTACCAAAACTTGGCCAATTGAATTCTGGAAAAAATGGAGACACTATTTGTAGTAGTATTGAATTAATTTATCTTTTGCAAGGTTGTTTTAATCATAAATAAAGGTTGCGCCCGACACGGAATTAGGGTTTAGAAAATGAAAAAGAAACTAATTATCATGGGAATCTTGTTTTCCTGTTTTTGTGCCAAAGAATCTATGGCTCAAAATCAATTCATCGTGGAAGGCATTAACTATCAAGTACAGGATGAGACAAAAGTCGTTGTCGCTAAAATCGATGGATTTGACTATTATGGCGACATTGTTATCCCGGAACAAGTGACGACAATGGACTCAAACACTTATAGTGTTGTGGGCATCAAAGCTGGAGCTTTCGGTCATTGCGATTGCCTGAAATCAATCAAATTACCGAACACGCTCGAATTCATCGGTACTGGTGCATTCAGCAGTTGCAATAATTTAAAATCGATAACCCTCCCCAATTCTGTAACTTCGATTGAGAGTTTTGCTTTCTCGGATTGTACCAAACTTGCCAAAATCATCATTCCGAATAATGTGGAAAAAATAACCGGACAATGCTTTAGAGGATGTACGTCTCTGACGAGTGTTACCTTTGGAACTGGTGTAAAGCAAATTGAAAAAAACGCATTCAGTAATTGCACCGCTTTGGTTTCCGTCAAAATTCCTGCAAATGTTGAATCCATCAAGGATGATGCGTTTGTCGGATGCTCGAAGCTGCAAACGGTTTCTATTGCAAATAGCAATATGAAATACACTGATTATGCTTTTAGTAAGACCCCTTATTTTAAGGCGCATAGTAAGAGAACCAATAGTTCGAGCAGAAATTCGAACCCGAAAAAAAGGAAAAATACAGTTGTCTACTAACCTAAAACGTGAATTATTATGAATACAAGAATTATCTCTATGCTTGTATGTTTGCTCTTCGTCGCAACAAGCATGTTCGGCCAAAGTGATTTCGCAAAAGGCGGTATCTATTACAAAATCAACCCAAATCTAAAGGATGTAACCGTTACGTCCTGTCCTCAGGACAGCGCTATCTATTCTGGGAAAATCGTCATTCCTGCAAAAGTTGAATATGACGGCAACGCCTATTCCGTGACACACATTGGAAAATACGCTTTCAAAAACAGTGAGATTACTGCGGTCACTTTACCTGAAGGTATCATCGAAATAGGCGAAGAGGCTTTTCGAGAATGTTCTGGCTTAAAGTCTGTCGCAATTCCCGCCAGCGTTCTCCACATTGGGAAGCAGGCCTTCATTTTCTGTTTCTCGTTATCGACTCTTTCTTTCAAATCGGCTTCTCGTCCGGTAATAGATTCGTATGCTTTCGGTAAAACCAAGGTAAAAGTGTCGGGAATAGATACTGGAATTCCAGCAAATATGGCGGTTCCAAATCAAGATAAAAGATTCAAAATTGATGGTGGCGTTGTTACCTATTAGGAGTTCATTTTTTGACAAAACATAGGCAAGAAAAGCCATGTGATCATGAAGAAGGTGCGTCTTCTAAAATCCAAGAGACGCCCCTTCTATATGTTTCTTGTATGAAGTTAGATATATCCTATACCAAGTCCGCAAAACAAGTACCGAAAAGTACCGATTTGCCATTTTGATTTCCTGTTTCTTTGCCGTAGAAAAAAAGTGGCAAAAAAGGTTTTATATGTGATATGATGTAAATATTTGTTTTTCTGTAATTTTACATTAGTTAGGATGTGGTTTATCTATGATGAGATAACCTTGTCCAAAGTCACTTGGCTTTGGATTATCTCGGAACTAAACAACTGAACTTGTCGTGTTTGGATGCACCTCGGCAACATGTTTGTCAAGGTCTTTTTTTTGCACTTTTGAGAATTCTGTAGTATGGATTTGAGAATTTTGTAATCAACTTTTGAGAATTTTGTTTTGTAGATTTGAGAATTTTGTTTATCTTTGCAGCCGAATAATCAATATATTATGTATAAAAGACAGCAATTTGATGAAGTAATGTCTCGCATAAAGGAGCCTCGGCATTTTATTCAGGTGATATCTGGACCACGACAGGTGGGGAAATCGACCTTGGTAAAACAGGTGTTACAGGAAATCGACATTCCGTATTTGTTTGTCACGGCTGACAGCGTTTCTTCAGATAACATAGCGTGGATTGGAGAAACATGGTCAACGGCACGTGCCAAGTTGCAAATTACGCATGCTTCGGAATATCTTCTTGTCATTGATGAAGTCCACAAGATTGGCAACTGGAGCGAAGCCGTGAAAAAAGAGTGGGATATGGACACATTCAATGATGTTCCGATAAAAGTGGTGCTGCTTGGCTCTTCTCGGCTGTTGCTAAAAGACGGACTTACCGAGTCGCTTGCCGGTAGGTTTGAAATCATTAGGATGTCGCATTGGAGCTATTTGGAAATGCGAGAAGCTTTTGGCTTCGATGTCAACCAGTATATGTATTATGGCGGTTATCCTGGCGGAGCGCTTTTGATAAACGATTATCGGCGTTGGCAGCGGTATGTCAAGGGAAGCATTATCGCTCCAGCTATCGAACTGGATGTCCTGTCGACAAAGATAGTCTATAAGCCTGAATTGATGCGTCAATTGTTTGACTTGGGCTGTGTGTATTCGGGCAAGGAGTTGTCTTTGAACAAGATGCTTGGTCAACTGCAGGACGCGGGCAATGTGACCACATTAGCCAATTACTTGACCACATTGGATGAGTCGAGATTGCTTTGCGGACTGCATAAATATGCCAACGATGCGGCGCGCAAGTACAATTCGGTCCCCAAGCTTATGGTTTACAACACCGCATTGCTTTCGGCACAATCGGGAGTTGCTTTTGAAAAGGTTTTTACGACACCTACAGAATGGGGACGCTGGGTGGAGTCGGCAGTCGGGGCATATTTGCTCAATCAAGCCGATGAAGATGGGTATAAGACTTACTATTGGCGTGAGCGTAATGATGAGGTCGATTTCGTCATTGAGTACAATAGGAAATGTGTCGCAATAGAGGTGAAGAGTGGCCGCCGTACCGAAAACGAAGGCCTTAGAAAGTTCAGAGATCAATTTCATCCTGACCATTCGTTTATTGTGGGCAGCGGCGGGATACCCGTTGAGGAGTTTCTTACTTTCAAGTTGGCCAACCTTTTTTGAGAAATCCTCAATTTTCTTTTGCTTTTCTCAAAAATTCCCTAATTTTGGAGCGTAAAACTAAAAGAAAAGCCTATGGAATAACCCGCCGCAAGGCGCATTAGAAGCAATATACATCACATAATCAGACGATTAGCAATATTCTGTCTTATCGAAAGTTTGGCGATTTGAGATAAAGAAACCAGAATGATGCTGAAAGTTACACGAATAGCGTGTGCTTTTCAACATTCGGTTTCTTTAGGTATGCCAAACACCTCGATAAGCGGATGCAAAAGTATCACGCTTTTTTTTGTGCTGGCAAGAAACGACTCAATATGAACCAACATGAACCTGAAAAGTTTTCGTGGAAGTGCGTTTCTTTGCCGGGTGGAAAATAGAAGATGAATCTAATACAGAATTGAGCATACAACTAAACACCAAAACAACCCAATATGAAGAAATTTCTATTTACAACGATTCTCATTTCCCTGTCTGCAATGTGTTTCGGACAAGAAGTGGAAACGGTGTCGGAACGGTTCCATTACCGATACCTCAAAAAAGAACAGTCGAAGGAACAAATCCAGAAGGAAAACGAGGAACGCCAGCGCAACTGGCAGGAGGAACTGGCTGCAATGAAAGCCAATTTGGCTGAAGGACAGAAAGTTTCCGACAATGTGAAGATTGAAGTCCAGACAGAGGTTCAGGACAACAATCTCGTCGTTTCGGTGTCCTACGAGACCCTTGTGGTGGCCGATGCCGCCGACGACTATGCTCTTGGCAAGTACACCATCCAAAACTCCAATGCTTGTATGTTGATGTGCAGTTTCCTGAAAAACAAGTTGGAGAAAGACCTTGTCGATTATCTGAAAGAAGGAACAAAGGTGGACGTGAAAATCACGGGTGCCACAGATGGTACACCTATTCGCAACAAGATTGCCTACTTGGGAGAATACGGTGACTTTACCGACAAGCCTATTACATTGAACGGATCTCCATATAACATGACTGTGACACAAAAAACAGGTGTGACCACCAACGGGCAGTTGGCTTTCTTGCGTACCCAAGGTGTGGAAGACTTTCTGAAAACCCAGGTGGAGCCGTTGAAGCACACGGAGAATGTTTTCCTGAGTTGTGCCGTGGAGAACAAGGAGAAAGGCGGAGGCTATCGCCGCGTTTCGGTTGAAATGATCATTCGCGGTGCCTTTGCTGATGTTGAACCCGAAAAAACCGTGAAGCCATGAAGAAGCACACCTTATTAGTATTGCTAAGCCTTCTTTTAGGCTCGCAAATAGCCGTTGCACAAGACCATGTGACCAACATCCGTGCTAAGCAGGAAGATAAGATTGTGACCATCAGATACGACTTGAATGTGCGTTCTGATGTGAAGCTCCTGATCTCCATTGATGACGGAGAACACTATACCGACACGATGAAAGTGACGGGTATGGTCAACAAGATCGTTCCTGTAGGAAAGAACAAAACGATTCGCTGGCAGGCTTTCAAGGACTTGGGCTATGGTGACTATCCGGAGATTCGGTTTAAGTTTGTCACCGAGGAAAAGCAGCAGACACCCAGACCAAAGCGCATCCCGAAAATTACTTTCTCCACTTTGAATGGTGCATATACCAATACCGAGAATCCCTCAGTCGGATTTACTTTCGGTCAAGTGCAGAAGTTCGGTTGGTTTGCCTCGGTGATGAGCGGCTTCAACTTTGCTGGTCTGACTCCTGCCGCCGTCAGCGATGCTGAGGGCTTTGTGGGCGAGGACTTGCCTTTTTACAAGGACGAATACGCCAAGACCGTGCTATCCGTCATGGGTGGCGGCGTGATGCGCTTGAATGACATGATGTACTTAAAGGCAGGCTTAGGTTTCGGCAACCGCTCGCTGTCGTGGAAGACCTTGGATGACCGTTGGGTACGCAACAGCGGTTATTCCGCCGTGGGTGTGGATGTTTCGGCGGGTATGATGTTCCGCTTCGGAGGCTTCGTCCTCTCGTTGGATGCCGTGACGACCAACTTCAGCATCTTTGAAGGTAGGGTTGGTTTGGGTTATAGTTTTGAAAACCGTTAAAAACCGAAAGAAAATGAAAAAGATAAGCATAATGATCATGGTTCTTGTGGTGGCATTGGCCTCCTGCAAGAAGACCCCTGAGGTGAATTTGAAATATGTGGATGTGGAGCGCGACCTGGTAACAGTTGGCTCGACTACCGCCAACATCCAGTGTGACTACGAATACATCGCCACTTTGAAGAAAGCCTATCTCTTTTATGGTGAAGGTGAGAATGAAAATGCCTTTACCTCTGCCGAGATGCGCGTGGTGCAGAACACGCTTTATGTGGAACTGACAGGCTTGAGGGAGAACACTACTTATAGCTATTACTATGAGTTCCATAACGGTTTCAATTCAATGAGGACGGCGGTGAAGACCTTCAAGACAAAAGGTTCTGATGTGACGATTACTTTGCCTACTGTAGTTACCGCAGAAGTGACAGAGATTACTTCCAATTCTGCCAAAGGTGGTGGCGAAGTGACCAACGACGGCGGTGCCGAAGTGACCGAGCGCGGCATTTGCTGGAGCCCAACTTCAAACCCGACAGTGGATGGCAGCCATATGACTGCTGGTACAGGAACAGGTGTGTTTACAGCCATGATGAACGGTTTGGAAGCCAATACTACCTATCATGTTCGTGCCTATGCAACAAATGAGGTCGGCACTGCTTATGGTTTGGATAGGGAGTTTGTGGCGTTAAGTAATGCTCCCCAAGGCGCGATAAACGGTTTGTTCACCATAAATGAGAATGGCGACCTGGTATATTTCTCCCAAGGCAACCTGCAATATCAAGCGAGCACTAACACTTGGCGTTTTGCTGAAAACCAATGGGATTATGTGGGTGCTCAGTCCACAACTGAAGGTAATCCTGGGGGAACTGTTGATGGCAGTGATAATAACTTCATCTCATCTACTTATAGCGGTTGGATCGACCTTTTTGGCTGGGGTACGAGCGGTTACAACCATGGTGCGGAATGCTACCAGCCATGGAGCACAGACCGAACAAACGATTACTACTACGCATACGGTTGCGAGACCTGTAACCTCTACGACCAGACAGGTCAAGCGGACTGGGGTTATAATGCAATATCAAATGGAGGTAACACCGAGAACAGCGGATGGAGGGCATTGACAAAGTCTGAATGGGACTATATCTTCAACACGCGGAACACCACAAGTGGCATCCGCTATGCCAAGGCTCGGGTGAACCGCGTGCATGGGGTAATCCTCTTGCCTGATAACTGGAGCGTGAGTACCTATAATCTGAGCGACACGAACCAAATAGGAGCAAGTTTCGGCAACAATGTGATTTCAGCCTCACAGTGGAACTCCTTACAAAATGCTGGAGCGGTATTCCTGCCTGCTGCAGGCTTTCGCCAAGGGACTTCGGTCTATAATCCTAATTTCAGAGGCAACTACTGGTCAGCCAGCTCGAGTTACGATAGCAGTCGCGCATACACCGCTTATTTTACTGTCACCTCCCTCGGAACGAGTAGCGGGAGTGGCGGGAGTTTCCGTAATTCTGGTCAATCTGTACGTCTCGTTTGCCCCGGTGAGTAATTATTTCCTGAAGCAACGCAAATCGACTTTTTGCCTGTTGCGAGTGTTTTTTTCGTCAAGACAAAACTTAACATATAGTGATAAACAATTTGTAAAAACCAAGGATAATGAAAAAACTATCAATAATAATCTGCGTTTTGGTGACCTTAGCAGCCTGCACCAAGAGCAAGGAAGTCCATCCTGAAATCGGGGATGGCAATGATGAAATTGTAACGGTAGGCATGAAGGATGTTCATATTGAATACACACGGACAGACCATGCGGAACTCAGCCGTGTGGTGTTTCACTATTGTCCTGCCGATGCCAACGGCAACGCCCAACAATTCGAAGCCGTCGAAATGACAAAGAAAGATACCTTTTTCGAGTTAACCCTTAATGATTTGTTGAGCGATACGTTGTATTGCTATTACTATGAACTTTTTTCCAAGAGTGGCAACGCTTACCTTTCGGAGCAAAAGACCTTCCGTACGCAAGCCTTTGATACGCCGGAGCCGCCAGGACCACCGACACCGCCTGGTGCCGAATTGCCTACGGTCATTACGGGAGAAGTTACAGGAATTACAGCTCATTCCGCATCTTGTAGTGGTGAGGTAACCAGTGAGGGTGGCGCCGAAGTGACCGAGCGCGGTATCTGCTGGAGTACTAACGAGAATCCTACTTCGGGCGACAACCATATTGCCACAGGTTCGGGAATAGGTGCTTTCACTGCAGTTATGGAGAATTTGGAGGCTAACATCACCTATCATGTTCGCGCTTACGCTATAAACGAGGTGGGAACAGTTTATGGTTTAGACAAGGAGTTTGTTACACTTTCGGGCAATGGAAGTGGTGATGTGCCAACTGGTGCCGTCAACGGCTTGTTTACTATCAATGAGAATGGGGATAAGGTTCGTTTTTCCCAAGGCAACTTGCAATATCAAGCCAGCACTAACATTTGGCGTTTTGCCGAGAATCAATGGGATTATGTTGGCTCCCAAAATCCACAATCTGGTGATCCGGGAGGGACTGTTAATGGCAGTGATAATAACAACATTTCCTCTACTTACAGCGGTTGGATTGATCTTTTCGGTTGGGGAACTGGAGACAATCCGACCCTAACTTCTACATTCGATAACAATTATAGTTCCTTCACGGACTGGGGTAGCAACACTATTAGCAATGGCGGTAATGCGACACAACAGTGGCGTACTTTGACGGGTGGGGCTAACGGAGAATGGTTTTATGTGTTCATTGAGCGAGTCACGCCGAGCGATATCCTCTTCGCCATGGCTCAGGTGAATGGCGTGAACGGAGTAGTCCTTTTGCCCGATAATTGGAGTGCGAGTACCTATCACTTGAACGACGCGAACCAAATAGGAGTGGACTTTAACAGAAATGTGATTTCCGCCTCGCAGTGGGACATCCTGCAGAATGCCGGAGCAGTCTTCCTGCCTGCTGCAGGCTGTCGTCAAGACGGGGCTTCAGTCTACATTACCGGTTCCTACGGCGCCTACTGGTCGGCATCGGGCGGCGGCGGCGGTTACACTTCCGCAGGCCATATTTGGTTCAGAGGCGGTGCCCTTTTCCTGTATTATAACGACCATCCACACTATGGTCTCTCTGTACGCCTCGTATGCCCCGCCGATTGATATAACCTTGAAGCAACGCGAATCGACTTTTCTTTTGGTTTTGCTGGACACTCACAATCAGTCACAGCGAGCGAAAAACGAAAGGGAAGGATGAAATTTAAAATGAAAGGAAAGAAATAGACAACAAAAATAACAACAATTATGGGAGACAATAAGACAGATTTGGACGCAATCAAAAGCGAAATAATTAACTTTTACAATGATCCTTTGTTTCAGGAATTGAAAGCCTCTTACGGCAAGATCACATTGTTCAATGTGCTGAAAATTGAGAGAAATGAGAATTGTCATAGTGCTTTTCTTGCTTGGTTATTGGATTCGAATGGCAACCATGGGTTGGGCGAAGAGCCGCTGAAATGTTTTATGAGATTGTTGGCAAATAGAGATTCTAAATTTGAGACTCCCTTCTTGAATGGCAATTATAATATTGAAAGTATGACCGTTGATTTAGAACAACAAGCGGAATTTGAAAAGAAGAAGGGGCGAATAGATATTCTTATTGATTTTAGTTATAGTTATAAATCAGATAGTAATACCATTGATAAAAAAGTTCTTGTTATTATTGAAAACAAGATTTACACAGAAGAACATGATAAACAAACAGATACTTATTATAGATGGGCTTCGCAACAAGTTAAATATGAAAACCATGATATTTTGGGTGTGTTTCTATCTCCCGATACGAATGCAAGGTGTGTATGTGATAGTTTTATCAAAATTACTTACGACGAGATGCTTAGGTATGTAATCAATCCATTACCTTTTAAGATAATTTCGCCGTCTGGTGCGTGTACTCTAATTGAAGATTATGTAATAAACCTAGGACAATCAATTAAAAAAAAGAAAAGAGATGGAACTACGTTTGAGGATAAGGATACCGTTTTAGCATTATCTGTTTCGATCAAGGAGAAAACATATAGTTTATACGAGAAACATGGTGTTTTATTGGATGATGTCATATTTGTTAAAAACAAAGGAAGGATAAAGTTACTAAAAGAGTTTTACAAAGAAAGATATGATTCATACCGGGAATTTAATCAATTAGATGAAAATCGTTTGTCTTCCTTCTGGGATGCCAACGAACCATTGCTTAAACTTATTCTTTATTCCTCGTTGCAAAAACTAAATGATGATTTGGAAACAATAAAAACATTATTGGGCATGCATAAAACCAATCGAGATAATACGAAGTATTGGGTTTATGCTAAAAAATGTAAAACTCCAATTAATGCCAAGCCTGTGCCAAAAAGCCTTGCTTCATATTATATTTTTAAGGCGTGGCTCGATAATCATAAAGATGCTACTATAGAAGAAATTCGTAAAGCTTTTCCTATTGAAAGCATCATTCAGCAAGAAAAATACCCATATCAATATTTGTTTTATTGGTGTGATGATATTGGCAAAGCTAGAAAGCAAGGTCCAGCAGATAACGCGACCTACTATAAAGCCTCAATAGATGAAAAGATTGATGGGAAAAAGTATCTTCAATGGGATTTTTATGGTTGTGACACGCCTTATTATTTAAAGATAAATAAAGAAGGGTCAAATAAAAAAGAGAAAGTGCTAAGCATGAAGATGTGGCTCAAGGATGAGTTTGACGAATTGGCGAAATTTGCAAAAGAAAACTACAACATTGAGGTTGTGGAGAAAAAATAAATACGGCAAAGCTTTACACCAACCAGATCAAATCCGCCAAGCAAAAGCTTGCCGAAACCAAGCAGACCCTCAAGAAGCTGCAAGAAAAGAAGGCCACCATCACCGATGCCGCCGAGCTGAAAGCCATTCAACCATGGCCATTGACCATGACTATGACCAACCCTACGACATTGAAAGATGTTACTCCTGCATATAGTTTACACTTGTTTAAATGCGTGGAGTTTTATGCCCGTTGAAATAGTCATGATCATAGTCACAAGTCATGGTCAAAAAGGGCCTGAACCGAGACGCCATCCGCGATTATCATGAGATGGTCCTAGGAGATTTGGATTGATAGGAGAACTCAACATTGTTTGGATATTGCGTTCTCGAACGAGCTGACTTAGTCTTTTAGACAGCCGATTGGAACGACAAAAATACCGTCGGGGCGTTGGTATGCGTATTGCCCGACAGCAGTCAGCACCATCATGAACGAAGGGCTTGGCATCTTAGTCGTGTCTATGGCTGTAGCGAGCGTCTTGAGCGCATTTACACCTTCTTCTATAAGTTTGTCGCCCCCCAGTTTGACTTCAACTAATGCGTATGTTCCGTTTCTGCGGTGAATTACCGTATCGCATTCCAGGCCAGAGCTGTCGCGGTAATGGTAGAGTCTGCCATCGAGAGCTTCTGCGAACACGCGCAGGTCACGAACGGCAAGGTCTTCGAAGAACAACCCAAATGAATTAAGGTCGTTAATTAAGTCGCTGGGGCCAAGTCCAAGGGCTGCCGTGCCAATGCTGGGGTCGACGAAATGGCGGGTGTCGCTGGTTCGGATGGCAGATTTTTCATCTTTTTGTTTTCGTTGCAAAATTACTGATTTTATTTTAATTACAAAAACAATTCTCGATTTTTCGGTTGTTTATAGTGAATTTATTCGGTTATTTGTGGCGGATTTATTCGGTTGTTTGTAATCAATTGTCCAAGACTAACAGGAAGAAATCGGGAAGCTGAAAAGCGATATCCGTCTTTATGCAAGCCTAAATAGGGACTCCATTCGGGATTATCATGAGATGGTCTTGGGGGATATGGATTAGTTGTTTTACCGCAAAAAGCAAAAGTAAAATACCACAAAAAGCAAAAGTAAAATACCACAAAAAGCAAAAATTGTTTTGATAATCCATTTATTATTAGTAACTTTGCCGCGTAATTCAAAAGTGATATAATATGGAATATTTGAAACGGACTGCAGATACCGTCCTTCGCGAACATCTTGAGGCCTTTGGCGCCGTATTGATTGAAGGGCCGAAGTGGTGTGGAAAGACAACTACCGCCGTGCAGGTGGCCAAGAGTGTCATTAAGTTGCAAGACACCGATATGCGCGATGAGTATCTCGCCACGGCTGCAATGAAACCTTCCCTGTTGTTGAACGGTGCTACGCCACGTCTGATCGATGAATGGCAGGATGCCCCCGTGTTGTGGGATGCCGTGAGGACTATGGTTGACAAAAGAGTTGAGCCAGGTCAGTTCATCCTGACCGGATCGAATGCAGTGGACAAATCACAGATTCACCACTCAGGCACGGGTCGCATTTCCAAGTTAAACATGCTGCCGATGAGTTTGTGGGAGTCGGGCGACTCGAATGGCAAGATTTCATTGATGGAGTTGTTCGATAATCCCAACTTGGATATTGATGGCATTGAGTCCGATATGTCGGTTGAAGAATTGGTATTTTGCGGATGCCGTGGAGGATGGCCTGCAACGGTGAATATTAAAAGTGACAAGGCAAAACTGCTGGTGGCACGTAACTATGTCAAGACAGTATGCTCAGATGACATCAGCCGCGTGGACGGAGTGTCGCGCGATGAACTGCTCACAAGGATGATTTTACGCGCATACGCACGCAACATCTCCACATTGTCGAAGAAGTCTACACTTATTGCAGATGTCGCTGCCTCCGGCGAGGTGTCGTGTTCGGAACCCACGTTTGACGATTATGTCGGGGCACTGAGAAAACTCTTTGTGGTCTGCGACATTGATGCTTGGTGCCCGGCCATTCGTAGCAAGACCGCCATTCGCACAGGACCGAAGCGCTCTTTTGTCGACCCGTCCATTGCAGTAGCGGCATTGGGTCTTACCCCTGAGGCGTTGCTGAATCAACTGAAGACCTTCGGCTTCATCTTTGAGCAGATGTGCATCCGTGACTTTAAGGCATATACACTTGATTTTGACTCGCATATTTCACATTATAGAGACCGTTACGGGTTGGAGTCCGACCTCGTTTTACATTTGGGTGACGGCCGATATGCACTGATTGAATGTAAGTTGGGCAGTAAAGAGATTGAAGATGGCGCATCACATCTTTTGGAACTGAAACGTCTTATCCGCGAATACAATAAAAAGGAGAAACAGATGCCCTTGCGCGAACCAGACCTGTTGATAGTGATTACAGGCGGCAAGTTGGCCTACACTCGTCCGGATGGCGTGAAGATTATCCCTCTAGCATGCATTAAGGAATGAGACTATTCCTATAACTTCGCCATCACCTTCAGCAATTGCTCGCCCAAACCAATCGTATAGCCTTGCTTCATAAACACCACCTCGCTGTTGGCGTTGGCGATGAGGAAGATGGGGCGGACATCGGGGTTGAGGTGCATGCATTCGATGATTTCGTCACGAGTGGAGCCGTCGTCGATGCCAAAGACGATGCCTTCGGGCAGCTCGTTGAAGTTCTTCAGCTTGAATTTGTCATATTCATCCTTGCTGCTGAAAATGAAGATCATCGGCAAACCGCTGTCCTCAAAGTTCTTGCGGAAGGCGGCGATGTCCTGCATGGCGTGGGTGGTAGGCTCACTGCCTTGGTCCAAATAGCCGAGGATGAAATAGTCGTTGCCCATCAGCAGTCTTGGGTTGCCGTCTTCTTCCGTCTCAGGGTCGGTGAAGTGGATGTCGGCGTAGAAGCAACCGATGACATGTACGTCGTGGTCGGCTTCGCGCAAAATGAGGTTCACTTGTGTGGTCGTGTCAGCCTTGATGCTGAAGAATTCGCTGTGGGTCAGCGCGGTGCCATCGTCCAGGCGCGTTCCTGCCGTGAGGATGTAATAACCCTCATCCAAAGGTGTAGGATGCTCAAAAGAGGAGAGCATCATGCCATCGTCGATACCTGGGTCTTTGGCGTCGTAGGCCAACAAGCGGAAACTGTTGCCATCGAATTTCTTGATGCTGAAATGTGTGTAGTATTTCGGGTCGGCGACGGAAGCGATGGGGTAGTATTGGATGTCCAGATATCCCACGGCGGCACTGGCGGGCTCGGCAGCATCAAAGTCCACATTGGTCCATTCCTTGCCGAAGTATTGCACATTGCCATTCACGGGGTTGATTTGTGCGGCAATGCCCAAACTGCGTGCCATGCTGACGAAGAAGATGTCGCGCGAATGGCGGTCGGCCTTACGGGCTTTTAAGACTCCCAAAGGTGAGATGGGAAAACGTTGGGGATTCAGGTTGTCATCGGTTTGGATATTTTCTTTCACCCAGTTGACCAACAGAGCGGGATTGTCATGGTATTGCCGTCTCTCCGTTTCGGGGAAGAACTCGGAAAGGGTCTTGCGGTAAGGCACCAGCATCTCGTTGCTCACGCGAGGATTGAGGATGTACTGGGCGTAATGCTCGGGCGGCATGGAGATGATGGATTGCTCGAGACCAGGCGTGTTGTCGAGATGGTCTTTGAGTACTTCAAGGCTGACATCGCGCAAGTCTTTGTCGGAGATGTTGCTGAGCAGCTCCACGGCCTTGATCTCTTGGCCTTTGTCTTGGGCGTATTTCACGAAATCGGCGATGGTTTGCCAGTTGCCCCAAGTCTTTTCATAAATACTACAGAGTTTTTTGTTGCCCGTATTCATAATCTCTTCCATCTGGGCTTTCTTGCAATCAGCGATGTAGGCGTTGCGCAGTGAGTCTTCAAAGGCCAAGCGGCGGTCGTTCTCGGCACGCATCTCAGCCGTGACTTCAGGCAAGACGCTGGTCGGGGCTGGTGGCACCATGTCGAACTCGAAGATGTCGTTTTGGCCCTGCTCGTGGTCGAGCGTGATGGTGATGCTGTCTTTCTCGCCCGACTTGAACACTTGGAAACCGAATTTGCCATCCTTGGCTGCGTAGGCCATCATGCAGCCCAAGCCAGAGGTGAGCCAGGTCTGGCCGTTCTCGTCGGTTGTCTTTGTGACCACGGTGCAGAACTCGGCATAGTTGTAGATCTTGAACTCCACGGGAAGGTTGGCTTGAGGCTGACCATTCTCATCTACGACGGTGAAAGTGGTCTTGGCGGTCTTGCCATAGTTGTCCACCACGTTGATTTCCGTGTAGTTGGCGCTGCGGCTGATGACCTCCTCGGGACCGTCATAATCGCCGAAGACGCGGGTGTGTAATAATAAGGTGCGTGAGGCGGGCTCGTTGAACCAACCCAAGTCGAGCACTGGCTCAGGTTCGCAGGCGCCGAGGAAGTGCCATTGCCCGTCTACCCAAGCCTCCACCCAGGCGTGGTTGTCGTCGCAGTGCGCCCAGCGGGGGGTATACACTTGTCTTGCAGGAATGCCCACAGTGCGTAAGGCGGTCACCAATAGCGTTGATTCCTCGCCACAGCGACCCCACGAGGTCTTGATGGTGGCCATCGGAGCGCTAGTACGGCTGTCGCTACCTTTGTAGTTGACATGCTCGTGGCACCAATGGTTTACTTCGAGGACGGCATCGTAAAGTGACAAATCCTTCACGCGGCCTTTGAGTTCTTCATAATAAGTGGCACGAAAGTGGTCGAGGTTCTCGTTGTTGACGCGGACGGGCACCACGAAATGCTTGAACTCGCGCTCGGGGATGCTGTCGCCCCAAGGCATTTCCTGTTTGGCGAGGAAGGCATAGTGGACGCACTCGCGGTAATAGTCCTCGGTGTAGTCCACGCTGTCGCCGAGCGGCATGTATTGGTATAGGAATTCCAAGGCTGCTTTTTCATTGAAAGCCATTTTCTTTTCGGTTGAGCAGGCGGAAAAGAGGAGGGTAAAGGCAGTAATGAGAATGAATAAGGTGTTTTTCATGGTGCAATTGTTTGCTGCAAAGATAGTGTTTAATAAGAAAAATACGCTATCTTTGCGCCAAATAAAGACCAAACGTATCGTAGAGATAAAAATAGAGAATATTTAACATATTAAAAACCAAAGCATTAGCTATTATTTCGCGTTTAGCCAAGAGCCTCGCAAACTATTTGGAAATAAACACTCAGAAATAATATCTGGCAGTCTTTCAAATTGGAAGACTTTACGAGTAGATTGATGCAATGCTTGTGCCGAACAGGTGCAGGCAACTTGTTTACTCGTAGAGGTTTCCATGCGAGGCCGCCTCTCAGCTAAACGCAATAAGTGGGCTTGCACCTTGCTTTTTGCGTCGGCGGATTGATAGCATTGCAAAACTATCAATCTGAATGGCAAATAACAAAACATTATCAAATGCTAAGAGAGCAAAGAAGGATGAGTTTTATACTCAATTAGTTGATATTGAAAGCGAGTTGGTTCATTATAAAACTCATTTTTTGGGCAAAACGGTTTTTTGTAATTGCGATGATCCATATGAAAGTAATTTTTTCAAATACTTTGCTGCTAACTTTAATCATCTTGGACTGAAAAAGTTAATTGCAACTTGTTATGACCCTTCTCCAGTTGCTGGTCGGCAACTTGATATATTTGGCCAAGGTATTTTGCCAAAATCAGATAAGAAAGCTTATAAGATTGAAATCACGGAAGTTACGGATGTTAATAATGATGGTGCTATCAATCTTGCAGATGTAGAGTATCTCATTAAAAACGACAAGAATGTATTATCAAAGCTAGACGGTGATGGAGATTACAAATCAATAGAATGCGAAAAATTATTAGAGGATGCCGATATTGTGGTCACTAATCCTCCTTTTTCAAAGCTAAACGATTACATATTGTTTCTTCATGAACATAGTAAGAAGTTCTTGGTAATGTGTAATCATAATATTGTACACTATACTGAAATATTTCCTTTGATAAAAGATAATCAAATGTGGTTGGGGTTTAATTCTAATAAGACTGTAAAATTTGCAATGCCAGATTATTATGAAAAATGGGATGAAATAATTGATGGGGTGAAATATGGGAAGGTTCCTTCTATTGGTTGGATTACAAATCTTGATATAACCAAGAGGCATGAAGATCTGATTCTTTATAAAACATATAACGATTTTGATTACCCAAAATATGAAAACTTTGATGCCATCGATGTAGAAAGGGTTTCGGAAATACCTTGCGATTATTATGGTATTATGGGAGTCCCAGATACTTTGTTAGACCAATATAATCCAGAACAATTTGAAATTCTTGGAGCTGACGGCATTCCTCAAAGTGCAATAGATTTAGGAATTGGTAGAATTGGTGAAGAATGGATGAAAAAATACCGAGCTAATGGTGGTACGGGACATTATACAGCAAACATGAAAAGTGTTGTTCTCGTGAGAAACGGAATAGCAAAAAAGCCTTATAGCCGCATATTTATCCGTCGCAAGCAAAAGCCGACAGAATACGCTTCAATAGAACCGTCAGTCTTGATGGCAGCGGAGGGAACTGAATAGCGGCAGTAGGCCCGTCCCGAAGGGACGATACTCGAGTAACCGTAGGTCGCGACCTACGGCAGCACCCCGGCAGGACAATAAAACAACTATACAATATGAACATAGAACTACACAAAATCACAGTCCGCGAACTAACACAAGGCTATGTGGACAACAACGAAAACGGCGTGCGCGCATACGGCGGCCGTCTCGACGTGCGTCCGCCCTACCAACGCGAGTTCGTCTACAAGGAAAAACAGCGCGATGCCGTCATCGACACACTCACCCAAGGCTTCCCGCTCAATGTGATGTATTGGGCTGTGCGCGACGACGACACTTTCGAGATCATCGACGGGCAGCAGCGCACCATAAGCATCTGCCAATACGTCAACGGCGACTTCGCCTTTAACTTCCGCTATTTCCACAACCTTCAGCCTGATGAGCAGGAGCAAATCCTCAACTACGAGTTGCAAATCTACATCTGTAGTGGCACCGACAGTGAGAAGCTGAAGTGGTTCCGCACAATCAACATTGCGGGAGAGGCGCTCACCGAGCAGGAGCTGCGCAACGCGGTGTATGCAGGCAGTTGGGTGAGCGACGCCAAACGCTATTTCAGCAAGAACGGCGCACCTGCCGCAAAAATCGGCAGCGATTACCTCAACGGCTCCGCCATCCGTCAGGACTACCTCGAAACCGCCATCGACTGGATTTCCGACGGCAACATCGAAGTCTACATGTCGAATCATCAGCACGATGCCAGTGCCGCACCGCTGTGGCAGTTCTTCCAGTCGGTCATCACTTGGATTGACACCTCGTTTCGCCCAACCAAGGAACGTAAAAAGATCATGAAAGGCGTGGAGTGGGGGATGCTCTACAAACAATTTAAAGACCAAGTATTTGACTACAAAGCCATCGATGAAGAGGTGAAACGCCTCATCCTCGACGACGATGTGACCAAAAAGAACGGCATCTATCCCTATATCCTTACGCGCAAGGAGAAATACCTGTCAATTCGAGCTTTCACCGATGCACAAAAACTGTCGGCCTACGAAAAGCAGATGGGTTTCTGCGCCGACTGTGGTCAGCACTTCGAACTATCGCAAATGGAAGCCGACCACATCACACCGTGGCATTTGGGTGGCAAGACCATCGCCGACAATTGCCAGATGCTCTGCAAAGAATGCAATAGACGGAAGAGTGGGAAATAAAACCGGCAACTAAAAACTACCACTAAATTTGGTGGTAAGTTTACCACTAAATTTGAGAAAAAATGTAAAAAAGATTCCAGATCCAACAAAAATGTGTATTTTTGTCGCAGAAATAGTGGTAATATTACCACCAAAATTGGTAGTAAACAATAATATATACTAGAATGGAGTCGAAGAAACTGCAAGTCGCGTTGGAGAAATGGAATGCGCTCCAACCTTTGTCAGAAACGGACAAATATAGGTTGAGCCGTAAGTTTTCTGTTGATTTCAATTACAACAGCAACCATATCGAAGGCAATACCTTGACATACGGTCAGACCGAACTGTTGCTGCTGTTTGGCAAGGTGATTGGCGAGGCAGATGTGAAGGATGTGCTGGACATGACGGCAAGTAGAGTTTGCCTGAAAATGACGGTTGCCGAATCGGTCAGAAACGACTATCCTCTGACCCAGAATTTTATCCGCACATTGCATCATACTTTACTCCGTGAGGACTATACGGTTTATAGAACGCTTCCAGGAGGGGTGCAAACGAGTTATGTCGTTCACGCTGGACAATACAAAACCCGTCCGAACAGCGTCATCACGCGTTATGGCGACAGGTTCGACTATGCTTCTCCCGAAGAGACGCCCGCTTTGATGGCTGAGTTGGTGGATTGGTATAACCAGACCGAGCAAGACGGTTCCCTTTCACCTGCCGATTTGACCATTCTTTTCCACTATCGTTATATCCGTATCCACCCCTTCGAGGATGGCAACGGCCGTATCGCTCGACTTTTGATGAATTATATCCTATCGCGACATGGCTACCCGATGATTGTTGTGCGCAGTAGGCTTAAACGCGACTACCTTGAAGCATTGCATAAGGCCGACTTGAAAGTAGGCAGTGAGCCTTCAGAGGGGGCGAAGGCTACTTTGAAGCAAATCAAACCTTTCCAGAAGCACATGACCGACCTTATGGAGCATGAGATTGAGATGGATACGCTATTTGTGACCGAGAAATCAAGTGATGTGTGGTGGTATGACGGACAAAGAATCAAGTTCCGCACTCCAACCTATAGTAAGATTCTATATGAATTGTTGGAGGATTCTCATCCCACTTATGCATCGTTGCAGAAGGCGACAGGAGTGAACCGCTCCGCACTTCAGAAAATGGTTCAAAACCTGATTAAAAAGGGGTATGTTGAACGAGATGGCGAGGGTGGCTGGCGCGTGTTTATCACCTCATCTATGTAAAATGTTGGCTAAATAGTGGTAATCTTACCACCTTTTAGCCAACATTTTGTTTGGATCGTCCTGCGTCTCGCCGTCCAGCGTCCATCAAACCATAAACTCTTCCAAAGAGGAGAACAGAATCTCTTTCAGCTCCTCTTTGTGCTCGGGCGCGGTCTGCGTGAACAGGAAGCCCCAGATGCTCATGGCGGGGTTCATGATGTCGCGGGTCTCCAACACGCCGTGGAAATGCCGCTTGATGCGCTCGAAGTCCAAGGCACGGTTGGTGTCGTAAGGCTTGTCCAAGACGATGAAGCTGAATACGTCGTTCTCGATGCCGTTCCACATGGTGGCATAGTCGGGATGTGTGCCTTCGAAGTAGGCTTGCACGGGTAGCAGGTGGCAGGTGTGACGCGTCAAGTCGTTGAGGCACATGCCGGCAAAACGCAGCGGGTTGACCTCGATCGGGATGGCGCGACCCGTGTGCTTGTCGACGCGGAACTCAACGTGCATCGGGAAGTTCTTTAGGCCGAGTACGCCGTTCAGGTCGTTCTTGAAGATGTGGTGGAAGATGTTGATGATGTTGGGCTTGCCCTCGGCATCATAATAGGCGTCCACGGCATATTCCTCGCCTTCGATGAACTGCTCTAGCACGAACTTTTCGCTGCGTACCACAGTCTCGGGGAACACGGCGCATTGCTTGGCGAAGTTTTGGTCGATGTCGTCCAAGGCGGCCTGCCATTCAGCCTTGTTGCGGACGATATACACGCCCACGCTGAGGAATCCTACTGCGGGTTTCAGCACCAAAGGCAGCGGCAACTCGTCGGGGTTGAGGTTGCGCAAGGCTTTCATCTCCACCTCTTTGTAATAGAAGTCGGGATAGATCTGCTGGCAGATGCGACGGAAAGCGGCCTTGTCCTTCAGGATCTTGACCTTTTTCACCAGTTCCGACTCAGGCAACTGGGCGTAGAGCCACACCAAGGCGTTCTCGGAGACGGCATACAACTGATGGCTTTGCTCGTATTTTTCAACGAAAGCCTTGTCGTCCAAAAGGTTAAGGTGATGGCCTTGGCCTTTCAGCACCTCGGCCATGTCGTTATGTAAGACGGGGATTTGTTTCTCTTCCAGATACGCCACTAACGGGGCGGAAACGTATGGTTTTTCTAAAATGATCATGGTTTAATTATTATTGCGTGGTTTGTAGAGACGGTGTGCACACCGTCTCTACAGGGTTATCTGTAAATATTCTGCGTCCTGTCGGGACCGTACGAAACGAATTTGATCGGCACACCGACGTAATCCTCAATGAATTTGATGTAATCTTCCAATTTCTGAGGAATCTTGCCTTCTATTTTCTGCTGCCAGCCAGGGATTTCGGTATAGACGGGCTCCATGGTCTCGGTGCAGGCAGCGAAAGGCAACTGCTTGGTCTCTTGTCCGTTGTAGCGATAGGCAGTGGCGACTTTCAAGGTGGCGAAGTCATCCATCACGTCGGACTTCATCATCATCAGGTCGGTGACACCGCTGAGCATGACGGCATATTTCAGTGCGGGCAGGTCGAGCCAGCCGCAACGGCGCGGACGGCCTGTGGTGGCGCCAAACTCGTGTCCGTTCTGGCGAAGCATCTCACCTGTCTCGTCAAACAGCTCGGTGGGGAAGGGACCAGTGCCCACGCGGGTGCAGTAGGCCTTGAAGATGCCGTACACCTTGCCCACGCGACTTGGAGCGATGCCCAATCCAGAGCAAACACCAGCTGCAATGACGTTCGAAGAAGTGACGAAAGGATAGCTGCCGAAGTCCACGTCAAGCATGGAGCCTTGGGCGCCTTCGGCCAGCACCTTCTTGCCGTTGTCGAGGGCTTCGTTGATGAAATACTCACCGTCGACAAACTGGTATTGTTTCAAGTATTCGATGCCTTCGAACCACAGTTTTTCGTACTCGGCGAAGTCGAGGCCGTCGAGTTGGAAGCCCTGCATCTCGAAGCCGAGGCCGGCGATTTGCTGGAGATGGGCTTTTTTCAGGTTTTCGTATTTCTCGCGGAAGTCAGCAGAATTGATGTCGCCGATGCGGAGACCTCTGCGGGCGGTCTTGTCGGTGTAGGTCGGGCCTATGCCTTTCAGCGTGGTGCCGACTTTCATCTTGCCCAAAGCCTTCTCGTTGGCGGCGTCCATGGCGCGGTGGGTGGGCAGGATGAGGTGGGCGCGGTTGGCAATCATCAAAGTCTTACGCAGGTCGAAACCGGCCTTGCGCAGGCCTTCGATCTCACCTTTTAATATATGTGGCTCGATGATAACGCCGTTGCCGATGAGGTTGACGCAACCTGGGGTGAGCACGCCCGAAGGGATATTGTGCAACACAAACTTCTTGCCTTCAAACTCGATGGTATGACCGGCATTGGGACCGCCTTGGAAACGGCAGACGATGTCATAATTCGGGGTGAGTGCATCGACCACCTTGCCTTTGCCTTCGTCGCCCCATTGTAAGCCGAGTAGTATGTCTAATTTGTTCATTTTCAATTATATTTCAGTGTTGTTTTCTTGTTTGTCATTGCTTTTGGCTTTTGGCCTTTGGCTTCTGGCAGCTCCACCGCATTTAGGAGATTGCGGGTCAAGCCCGCAATGACGTACTCGGTTGAAGCTGCCAATAGCCAATAGCTAGAGGCCAGTAGCCATCAACCTTTCTTTTTATGTCCGTAGAATATCAACGAATGATGCGTAATCTCAACACCCAATTGTTCCTCAATGGAGCGTTGGATTTCAAGCAAACGGGGGTCGCAAAACTCCATGACTTGTTCCGTTTCCATGTCGATGAAATGGTCGTGTTGGCGGAACTTGTAGGAGCGTTCGTATTGCGCACAATTGTGCCCAAACTGGTGCTTGATGACAAGCCCACAGTCTAGCAGTAGGTCGATAGTGTTGTATAGTGTAGCCCTGCTGACACGGTACTTGTTGTCTTTCATCTGATTATACAGCGAGTCGATGTCGAAGTGCCCATTGGTGGAGTAAATCTCCTTCAATATGGCGAAACGCTCGGGAGTCTTGCGCAACTTCCTCCGCTGCAGGTAATCGATGAATAACTTCTTGACGGCCAGATAGGTATTGTCAAACGAATCTTTCATTTTTCTTACGTCATGATGAGGCGCAAAGATAAGAATATTTTTCAGACAGATTCTAAATAACCGACATTATTTTTAATTGCTCTTGCGCACCACTTTCTGGATTTCTTTCAACTGGTTAAGCTTTGCCATCAGGTCGTCGAGTTCCTTGGTGTTGTGCACATAGATGGAGATGGTAGCTTCCACCACATCTTGTTTGGCCTCCATGTGAAGCATGTGCAGGTTGAGTTTCATCTCGTTGGAGAGCAGGTTGGTCATGCGGTGGAGCAGTCCAGCCGAATCTAAAGCGGTGATTTTTAAGTCTGCAAGGAAAGCGATTTCACTCTTGGGTTGCCATTTGGCCTTCACGATGTTGTTGCCAAAACGCGACGAGAGTTGGATGGCCTTGGGACAGTTGCTCCTGTGGATTTGCAGAGGCTCGCCAGGGAAGCTGAAGGCAATGACGTCGTCGCCAGGGATGGGGTTGCAGCAGGTCGACACGTTGAAGTCGAACTCGCCCGAAGTGGTGATGGACGGTGTTTCGTCTTTGTCTTTGCTGCTGTTGCCCAAGAGGCCGAAGGTGATGTAACGCACAAAGCTGCCGTTCGACTGTGGCTTTAGCACGCTGCGGATGAGGCGTTCGTCGATTTTGCCTATGGCTACATTGTAATAAAAGTCGATGGTACTGGTCAGCTTCTCGGCTGCCATCACTTCGTTGCGGTTGACTTTCGAGGGCTCCATGTCGAGTTTCTTCATGATAGCCTCGTATTTTTGTTCGCCCTCTTCGCGGAAAGTGCGGCGGTATTCCTTGATGCCGCTTTTGAGGCGCGACTTGGCCGTAGCCGTGGCGAGGAACTCAAACCATTTCTCTTGCGGGTGTTGCGACTCGGAGGTGATGATCTCCACTTGGTCGCCCTTGGTGAGCTTGCGGTCAAGTTGAGCCAACTGGTTGTTGACATTGGCCGCAATGCTGTGGTCGCCGATTTCACTGTGGATGTAGTAGGCGAAGTCGAGCACGGTGGAACCCTTGGGCAGAGTGATCATCTTGCCCTGCGGAGTGAAGACGTAGATCTCGTCGGAGAAGAGGTCGAGTTTGAAGTTGTCGACGAACTCGATGGCGTTGTCCGACTCGCTTCCGATGAGGTCCTGGGCTTTTTTCAGCCATTCGTCGAAGCCGCTCTCGGTCTTGTCGTCGTCGGTTTTGTATTTCCAATAAGCCCCGAAACCCTTTTCGGCAATTTCCTCCATGCGTTGGCTGCGGATCTGCACCTCCACCCAGTTGCCGGTCTGGCCCATCACCACAGCGTGCAGGCTCTCGTAGCCGTTGGCTTTCGGGAACGAAATCCAGTCTTTCAGCTTCTTGGTGTAGGGACGGTAGCAGTTGGTGAGCACGGCATAGATCTTCCAACACTCCATGCGCTCCTGATCTTTCGGGCAGTCGGTGATGAGACGGACGATGAAGGAACCATACAAGTCTTCGAAAGCCAACTCCTTGTCCATCATGCGTTTCCATACCGAGTTGACCGAGCGTTCCTTGATCTCGGCCCTGGCTTTGATGCCATTCTTTGCCAATTCGGCCTCTATGGGTGCGATGAAGTCGCGCAGTTCGCCCATGCGTTTGCCGCGCACGTCGTCCATGCGTTTGCGGATGTTGTAGTAGATGGTGGGGTTGGTGTATTTCAGTGACAGGTCTTCCAACTCGATTTCGATGGCATGGAGGCCGAGACGATAGGCTAGGGGCGCATAGATATAGGTGGTCTCCGAAGCGATCTTCAACTGCTTGTGCTTGGGCATCGAGTCCAAGGTGCGCATGTTGTGGAGGCGGTCGGAGAGCTTGATAAGCACCACGCGGATGTCGTACGACAGAGAAGAGATGACCTTCTTGAAGTTCTCGGCCTGGGCGCTCTCGGCACCTTCGAGGTTGGCGAACTTGGTGAGGCCATCCACCACACGTTCCACCTTCTCGCCGAACATCTCACGGATGTCGTCGAGGGTGTATTTCGTGTCTTCTACTACGTCGTGCAGCAGGGCGCAGACGATGGAGGTGCGTCCCAGTCCGATGTCGTGGGCGGCGATGGTGGCCACTTCGATGGGATGGTAGATATAAGGCTCGCCCGAGCGGCGGCGTTGGTCCTTATGCGCCTCGCAGGCAAAATAGAACGCCTTGTCGACCATTTCCAGGTCGGCGGCTTCCTTGCGCGTCTGCCAAGCGTCGAGTAGGCGCTGGTGTCGTCGCTCGATTTCTTCTTTCTCTTCTTTGGAATAAGTGTCGGGTAAAATAGGCGTCATAGGCAATCGTCTTTTTCAGACCGCAAAATTAGGGATAATCCTTTGTATCGTTGGCATTTTGAGTGGAATTTTTTGCGGTTTAGTTGGAATTTTTGGAAAAATATGTACCTTTGCCCCCATCATCAATCGATAAAACCATGGAAGGATACAAGAAATGCCCTTACTGCGGTGAGGAAATCCCTGAGAATGCCGCGAAATGTATGTATTGCACGGCTTGGCTAAACGGACCACAAGCTGCAGCTCAACCTCAACCACGACCTGTACAACCTCAGCCTCAGCCTATGTATGTTCAACCCCAACCCGTGAGACAGAAAAACGGACCAGGGAGTGCAGGTCTCGTGCTATCCATACTCGGTTTGGTGTTGTGCTGGGTACCCTTTGCAAATCTCATTTTATGGTTTCTTGGCTTCCTGTTCTCTTTTATCGGCATGTTCAAACGCCCCAAAGGAAAAGCTATCGCCGGTCTGGTGATTTCTATCGTTTGTCTGGTGACCCTCATCGTGCTGTTCTCTGTCTTGGGGACGGCGCTTCTCGAATCGGACATTTTTGACGACAAAAGGTTGATGTTGTTTGTTTTACCGATAGCAAATCCCTACGGGATTAGTCGGACGTTATGGCAGGGCATCCCATCGGGATGCGCGTTCGGTAAAAAAAGAAACCTAGGGACAACCGCATCCCATCGGGATGCACCACAACTTGCGAAACTTGAATTATTAATCAAACTGTCAGCGCTTTTCATGCGTTTTTCTGAGGCTGCAAACGAAATTTTTCCTAATTTTGCAGCCCAATGAAAAACATCCGAAATTTTTGCATCATAGCCCATATCGACCATGGCAAATCGACCTTGGCCGACAGGCTTTTGGAACTGACCCATACGCTCAACGACAAAGAGCTCGTCGACCAGGTGCTCGACGACATGGACCTTGAGCGCGAGCGCGGCATCACTATCAAGAGCCACGCCATCCAGATGAAATACAACTACAAGGGCGAGGAATATACCCTCAACCTTATCGATACTCCCGGTCACGTCGACTTCTCGTATGAGGTGTCGCGCAGCATCGCGGCCTGCGAAGGTGCTTTGTTGGTGGTAGATGCCACGCAAGGTATTCAGGCCCAGACGATTGCTAACCTTTACTCTGCATTAGAGCACGACCTCGAGATCATCCCGGTGATGAACAAGATCGATATGGATAGTGCCATGGTCGACATCGTGGAGGACCAAATGGTGGACCTTTTGGGTTGCGACCCGAGCGAGATTCTGAAGGTCAGCGCCCGCACGGGAGAAGGCGTGCCCGCTGTGCTCGATGCCATCGTGGAACGCATCCCCTGCCCGAAGGGCGACCCCGAAGCACCGCTTCAGGCCCTCATCTTCGACTCGGTATTCAACTCGTTCCGTGGCATCATCGCTTATTTCCGCATCATGAACGGCACCATGCATACCAACGACTTGGTGAAATTTTTCGCCACGGGTAAGGAATACAACGCTGATGAAATCGGTGTGCTGCAACTGAAGCAAGTGCCTAAGAAAGAGCTCTCTGCAGGTGATGTGGGTTACATCATTTCGGGCATCAAGACCTCGAAGGAGGTAAAAGTGGGCGACACCATCACGCATGTCGAGCGCCCCTGCGCCGAGCCTGTAGCGGGCTTCGAGAACGTGAAACCCATGCTGTTTGCGGGTATTTATCCCGTCGACGCGGATGACTACGAGGAACTGCGTGCTTCGTTGGAGAAGCTGCAGCTCAACGACGCTTCCCTTGTCTGGGAGCCTGAATCGTCAGCGGCATTGGGCTTCGGCTTCCGTTGCGGCTTCTTGGGTCTCTTGCACATGGAAATCGTGCAGGAACGCCTCGACCGCGAGTTCGACATGGACGTCATCACCACGGTGCCCAATGTCTCGTTCAAGTGCTTCAAGACCGATGGCGAGATGATCGAGGTGCACAACCCCAGCGGTTTGCCCGAGGTGACAAAGATTGACCATATCGAGGAACCTTACATCCTCGCGCAAATCATCTCGAAGAATGAGTTCACCGGACCCATCATGACGCTTTGCATCGACCGCCGTGGCGTGCTGAAGAATCAGGTCTACCTCTCTACCGACCGCGTGGAGCTGACCTTCCAAATGCCTTTGAGTGAAATTGTCTTCGACTTTTATGACAAACTGAAATCCATCTCGAAGGGCTATGCATCCTTCGACTATCATATTGCTGGCTATCAAGATGCCGATTTGGTGAAACTCGACATCATGCTCAACGGCGAGTCCGTTGATGCCTTGTCCACCTTGATTCACCGCGGCCATGCCTATGACTTTGGCCGTCGCATGTGCGAGAAGTTGAAGGAACTGATACCTCGTCACCAGTTCGACATCGCTATCCAGGCGGCCATTGGTGCGAAGATCATCGCCCGCGAGACGGTGCGTCAGGTGCGCAAGGACGTGACGGCGAAGTGTTACGGCGGCGACGTTTCCCGTAAGCGCAAACTGCTCGAAAAACAAAAGGCAGGCAAGAAACGTATGCGTCAAATCGGCAACGTCGAGGTGCCGCAGTCAGCGTTCCTTGCAGTGTTGAAATTGGATTAATCTATGTAGAGACGTAGCGCGCTACGTCTCTACCAACCTAGAATAGTAATGACCGACCTCCAATATCAAATTGCATTGACGTTACTCCCTGGTATCGGTGATATCAGCGGGAAGAAATTCGTGCAGTATTGCGGTAGCGCCGAGGCCATCTTCAAGGAAACGCGCAAGTCGCTGGAGAAGATTACGGGCATGCGCGAGGCCTCTATCGACGCCATCTGCAAGCCCAAAGAATACCTGAAAAGGGCAGAGGAGGAGATTGCATTCGTCGAGAAAAACGGTATACAGCCTTTGTTTTTCTTGGATTCGGACTATCCGCGCCGTCTGTCGCAATGCGACGATGCCCCGATGATGCTGTATTACAAAGGCAAGGCCAACCTCAACGCTAATCGTGTAGTGGCCATCGTCGGAACGCGCAACATCACGGAATACGGCAAGGAGAACTGCAACCAGCTAGTTGAGGATTTGAAGGATGACAATGTGTTGATTGTAAGTGGTTTGGCCTACGGTGTTGACACCAGTGCACACAAGGCCTCTGTGAAGCATGGCATCCCGACAGTAGGTGTGATGGGCAGTGGCATGCAACAGATCTATCCTGCGCCAAACAAAAAGCTGGCTACCGATATGGTTGAGCAGGGGGGCGGCATCCTTACCGAATGCATGAGTGGCACCTTGCCCGACCGCGAGAACTTCCCCCGTCGCAACCGCATTATCGCGGGCATGGCCGATGCAGTGGTGGTCATCGAGTCGGCAATGAAAGGCGGCTCGTTGATTACGGCCGATTTGGCTAATTCCTATAGCCGCGATGTGTTCGCCTATCCAGGCCGCGTGATGGACATCTATAGCCAAGGCTGCAACTACCTCATCCGCACCAACCGCGCTCACCTTATGGAGAGCGTGCTCAACCTGCGTTATATCATGCGTTGGGACTCGGAGTCAAAAAGTGAGAAGCAGACGGCTTTGTTCCGCGAGTTTACCGCTGAAGAAAAGCTGGTCATGGATTGTTTCGGTGCAAATGCCGTCATTAGTTTGGACGACATCATCGTGAAGACAGAACTACCAACAACGAAAATTGCTGCCGTCCTGTTGACCTTGGAATTCGACGGCGTGCTGATGGCATTGCCAGGCAAAAGATATCAAAAATGTTAGGCAAGGTCATCAAATCGACGGGCAGTTGGTATATCGTCCTCGACGAAGAGGGACGACAGTGGGAGTGTCGCTTGCGCGGCAAGATTCGGTTGGATGGCATACGCTCCACCAATCCTGTGGCCGTGGGCGACAATGTGCAGTTTGAGCAGGAACCTGGCAAGGACACGGGCGTTATCAAGAAGATTGAGCCACGCGACAATGTGATTGTCCGTCAGTCGGTCAACTTGAGCAAGGCATCGCATATCATCGCCGCCAATGTGGATTTGGCCATCGTGGTGGCCACCATTGCCCAACCTCGCACTTCCACGGGTTTCATTGACCGTTTTTTGGTTACGGCCGAAGCCTATCACATCCCCGCTGCCTTGGTTTTCAACAAGTGCGACCTCTACACCGATGAGCAGATAGGGGAGATGTGCGTGTTGATGGAATATTACCAGGGCCTGGGCTATACCTCGTTTGGCGTTTCAGCCAAGACGGGTTTCCAAATCGACCAGTTGAAAACCTTGATGCAAGACAAGATATGCCTGTTCTCGGGTCATTCTGGCGTGGGCAAGTCGGCCCTCGTGAATGCCCTTGACCCCTCGTTGAATGTCCGCATCGGTGCCATCTCTGACTATCACGAAAAAGGCAAGCACACCACCACCTTTGCAGAGATGCATCATCTCGATTTTGGTGCGTGGATTGTGGATACGCCAGGCATCAAAGAGTTTGTGCTTTACGACCTTGAGAAAGAGACCCTTGCACAGCGCTTCCCCGAGATGCGCAATTTGATGAGTGGATGCCGTTTCGCCAATTGCACCCATACGCATGAGCCAGGCTGTGCGGTGAAGGAAGCCGTAGAGAACGGCGACATCGCCGACTGGCGTTATGTGAATTACATCCGCATGATGACCGACGAAAGCCATGATTCAGTAAAAGACGAAGGATTGTAGGGACACATGTGCGTTCGGTTGTAGAGACGCATTGAATACGTCTCTGAAAAACAAAATGAATCAATATTTGAGACGCAAGCATTGCGTCTCTACAACAATACAAATATGAAGACCATCGCCCTATTTGGAAAGACCATCGCCCCAGAGAACGGGGAATATATGCAACAATTGTTCAAAAAACTGGCCGATAGCCATATTGAAATTGTTGTTTACCAGCATTTTGCTGACATTGTCGCCACCTACGTCCCAGTAGGCGTGCGATACACGGTTTTCCACTCGCATGAAGATCTGAAGGCTGACCTGTTATTCTCCATCGGTGGCGACGGCACCATCCTCGACACGGTGCCCTTTGTCCTCAATTCGGGCATTCCCGTGGTTGGCATCAACATGGGACGCTTGGGTTTTCTTTCTAGCATCTCCAAAAACGAGATTGACATGGCTGTCAACAGCGTACTCACTGGCGATTACACTGTGGAGCAGCGCACCCTCCTTGAGTTGGTCTCTCCTGAAAAGGTCTTCGAGGACGTGAAATATGCCCTCAATGAGTTGAATGTCATTCGTAACCCAGAGCATAGTCTGTTGGCTATCAAGGTGTTTGTCGATGATGTCTATCTCAATACCTATTGGGGCGATGGCATTTTGTTGGCCACCCCCACGGGCTCCACGGCCTATTCGTTGAGTGCTGGTGGACCTATCATCGCACCCAATGCAAAGAACTTCGTCATCACGCCTATCGCGACGCACAATCTGACAGTACGTCCCGTGGTCATCCCGGACGATAGTACTATCCGCATCCAGGTGGAGGGACGCGAGAAGAAATTCGTTTTCAGTATGGATTCAAGAAGTTGTACTTTAGATACTTCCGTGCAGCTTGAGATTCGCAAGGCAGGCTTCTGTCTCAATCTGGTCAGGATAGACAATAGAAATTGATTTCTGTCGTTTTCATTAGAAAAATTCGTAATTTTGCAGTTTTGAATTATGATTAGAAAACTTCGTTTCTTATTGATATTGAGTTGCTTGGCTATTATTGTCCAAGCCAATGCCCAATTTGACGACCCCAAAACGCTTGAAATTGGTCCTCATGCAGGTGTGAGTTACTACATGGGTGACCTCAACCCGACCTTACCTTTTGCCATGTCGCAGTTGGAATACGGGGGTTTGGTACGTTTCAACTACAACAGCCGTTGGACCTTCCGTGCCGACTATTCATATCTCACTGTGAAAGCTGATGACAAAATCATCAAGTGGCGCCCCGAACGTGGTCTGAACTTCACAAGTAAGATCCATGACCTCAGCTTTGTGGCAGAGTTCAATTTCTGGGAGTATTATACCGGCAACCCGAAAAGAAACGTCTCGCCCTATATCTTTGGCGGCATATCGGTGTTTTATTACACGGCTTTTGCTACGGTCGGTGATACCTTGATTGACCTTAGCGACCACAAGACAGAGCCAACCCCGATTGAGGCCAAATGGTACGACAAAGCCTTTGGCAAGACCAGTCCCATAGGTGTCACCATTCCTTTCGGAATGGGCGTGAAGTTCGCATTGTCGAAGCATATAGCCGCCACGGTGGAATGGCGTATGCAGAAGACGTTCACGGATTATCTCGACGATGTGGCAACGGTGTATCCTGCTGACGACCAACATGCTACTGTTATTGTTGACGACATGTATTATGACCTTACAGATCCTACGGCTACACCATCTGGAATACCTGTGAGTTCACAAGGGCATCCCACGGATAATCCCAATGGACGCTATACCGAAAACCAACAACGCGGCAACTCCGCTTTCAATGATTGGTTTGGCATGGCACGTGTGTCGTTAACCTGGAAAATTAACCTGCCTGATGGTAGAGGCTGTAACCTAAGCAAATTCTAAACTATGGAACTGAAGGATCAACTGATGCAACAAATTGACCGCGAGCGCTTGCCTCAACATGTCGCTATCATCATGGACGGCAACGGCCGCTGGGCCAAAGAGAGAGGGAAGGCCCGTCTCTTTGGACACCAAAGTGCCATACAGTCGGTGCGTGAGGTGTCGGAGGGATGTGCGGAGTTGGGCGTGGGTTATCTGACTTTGTATGCCTTCTCCACCGAGAACTGGAATCGTCCCTTAGCCGAAGTCAGTGGACTGATGTCATTGTTGGCGACTACCATCACAAAGGAGGTGGTCACGATGAACAAGAACAGCATCAAGTTGAATGCCATCGGCGACTTGAAGAGCCTGCCTAAAGCCAACTACGACCAGCTGATGCAAGCCATTGAGGACACGAGTCACAATACCCGCATGACCTTGACTTTGGCTTTGAGTTACTCCGGCCGTTGGGATTTGAAGCAAGCCACGAAACGCATGGCACAAGACGTGGTCGCAGGAAAATTGGCCACCGATGCCATCGACGATGCGACGATTTCGTCTTACCTTTCCACTTATAATATGCCCGATCCCGAGTTGCTCATCCGCACCAGTGGCGAGGAGCGCATCAGCAATTTCTTGTTGTGGCAATTGGCTTATTCTGAACTCTACTTCACCCCAAAATATTGGCCAGACTTCCGCAAGGCCGACCTTTATGAAGCGATTTTGAACTACCAGCATCGTGAGCGCCGTTTCGGGAAGACGAGCGAACAAGTAAATAATACTAAATGATTGAATGATAATATTATGCGATTGAGATATATACCTTTGATGTTGTTTCTGGTGACTCTCTTGGGATTCGGAAACAACGCTTTTGCCCAAATCCAAATCGGCGACGACCTCTCGGAGGTCGATTATGCCCGCCCGCAGAAATACGAGATCGGCGGTGTGGTTGTCGAAGGTGCCAAATACGTCGATGGCTCGATGCTGAGTATGATTGCCGGTTTGAGGGTAGGTGATGAAATCTCCATCCCAGGCGACGAAATCTCGAACGGCATCCGCAAGATTTGGGAACAAGGCCTTTTCGAGGACGTTTCCGTCAATGCCACCGACTTCGTGGGCAACAAGGTATTCCTGCAAATCGTCATCAAAGAGAAACCGCGTGTTTCGAGATTCTCCTTCAATGGCATCAAAAAGAGTGAGGCCGACGACATCCGCAACAAAATCAATCTTTCGCGCGGTGATATCGCTACCGAGCACTTGATGACAAAGACCACCCGCATCATCGAGGATTTCTTCTACGACAAAGGCTATCTCAACGTGGATATCGACATCGAACAAAAGCCCGACACCGTGCGCGAGAACTACATCGACATGGTCATCAATATCGATAAGGGCGACAAGGTGAAGATTGGGAAAATCAATGTGATTGGCAATGAGAGTCTTGCCGATGGTCAGATCCTCTCTGCGATGAAAGAAACCAAACAACGCGGCCATTTCGACCCCTTGGATCCCCTCGGCCCAACCATCGTGAATGCCATAGCTGATGTGGTGACACTGCATCCCCTGAGAGCCATCAACGGGGTGGAGGAATACTTCTACGACAACTATCGTCCGCGTATCTTCAAGGCTTCGAAGTACATCGAGAAGAACTACGAGGATGACAAGAAACTGATCATAGACAAATACAACGCCAAGGGCTATCGTGACGCACGCATCGTCCGCGACTCGGTGTATCGCATCGACGACCGTAATTTGGGTATTGACCTCGTCATCGACGAAGGCAGCAAGTACCACTACCGCAACATCACGTGGACGGGCAATACCAAGTACACCGACGAAACCCTCAACTCCATCTTGGGCATCAAGAAAGGCGACGTATATAATAAGGAGTTACTTGACAAGAATCTGAACTATAGCGAGACCAACCTCGACATCAGTTCGCTGTATATGGACGATGGCTACCTCTTCTTCCGTGTCGATCCCGTTGAAGTGGCCATAGAAAACGATTCCATCGACCTCGAAATCCGTCTCACCGAAGGCAAGCAGGCGCGCATCAGCAATATCACGCTGGCGGGCAATACCAAGACCTACGACCATGTGGTGCTGCGTGAGCTTTACACCCGTCCAGGACAGCTCTTCAGCCGCAGCGACGTGTTGCGCTCCGTGCGTGAGTTGGCCACCCTCGGTTTCTTCAACCAGGAGTCCATCAACCCCGATGTGCAGCCCAATCCTGCCGACAACACTGTCGATATCGATTATTCCGTCGAGGAAGCAGCTGCCGACCAAATCCGTTTCTCGGCCGGTTTTGCTGCTAGGATGCTGATGCTGGAGGCAGGCTTGCAGTTCTCCAACTTCTCCATGCGCAACATCTTCAACAAGAAGGCTTGGCGTCCTTTGCCGATGGGAGATGGACAGAAACTCTCTTTGAGTGTGAGTACCTTGGGCAGCCGTTACATCACTTATAACATTTCGTTTACCGAGCCTTGGCTGGGTGGCCGCAAGCCTAACTCTCTTACGGCTTCATTCTACCAAGCGTTTTATTCTAACAACTATGAGAAGACAGATAATAGATATGGTTGGTTCAATATGACGGGTGGTACCATTGGATTGGGTCGCCGCTTGACCTGGCCTGATGACTACTTCTCTTTGTATCAAGGACTCAACTATAAACGATACAAGTTGAACAACTATTCAAATACATTCCTTTCCGTGGGTGATGGCAATGGTAAGTTCAACCTTGTTAGTTACAGTTTTGTGCTGTCGCGCAACTCGGTGAGCCAACCCCTTTATCCGCGTAATGGCTCCGAGTTCCAACTTGGACTTGAGATCACACCGCCCTATTCGCTGCTGAGCAATAAGGATTATAACAGCCTCTCTGAAAACGAAAAGTACAAGTGGATCGAGATGCACCGTTGGACCTTCAAGGCGGCTTGGTATACCGAACTTTATGAGAAACTCGTGATGATGACCCGTGTGCGCTTTGGCTATCTGGGTTATTATAACGACCAGATTGGTCCCACGCCTTTTCACCGCTACTTCCTTGGTGGCGATGGCTTGAGTAACTATTCGTTCGACAGCCGTGAGCTCGTCGGAATGCGTGGCTATGCCAACAACTCGCTTACGCCAGGTTTCTACAACAATTCTGGCTCGGGTGGTAATGGCGGTAACATCATGACGAAATACACCTTGGAGTTGCGTTATCCCCTCTCGCTGAATCCTCAAGCCACTATCTATGCCTTGACCTTCCTTGAGGCTGGTAACTGCTGGCTTGGCTTCAATACCTTTGATCCGTTTGATGTGAAGCGCTCGGCAGGTGTCGGTGTGCGCATCTTCCTGCCCATGTTCGGCTTGCTCGGCCTCGACTGGGGTTACGGCTTCGACGATGTTTATGGCACTGCTGGAAACAACCACAGCCAGTTCCACTTCTCCATTGGAGGATCTATTGATTAGTTTAGAGTTGAGTGTTTAGAGTTTAGAGTTAGTAGCACTTTGTGTCATTGCGAGGAACGAAGCAATCCAGTATTTTGATTCTTGAATCTTTGAGTTTTGAATCCGTTTTTGGAACGATTATTGATAAAGCAAACAGGAAAAAAACAATTAGAAATACTATAAAACAATGAAAGCATTTAAAACCTTGATCTTGACCGCTGCCTTGGTTTGTGGCGGCATGATGACTGCCAATGCACAACTTGGCGGTGGACAGAAAATCGTCTATGTCGATTCGGAATACATCATGGAAAACATTCCGGAATACGGCGATGCACAAGAAGAGCTGAACGCTTTGTCGGAGAAATGGCAGAAAGAAGTGAAGACTATCTATGACAAGGTGTCGGAGATGTACAGCAAGTACCAGACGGAAATGCTGCTTCTTTCGGAAGACCAGAAGCGTGCTCGTGAGCAGGCTATCGTCGACAAGGAACAGGAAGCCAAGAACCTTCAGATGCAATATTTTGGTGCCGAAGGTCAACTTTATCAGAAACGTACAGAACTCATCCAACCCATCCAGGAGAAGGTCTACACGGCCATGAAGGAATTGGCCCAAGCCAAAAACTACGCCTTCATCCTTGACTTGGCTTCGGGAACTTCGGTGCTCTATGCCAGCGACAAGAACGACGTAAGCGACGACGTGCTCGACCAACTCGGCAACGTCATGCAAACGGTGCGTCGTGAAAACCGCCGTAAAGCCACTGCCGCCCCTGCTGGAGGCACTAAGAGCACTACAACCAAGAGTGGCACCACAAGTGGAAGTGGAAACAAAGGCACTACTTCGGGTAATACTAAAACAGTTCCTGTTAAAACCAAGAAATAACGAATTAATCGGGAAGGGACGCAAATTATTGACTCACTTTGGTGAGTCTAATCCAAAGGATTTCGTATCTTTGCGGCTCGTTAGCGAATCAAAAATTAGATAAATTATTAAAAGTCAATAAAATGAAAAGAGTATTCAGAGTTTTGTTTCTGGGTGTGGCACTCTTCATGATGAGTGGAGTGGCCAATGCCCAAGTGAAGATTGCACACGTTAACACGGCTGAGATCCTTGATGCCATGCCTGACAAGGCCAAGGCAGAGAAGAGCTTGGAGAAGTACTATGGTGAGTTGCAGAGCCAGCTCGAGACCATGGCCAAGGAATATCAGACCAAGATGCAGGATTATGAAGCTAACCAGGCTACCATGTCGAATCTGGTGAAGCAGTCGAAGGAAAAGGAGATCGTCGACCTCCAAACCCGTATCCAACAGTTCCAAGTGAATGCAGAGAATGAGTTTGAAAGCAAGCGTGCCGAGCTGTTGAAGCCTATCCTCGACAAGATCCAGAATGCCATCAATACGGTGGGTAAGGAAAAGGGCTACACTTACGTCCTCGACCTGGCTACGGGTGCTGCCGTCTATGTGGGCGACAATGCCGTTGATTGCACCAAGGATGTGAAAGCCAAATTGGGCATCACCAAATAAGGATTGTTGAAATCCGAATCAACGAAACAGCCGACTCGATGAGCCGGCTGTTTTTGTTGTTATTTGATGCTCTCGCGCTTGACCTTGGCGAAACGAAGCAGCTTGAGGATGCCCAAGGGCTTGCGGTCGTCTTTGTTGGCGAGGTTGAGGTAGAGGCCAAACTTCTTCGCAATGGGAATCTTATAAGTCTCGACGAATTCGATAAGGGTGCCGTCTGGGTCTTCCACGTAGGTGAAATGGCCGTTGGCATCACCCATGCCGAAGTCGGCGCCGCTGTCGCACACAAAGGGATGCCCCATGGCTTCGGTCTGCTCCTTAACGGCATCCATGTGGCGTACGTCGAAGCATAGGTGGATGTAGCCCGGGTCTCCCCAATAGCGGCCTTCATAGAGTTTCTTGCCAGGGGCTTCGATGCTTTGGATAAGCTCAAGATGCGAGGTGCCCATGATGCGGCTCAATGGCCCTTCGATGGGCTTGGAACGTTCCAAGATGACACGGCGCAGAGTGCCTTTGCCGCCTTCGATGGCTTCGAGATCTTCAAAGACGCCGGTTTGGTCGAAGACCACCTTGTCGTATTCCAGTAATTTCGTATAGAAGGGAAGGGAACGGTCGATGTTGCTGACGCCGATAACAGCGCCGTTGGCACCGCCCGTGGTCTTTTTCTCGTCAATGAAGACATAGTCATCTTGTTCCAGCTGGAAAACGTTGCCGTATGGGTCTTTCATGAAGAACTCCTTTTGTCCGGCAGGTGAGGTCATGACGGGACTGATGACATCGAGGCCTTTATTAATAAAGGTGTTGTAAGCAACCTCAATGTCAGGGGTCTTCACCTTGGCGATGAGGATGCCCAAGTCGCCTAATTTGACGGGCTCTTTCAGGTAGTTGAGTTCACGTCCTTTGGGTTGCCAGATCTCGAAGCCGCCGCCGCCGCGAATGTTGACAGCGATGCCCGAACGGCGGGGTTGGGGCTTGCCGCCTGTGTAAGGGAGCATGCGCTCGGCCACGCCTTCGTCGTCGACGATCTTGACCTCAAAGCCGAAGTTGTCGTAATACCATTTCCAGGCTTCCACGAAGTCATTGACTCCAATGCCCACTTGCTGTATGCCGCAGATGATTTTTTCTTTCATGATGATTAGTCTTTGTTGTCGCTTCGCGTCATTGCGAGGAGGAACGACGAAGCAATCTAGAGTGATATCTGTCAGTTTTATGCCTAGACTGCTTCGTGCCTCGCAGTGACGCCGAGGCGTCATGTTGCCGATATTTTCCTAGATAATTTATAATACAAAGGTAAGCAATATTTATGTATATACGCCATCAGCAGTTCAGTCCGCCCAATGAGTTTGCGGTGCTTTTGCCGTTTGATGGCACGCACGGCGATTTGGCCGCATTTTTCCACGCTGAGGCCGTTGGCTTGGCCCGCGTCCATCTTGGCATGGGCAGTGCCATCGCCATGCAGGGCACTCTTGCTGATTTGCGTGTTGATGCGCCCAGGGATGAGGAAGGTGACGTTGATGTTGTCGTACTCGAGCTCCAAGGACTCGTAGAAGCCAAAAAGTGCATGCTTGGCGGCGCAATAGGCCGAACGCAGCGGGAAGCCGAACAAGCCAGATAGCGAAGTGGTCACGCTGAACTGCACGTGCTCCTTGGCGAGTATCATCTCCTTGAACTTTTTCACGAGATAGACTCCACTGAGGAAGTCGATTTTCAGGATTTTTTCGTCCACGCTGATGTCGGTGTCTAGGGCCTTCTCGCGTTGCGAGATTCCTGCGTTGAGCACGAAGAGGTCGATGCTCAGGCCTTGCTCCATCACATAGTCGTAAAGCCGGTCAATGGAAGCGTAGTCGTCGAGTTGCGTCTCGGTGGCGTATGCTTTCACACCATATTTCTCACACATCTCCTTGGTCTTGTTGAGGTCGTCGATGCCCAGTCCAGTGAGGACGAGGTGACAGCCTTCTTGCGCCAGATGCAGGGCGATGCTCTGCCCGATGCCTGTGCCTCCGCCTGTGACGAGGGAGGTTTTGTTTTTGAGGTGTAACATAAGGTTCCTTTTTAACGATGGCTTATGACTATGGCCTATAGCAGCCCACTCGTATTCAGTGGAGACTGCCATCGGCCATAAGCCATTGGCCATCGTCGAATACGCTGCAAAGATAAAAATAATTCCTTCATGTTGGGATAATCAATATATTTACTAATTTTGTGGCTCGCAAAACCTTGATGTCGGGTCGGCCCTTCGACAGGCTCAGGGACCTTAACTGAACAACTGGATAACTGAACAACTACAAACTAATAAAATGGACATTTTTGAAAGAATATCAAAGGATTCCGGTGGCCCGATTGGGCAATACCGCGAACGCGCCGATGGTTATTTCGCATTCCCGCGTCTGGAAGGTGAATTGGGACCGCGCATGACTTTTAATGGCAGGGAGGTGCTCTGCTGGAGCTTGAACAACTATCTGGGCTTGGCCAACCACCCTGAGATCCGTCGCGTGGATGCCGAAGCCGCTGCCAAATATGGCCTCGCTGCTCCTATGGGTGCACGCATGATGACAGGCCACACCCGCATGCACGAGCATTTCGAGCATGAGCTGGCTGACTTCGAGAAGAAGGAAGCCGCCTATCTGTTCAACTTTGGTTATCAAGGCATTGTGTCGACTATCGATACCTTGACCAGCCCGCACGATGTCATTGTCTACGACAACGAGGCCCACGCTTGCCTGCTCGATGGCATTCGCTTGCACATCGGTAACAAGTATAAATACCGCCACAACAACATGGAAGACCTTGAGAAGAAGCTGAAGGTCGCTACTGAGGTGGTGGCCAAGACGGGTGGCGGCATCCTTGTCATCACCGAGGGTGTGTATGGCATGACGGGTGCTTTGGGCGACCTCGCCGGCATCGTGGCCTTGAAGAAGAAATACAGTTTCCGCATCCTTATCGATGATGCCCACGGCTTCGGCGTGATGGGCCCGACGGGTCGCGGTACGTCAGAACATTTCAATGTGATGGACGACATCGACATCTACATTGGTGCCTACGCCAAGGCTATGGCTATCATCGGTGGCTTCGTGGCTGGTCCGAAGTATGTGATTGAGTATCTGCGCTATAACATGCGTTCGCAGATGTATGCCAAGAGCTTGCCGCTGGCCATCGTGGAAGGCTGTGAGAAGCGTCTCGAGATCATCCGCAGCGCCGAGGGCGACGCCCTTCGTGCCCAGCTGTGGAAGGTGACCCGCGCTTTGCAGAAGGGTTTCCGCGACCTCGGTTTCGACATCGGTCCGGCAGAGGCTTGCGTGACGCCGGTGCACGTGCAGGGCGACGTGGTGCAAGCCACCAACATTGCCATGGACCTGCGCGAGAACTACAAAATCTTCTGCTCGGTCATCACCTATCCCGTCATTCCCAAGGGCATGATCATCTTCCGCATCATCCCGACGGCTGCCCACACCATGGACGACGTCAACTACACGTTGAACGCCTTCGCCGAAGTGCGTCAGAAGCTCGACAAGGGTTACTATGACGGAACAGAGGTGCCTAATATGCGCATCGAGTAAGTTGTAGCAGATCCAAGATTTGTAAAGGCATCGTCAATTGCAGGCGGTGCCTTTTTTCTCTAACCGAACGGATTAGAAGGATTCCGAATTTTTTTTTCGGATTATTTCGGTTAGAGACAATCCATAATCCATATTTTTCGTATTATTGCACTTTCAAAATTTGTGATAATCCCAAAAATGTGATAATATGATACTCGTGAAACAAGTTGGCGTCTACGTCAACATCCTGAACTGCAGACTCAAGAAGTACCTTGCCGAGGTATTTAAGAAGAACAATGTGAATCTGACGGGTGAGCAATATCTCGTCATGGATGCGCTTTGGAACGAAGGCACGCTTACCCAGCAGGCCATCGCCTTCATCATCCAGAAGGACAAGAACTCAGTGACACAATTCATCGACAACCTGGAGAAGAAAGGCCTTGTCACTCGCTCGGTTTCGAAGGATGACCGCCGCGTGAACAACATCGTCGTGACCAAAGAGGGCATGGCACTCAAGGACTCCACCAAGCAGCTGGCCATCGACACGATGAACAAAGCCATCGATGGCATTTCGGAGGACGACTTGAATACTTTTGTCAGTGTGCTGAAAAAGGTATGCGGCAACATCAGTGACTTTGGCACTAAAATTGGATAATAATATTATTGGTATTGCGTTGAATAACTATCTTTGCAAACTTTAATTTTTGATGAATATGAAGAAAACCTTTCATTTGTTATTGACTCTCTTGGTGATGGCATTGTTACTGCCTTCATGCAACAAAGGTCCCGGTGAAGGCGGTACAGGTACGGTGCAGGGCTTCGTGAAGCTGGTGCATCATCCCGACGATGACTACACTTTGACTCCCGATACCATGGCGGCAGCCAAGACCGACGTTTTCATTATCTATGGCAACGAAGCCTTTTTTGGCGACGATGTGGAGACCAATGCCGAAGGCATGTATCAGTTTGAGTATCTGCGTCCTGGCGAGTATACCGTGTTCGCCTATAGCACCTTGCCTTCGGGTGAGAAAGTGGCGGTGAGCGAGACGGTGGAACTGCAACGTGGCGCGGTGGCAAAAGTACCAATGCTTTACATTCACGATGGTAAGGCATACGGAACTTCGGTGGTGAAAGGTCGTGTGCATGCCACTTATTACCACAATGGCAGCTACCGCGGCGAAGGCTGGGCATACGAACATCGTGTCTACATTCGTAGGGTGGGAGAGGACATCCCCTTCGATGACACCCGCGTAGGTCCCGACGGCTATTTCGCTTTCCAGAAATTGCAACCTGGCGAGTATGAGGTTTATACCGTCACCCAAGACTTCAATGAGGTGCCTGACTTCGTCTTCCAAAGCATCGTGGTGGAGGAGGCAGGAAAGATTTACGAGATCCCTGAACAGTATGAAATAATTATCAATGTGTAAAGAATAAGATTCCCTTCGGGAATGGAGTAATCCTATATCATTTTAGCGGCGGCAGAAAAACATACGAAAGGTAGAAACTATAGGCCGCCGCGGTTTACAAAACATGATGTTCTCCATTCCTCGAAGGGGAAACCAAAAATGAATCTTTTAATTGAAATACGACGTAATATGAAAAAGCTATTGGTTTTAGTTGCGTTTGTGACGCTCAGTGTCAGCTGCTTCGCCCAGTCGGTCTCAGAGAGCACAATCCAGAAGCGTGAGAACCGCAAAGGTATGGTGCTGAAAGAATGGAACACGGCGGCAGGCGACAAGCGTGCCTTCCTCGACCGTGTGACGACCTACGACGAATTGGGCCGTAAGATTGAGGAGATCGAATATGCCAGCTATGGTCAGAAGTGGCGCATCGTATTCGAGTATCCCAAAGACAGCGACATCACGGCCAAGGTGGTGCGTGAGATTGAATACAACGACCGCGACAAGGTGTCGAGAATCAAGAAGAACTATTATCCGAATGGCAAGCTGGAGTCGGTGAAGACCTACGAGTACGTCCCGAAATAAGACCTGTGGAGGAGATTCTCGACATAGTGCAAGGCATGAAGCCCATCACCTTGGATGAGATGAGCGCCGTGAAGCTGATGAACCGCATCGACACCAAATATGTCGTGACGGAAGATCAGCTTCGCGCCATTTTGTTGGGAATCCGCAACAGCTATTACGCCCAGGAGGTGGAGGGCAACCGCCTGTCGCCCTACAGCACGGTGTATTACGACACGCCCGAGCTGACGATGTATCTCATCCACCACGACCGCCATCTGGTGCGCGACAAGGTGCGGGTGCGGACCTACGTCGACTCCCACCTGACCTTCTGCGAGGTGAAACATAAGAACAACAAGGGACGCACGAAGAAGAAACGCATCGAGGTGGAGCCGATTGCCAACATTCTTGATAATCCCGAGGCAGTGGAGTTTTTGGCCAAGAAACAACCTTATCCAGTGGAATCGCTGAGCCCGCATCTGGTCACCATCTTCGACCGTTTCACCTTGGTGAACTACGAAAAGACAGAGCGTGTCACCATCGACTGCAACCTTCGCTTCGAAAACCTCCGCAACGGCAACACCGCCTCGATGGCGCCTCTCGCCGTGATGGAACTCAAGCAGGACGGTCGCGCCCATTCGTTGCTGAAGGATGTGCTCTTTGAACTGAGAATCAGGCCTTTCAAGGTTAGTAAATATTGCATTGGCACCTGCCTGACCCGCCCCGAGGTGAAGCAGAACCGGTTTAAGAAGAAGTTACGTAGAATTGAAAAACTAAAAGCCGTCAGCTATCAGCCATCAGCCGTCAGCTTGGCAGGACCTGAGCTGATTGCTGAAGGCTGAATGCTGATAGCCAACAATTAAACAATTAAACAAACAACGATCAACAATATGAACCTACTACAAATCAACATGCAGGACTTTGATCCTGACATTGCGCGCGAGTTTGGAGGCGATGCCTCGGCCATGGACTTCCTCGGTGTACCGCTCTTCGACGCCCAGAGCCTGTGGACGACCTTGATCCGCTTCGTGTTCAACTTCCTCGTCTGCTGGGTCATCATCCACTGCTTCTATTACAAGAAAGCCAACCGCAAGGACTATTATTTCACCTTCCTCATGTTTGCCGTGGTCATCTTCCTCATCATCTCCCTGATGGAGAACATGAAGATGAACATCGCCTACGCCCTCGGCCTCTTTGCCATCTTTGGCATGATACGTTACCGAACGGAGACGATTAAAATTCGTGAAATGACTTATCTCTTTGTGGTGATGGGACTGAGTATCGTCAATGGCATGGCACTCTCGACGAGTTATTCGGAACTGCTCATGGTCAACTTGCTGACGGTGGTGATCATCTGGCTGCTCGACGGTACGAAGCTGCTGAAACACACGGCCACGAAGATTATCTTGTACGACCGCATCGAGAACACCAAGCATGGCAAGGAGGAAGACCTGAAGGCCGATCTCATCGAGCGCACGGGCCTCGACATCTCTAAGGTGGAGGTGGGGCATATCGACTACCTGCGCGACGTGGCGTATGTGAAGGTGTACTACAAGCCCATCGACGGCGAAGTG